>NZ_JADYXG010000006.1:0-188793 GCF_015864415.1 Pseudoalteromonas sp. SCQQ13 | reverse complement strand
CGTAACCAACAGAAGCATATTCCACTTAATATAATAGTCAGTTACTTTTAAATTAAGTGGCTTGGTCGAACTATAAGTCACTCAAAAGGACAAATAACAGTTGGTTTTTTCTCCTTCGTCGCTTATTTTAACCAACTATTATTTGCCTCTTAGTGAGGCGTTAGCCGTTTGGCTTAAAATTCTAAGTTTGGAGATCACTTGACTAAAAAACCATGGGAAAGGAGGCTAAAAGATTTAGCTCACCTTCTTAATAGCTGCGCTTCAACATACTTTGAACCTGAGTTATTCAGGCTGAACCTCAACCAGTTCTTACAAACTGCAAGAACCGTCACATTCATTATTCAAAAGAATAAATCTGATATTGATGGATATGATGAATGGTACCCAGTTAATGTCATTGATAAATGGAAGAATGATCCTCTTATGACGTGGGCTAAAAACTCACGAAATACTATTGAAAAGCAAGGTGATCTAGATATGTATAGTGATGCTAAGGCAACACTATTATTTTCTTATATCGAAGAGCAGGACATAGAAATAATAACAAAGAATGAACTGCTTAGTATTAGTGTTAAAAGGTTGGTGCGTTTAGCTCAAAAAAAATTACCTTCAAGTGTTGAAGATGCCGCGGTGATCAAGTCAGAAAGGAGGTGGGTAGCAAATACTCTACAGGACTTTGAGTTGCTACATGCTTTAACTCTTATTTATGCTCGAATGTATGATTGTTGTAAAGCTTTAGGTGAATTAGTTAACTCGCCTATAGATGAGAAAATCCCTTCATCTACATCATTTGAGTCTAGTAGAGATGAAATTAGACATGTTAACTATCTTAAACTAAAGAACTTTACTAATGGTGTATTATCATACGATTCAGTTTCGTATGATGCTCAAAGTATCCCTGAAAGTGTAAAAACTCGAGTAAAGTCTATTGGCTCTAAGGAGACAATCAACAGCACTGATAGTTTAGTCGATTTTTACGCTAGATTAGCAGAAGTAACATTTTCAGAAGATGGGCATCATGTTCCCATACTCATGTTCTATGATAATAACTATAAAATAATCGACTTATTAACAACTAACTTTGAGGATCAAGCCGATAAGTTTATATTTTGGCGTTCCGCAGCTGAACGAGCAAGAATAACCAATGCTTATGGCTTTCTTTGGATAGCGGAGCTTTGGGTTAGAAACTCTAAAATAAACTCTACAAAGGCTATTCATCAAATGCCAATAGTAGATGAAAAGTTACAAATTATAGGTATAGATTCGGATAACTGTAAAAAAAGTATTTCTTGGAAGGTCTTGCGAGAAGATGAACAATCAAAACCAACTCTGGCTCAGTCAGAAGTTGTAGACCTTGATGAGGGGCAAGCATTTTATATGCGCCCCATCTTAAAAGCGATTGGCGGTGATATTAGTAAGTTAAACGGCTAACAAGTTGCTTAAACGGACAAAAAACAGTTGGCTTTTTGCTCGTACCTCGCTTATTTTAGCCAACAATTTTATTGCCGCTTAGCAAAGCGTTAGCTTTCACATCAAATCGGGTCACAAAATGGAATTTAAATCACATAAAGTCATCGTAGAGTCAGAAAACCCTTTCAAAAACGACCGATTAAACCGTAAACCTCATGTTGATAATTTTACAAATTTATTGGAGAACATAAGTTCACCTATAGTTTTATCGGTTAATGCTCCTTGGGGGCAAGGAAAAACAACATTCTTGGAAATGTTGCATGCACAATTACAAAATAATGATCATAACTCTATCTATTTTAGTGCTTGGGAAACCGACTTTGCTAGTGACCCTTTACAGGCTTTTCTAGGTGAAATAAACGAAAAAATAAAAGCATTAATTAGTGGTGATGAAGAGAAAAACAAAGCTTGGGAAACCACAAAAAAAGCAGGTGCTCATATTTTAAGAAAAGGGATACCGGCATTAATCAAAGTTGGTACCGCTGGTATTTTAGATGCCGAGAAAATAATAGAAGATGAATCATCTAAAGTAATGGAAGGCTTAACTAAAGACTTCTTAGAAGAATATACTAAAAATAAAGAGGCAATTTCTAAGTTTAAATCTGGTGTTTCTAAAGTTCTATCGAATGAAGGCGGAACACCTACTCGCTTGTTTATATTCATTGATGAGTTAGATAGGTGTAGACCAACTTATGCAATTGAATTGTTAGAAAGAATCAAACACTTACTTGATATTGAAGGCTTAGTCTTTATTTTAGCTATGGATAAAGTTCAGTTGTCCCACAGTGTCAAAGCTATATATGGCTCAGAATTTGAAGCTGTAGGTTATTTGAGACGGTTTATTGATATTGAATATACTCTACCTGAAAGTGAACTCGATGCATTTATTGATCAATTATATGTTAGCTTTGGCTTTAATGAGTTCTTCCAAAATAGAATGAAGTATAGTGAATTCCGATATGATAAGGACAATTTGAAAGATACTTTTAAATTGTTAGCGAATGCTAAAAAACTTTCTTTACGTGAAGTTGAGCAACTCTTTGCAAAAATAAACTTAGTAATCCAATCCACAGCTGAAAATACATACCTTTACCCGGCACTATTAGCATTTTTAATAATCGCTAAAGAATATCATTATGATAATTATAATGACTATATCAACAAAGGTGATACACCAGAAAAATTGATTAATGACTTGTATGCCATGGTTCCTCAATCAGAATTATTGGACTCACATCCTTGCGCTCTAATTGAAAGCTTTTTAATCGGAGCTAAATACGATGACTATAAAAATGCTGTTGGAAATTCATTAAAACGCCATGAAGATATCGAAAAGGATGAAAACTCTAGCAAAGAACAAAAGCAATATTCAGACAGAATCGTTCAAATTTCTACTAGTTTTAATGGATTCAGAAACTCAATAAATTTAGATAGCTTAAAACATAGAATAGAAATGGTAGAAGGTTTTAAGTTTAGTAGTTAAGAAAGCTAACAACACGCCCTGAGGTGGACAGCAAGCACTAAATCTCACTTTCCACCGTAAATTTTAACAGCGGTGATCTCTTACTTTTCAATGCAGTTAAGTAAGTTGATTCATCGTAGGGCGTATGTGTTTTCCAGCACCTAAATAGTATTCTTATCCACTTAAATGCTAATGATCTGATGATGGTATTATGGGGTTTTCCTTTGGCTTCTTGCTGCCGATAATATGTTTTTGCCCAAAATGAATAACGCACAAATAATTGCCCAGTCAACAAATTTTTGCCTTAAAAATTTAGAAGTAAAAATAGAACAGGCATAAAGTTTTTATATACAAGAATAAATAACAGTTAGCGAAGTATTATATTTATAGGTGAACAATAGCCAGCAATAATTGATTAGATAAAGGGTATTAAAATGGATAAAATGTCAGTTAACATAACGTCTAAACCTTTAGAAACTTACCCGAAAAAACAAATTTTAAAGGTGGTGGCTGATGACGATTCTGAAAAAGAGACAGTGCAAAAGGGAGTGGCTCAAGGCGTCCAAGTAGATATATCTGAAGAGGGGGCGGAAAAAAGTCTGGAAGATAAAAATCAAGCAGCGTTTCGCAAGTTATTAGGTAATGAAGATGTAGATCAAGCATCACAATCTGAAGGTGACCCCCTTGATGAACTAATTGCTGAAATACAAGAGAAGCTTGAAAAACTACTGCAAGAAACTGCATTGTTACGCAGTAAAGATGATGAAGAGTCGCAGGCTAAAGTGAAGGTGCTAGAAGGTGAAATTACCGGGCTTAACATTCAACTTATTGAATTATTAAAACAGAAATTAGAATCGGGTAAAAACTAGGTGTAAAGCTCTTGTAATTACCTTTAATACACTTTCCGGTTACTGCATAACGCGGTAAGTCGGGTTGTTTCTAATAAACACTACCCTTTTGTCGGATGGCGTGGCTTCGCCACTTATCCGACTTACGTCAAAAGGTAGGTTGGTTAAGCCGAAGGCGCCACCCAACAGAGTTATTAAACCTATTAAAGCGGCTTACTAAAAGGCGCTATCCCCCCTAAAAGCGAAGTCTCTCTAACCCTCTTGTGAACTAATTTGATTTAACTAACATCAGCTTTGCATCTTTCCCATCGGTTAATATTGCTACATTACCTTCAGTGGTTACAAACACATCTCTTAATCGGCCTGTGGCCTCTGGGAATATATGAGACTGGGTAAATTCACCATTAGCTAAATTTACAGCGTAGAGCTTTTTATCAACCAAAG
This sequence comes from Pseudoalteromonas sp. SCQQ13, assembly GCF_015864415.1. Taxonomy (NCBI): domain Bacteria; kingdom Pseudomonadati; phylum Pseudomonadota; class Gammaproteobacteria; order Alteromonadales; family Pseudoalteromonadaceae; genus Pseudoalteromonas; species Pseudoalteromonas sp. SCQQ13. Next base: position 184,569 of record NZ_JADYXG010000006.1, on the reverse strand, counting down.
TCGTAATTAACACATGTTTTTGTAGTGAAGGGAAAGCGGCGTGCTTAGAGCCGTAATACGCCATGCCTGATGGGGCTATTGATGGCGTCCAATTAACACTTGGTTTTTGCATGCCTGGGTATTGCGTAAAAGGTGAAATACGCGCTTGCGAATAATCCCTACCGTAAGTAATTACTGGCCAGCCATAGTTGGTGCTTGCGGTTAAGTAGTTTAGCTCGTCGCCGCCTGCGGGGCCGTGTTCGTGGCTAATAATTTGCTGTGTATCGTAATCATATACAAGGCCTTGAGGGTTACGGTGGCCAAGTGAGTAAACAGCATGGGCATTTGGGTTTGTATGGTTAATAAATGGGTTATCTGTTGGAATGCTGCCGTTTAAGTTTATACGTAATATTTTACCAAGCTGGCTGGTAATAACCTGTGCTTGCTCTCTAAAGTCAAAGCCATCGCCCGTTGAAACTAATAACGTATTGTCGGGTAGGACAAGGGCGCGCCCAGCGTAATGCTGTGGTGTGTTTTTATTGGTAGCAACTTTATAAATAATTTGCGGCTTTGAAAAACGAGTACCATTAAAGGTGGCTTTGGCAACAACAAGCTTGTTTGCGTTGGCATCGCCTTGGGCGTAGGTAAAAATTACTTCTTTGGAATTACTGTAATCTGGCGATAATACTATATCGAGTAAGCCACCTTGGCCTGCAAGGTATAAGCCCTCTAGGTTTAGTTTTACTCTTGATTGCTCATTATTTTTAATTATAACTACGTGGCCATCACGCTCTGTAATTAACCATGTACCGTTTGCTAGTTCAACCATGCTCCACGGAGACTGTAATTGTGTAGCAAGGGTTTTTGTACTGTATTGCTTTTTTGGTAACGCAGCGCCTGCATTAACAGAAAACACAAAAAGCGAAAGCAGAGTAAAAAAAGAGATACATTGTTTACGGGGTAAGCCTTTGCTAGCATGGCTTATATAAGAAAAAAACTTTATTTTAAGTTGAGATAACCATGTCATTTTTAACACGTATATTGCCCTCATTTTTAGTTTCTTGGTTATTTACATTCACACTTGCTAGCTTGTTTCATAGCCAATACGTTGTCAATCAATTAGTTAATGTAGGTGTTGTAGTGGGCTTTAGCGACCGTGTTAGTTTAACACTGGATGATTGGTTGGGCTTATTACCCACCTATGGCGCTATTATTGCCATTGCATTGGCAATCGCTTTTTTAGTTACGGTGCAGCTTAATAAAAAGGTTCAAAAATACCGTACTCAGCTATTTGTTATTGCTGGCATTGTGGCATTTGCTATGGTGTTAATTGCCATTGAATCGATTATGAATATTCATATTATAGCGGGCGCAAGAGGTTGGGGGTTTTACACTCAATTGCTTGCAGGTGCGGCCGGTGGCTATGTGTTTTCACGCTTAACAAAAACAAATATTATCTGATTTTAATTACTGCAGGATACAGGTAAGGTTTTTTATAATAGTGAATAAGGTAAAAGCCACTGTTTTTAATAAACAGTGGCTTTTAATTAGGTGTTTTTAGTTTAATTAAAAAATCAAACTAATCAGCTTGTAGCTGCTTAAGCCAAAAATAAGCAGTAATATAGGCACAGTGATAAGGTTTAATAACACAGAATTGGTGTAATTGCCCATCACCGCTTTTTGATTTACCAACCAGAGTAAATAAACAGTAATAATAGGCAGTAATAAGCCATTAGCAGCTTGGGCAAAAATGATCACGGCAACCGGATCTAACCCCAAAGAGGCAACAGCTGCGCCAAACAATAAGATAACCAGTGCTACCGATTTGAAACGGCTACTTTGCATTTTGTTAGACCAACCAAGCATTCCGCAAACTGCATAGGCTCCCGCTAAAGGAGCAGTAATTGCACTAGTTAAACCTGCAGCAAATAAACCAATAGCAAAAAAGTAATGGGCAGCGCCACCTAATAATGGCTCAAGCTGTACTGCCATATTTGCTGCGCTAACTTTACCTGCGTCGGTACCATAAAAAGCCACCGAGGCGGTAGATAAAATAGCCAAAGTGATCACTCCACCTAAAGTGATTGATAAGCTGGTATCGATATTTGTTTGCTTAATTATTTTACGTTTATCGCTATTATTGTTGTACTTTGCTGCGAGCACTCCTGAATGCAAAAATAAATTATAAGGTACTATGGTGGTGCCAATCAGTGCAAGTACAGTGGTAACAGAGCCCTCAGGCATAGTAGGAATAAAACCCGCTAGTACTTTGCTTATAGGCGGAGCAGCCATAACTAAAGTAGAAATAAACACTAAGCTCATTAAAATCACTAATAAAATGAGCGCATTTTCTACCACTTTATGTTTTCCGCTGTACAGTAACAATGCGCTAATAAAAGCAATGAGCGGCGTCCATATTTGCGCATTTATTGTCGGAAATATCTTTATTAAACCCATGCTAGCGCCACTAAGGTTACCCGCTTCATAGGCGGCGCTGCCCACGCCAATGGCGCTTATTACCAAAAAGCTAGCGAGCACTTTAAGCACTGGGGTATGAATATGCGCGCGCAGTGCTTGAGCAAGATCTTTGCCTGTTGCTACGCCAAGGCGAGCAGCCATAGATTGTAATAATATAGTGGCTATTACTGAAAAAAGTAATGTCCAGATAAGTGCAAAGCCAAAGTCTGCACCTGCTACGCTAGCAGTCGTTATGGTGCCTGGTCCTATAAAGGCTGCGGTGACTAGTAGTCCTGGTCCTAATCGCATAATTTACCTGTATGTTGGTGTTTAAAGTGTGCACCTGTATGGGCGCGCGTTTTATTACTGCCACTTAGTAAGCGTTTGCAGCCTGAACTACCTTTTATGCTACCCGCTAGTAAATAGCGTGTAAAAAAGGTCGCGTAGAATAACAGTTTATATATAAATTTAAAGAGTATAGCGCGCGTTTGCACAAAAAGAGTACAGAATTACAGAGGTAAATAAGGGATAAAGGCAACACTTGCTCAATAGCGTGCCGTTATAGTGGATGTTAAGTTATAGCCAAAGCGTAGATAGCATAAGCATTAATTTACGCCATTAAATACTTTATGGTTTGTAAACCTTTGCGTAGTGTTGCTTCATCGGTTGCATAGTTAATGCGAATACACTCGTGCTTGTGCGCCCAGCTATCGTCAATACCAATAAAAAAGTTGTGTCCAGGAATTACATACACATCTTGCTCTTTAAGCTTTTGGTATAGTGTTTCGCTTGTTATTTTTGCATCTTTAAACCACAGCCACATAAAAAATGCGCCTTCAACTTTATGCAAGTAAACGCTCATATCGGCAAATATTTCATCAAACAGTTCAATCGCTACTTGTGCTTTATTACGATAAAAAGGCAACACAACATTACGACACAGCGGCAGTAGTTCGTCGTCGTTAATTAAACGGGTAACTAAGCTTGGGCCTATACTATTTGGCGATAAAACCATGCTGCCATTTACGCGGCCAATTGCTTTAATAATTTCATTGTTTGCAACCACAATACCGCTGCGTAAACCCGGTAAGCCAAGCTTTGAAAGCGACATACATAAAATTATGTTTGAGTTCCAGGTTAGGTTTGCGTCGGTGTAAATACAGCCCGGGAATGGATCGCCATATGCGTTATCTATAATGAGTGGAATGTTGTATTGCTTAGCGAGTAAATCAAGGTGTTTTACTTCATCGTCGGTTATTACATTACCGGTTGGATTGGTAGGGCGCGACACGCACAGCGCACTGATACTGCTGTCGTTTGCTAATATTTTTTCAACCGCTTTAAAATCAATAACGTATTTAAATTGTTTAGATGTGCTACCGGTATTTAAAATTTCGATATCGGGCTTTATGGCAACAAACATATCGTCCGATAAACCTTGGTCGGCATAACCTACGTATTCTGGCGCGAGGGGAAATAAAATCTTTTTATGGCTGCCATCAGGCATTTCGCCTGCAAACATATTAAACAACACAAAAAAGTTAGCTTGGCTGCCATTACCAAGTGCTACGTTATTGGCGCTTATATCCCATGCATATTCTTTACTTAGTTGGCTTGCTAATGCAGCTCTAAACTCGTCGTTACCGGTTGGGCCGTCGTAAAGGCCAAATACTTGCGATACTTTATTACTGGCAACGAGCTTTTGTAACTCACTTAAAAAAACCTCATTTACTTGTGGTACTAATGCAGGGTTACCGCCACCAAGCATAACAATATTAGGATTGTTACTGCTTTTAGCACTGCCTAAGTCTTCCATTAACTGAGTAATGCCGTTGGGTTGTGTAAATTTAGTGCCAAAGTTTGAGTAGTTCATAATACATAGCGTTTGTAGGTAATGGAAAGGGCAGTATAGCCTAAATAAAGGGCTAAAATAGTAAGTTGAGAATTATTCAATGCGTAGTTTTAAAGGTTGTTACTGCAACCTCATTGCATATAAGCATAATAAAGCAGTAATAAAATAGGCACTGTGCTTTTTGGAGATATTTGTAAAAGATGAGGGGGTTTTTGGTTTTAATAGCGCGTAGCGATACTCAAGGGTAAAAACAAAGCGTACGAATACGTAAGCAGCTAAATTTGTAATGCTATTGTTTGATGTATGAAATTGAATTGATTTGCCATGTATGATCTTATTTTTACAAGTTTACTTAAATAGCACAGGTTTTGCCCCCCCCCCTAAAGCCTTAAAAACGATAAGCAATAGGGTATACTGCTATTACATACTTTTACGTATTCATTTAAGCAAGCATTAGGGCTAATAACTCAGCGATGTTTGTTATTTTAAAATGTACAGCAGTGGAACCTCTTTTGATAAAAAACACTCAACTAAAAATAGCCACATTTAACTTGTTTAATTACCTTGAGCCACCCAATGCATACTATGAGTTTGAGAAAATTTATACCGCGCAACAGTGGGCTAAAAAGCAGCAGTGGGTTATTGATTATTTAACAGAGCACGCACCTGATGTGATTGGTTTTCAGGAAGTGTTTAGTATTGAGTCGTTACAAGAATTAGTACGTGGGCAAGGTTATGAGCACTTTGCAGTGGTAGATACGCCCGAGGTGATTGACGACTTTATTTATAAACGCCCCGTAGTGGCAATTGCCGCAAAATATCCTATTGTTGAAGTGGCTGCGGTGCAGCACGATAATGAACTTGTAGCTACCCTTGGGCTTAGTGCTGATTTTACATTTAGCCGCAAGGTATTAAGAGCCACAGTAACTTTGCCGCACATAGGTATTACCGATTGTTATGTGGTGCATTTTAAATCTAAACGCCCAATGATTGAGGTTGATGAGCACAATAAAGCACTTTCGCCCGAAAAGAACATAATTGAGATTTTAAAAGCGAATGTAGCGGGTGGCTGGGGATCAACTATTCAGCGCGGCAGCGAAGCCACATTATTAATGATACAAATGATTGCGCGCCGCGAAGCTACGCAGCAGCCTATGATTTTAATGGGCGACTTTAATAACAGCATAGCCGATGGTGTGTTAAGCCACATGCTTACTAATACACTGCGTTTTGCACCTGCTTTTGACGCTAAAACTTACCTTGCTAAATATTGTTTAAATGATGCATGGGACTTATTTACAAAGTCGCAATTGGCAAGTGCTGAGCCACAAGCACCAACAGACGACTTGCGTGTTGATAGTGATATAGCGAGTGTTGTAATTGAGCAAGGTGATACAAATAATGTGGCTAAGCCAGCAACTCCACGCACGCCAACCCATTATTATGGCGCGAGCAGTTCAGTGCTTGACTATATTTTATTGTCTAGTGAATTTGATGCCAGCTACCATGATAGCTTTTTTGAAGTAAGTGACTATAACACTTACGATCGGCATTTAATTAACCCAGTATTTGAGCGAGACGATTTAAGTACCGACCATGGGGTGGTTATAGTTAGTTTAACTTTGAGGTCGTAGGCTATAATTTTAATGATTAATATTGCTAATAATATTTGTTTAACAATATTACTTTTACGGTTTTTAATTTAAGTATTAAGTGCTTTTATGTAAAAACGTCGGAATAAATTACTGAGTTTAAACGATAGCTTTAATTATTTGTATAACTATCAAATAATTAAACTCGGCCTAAAACTTGCCTGTTATTAATGTTAAACATCTAAAAATTGATAATCTTTAATAAAAACAAGGAAATTAACTATGACTAATATTGCACTTTCGGCGTATTTGGCGTTTTACCTGTATTTAATTATGTTGCTTGTACAGTGGGCGGTAGCAACTTTTAGCAAAGCAAAACAGCCTAATGCAGTGCCGGGTAAAATAAGTGACGACTTATCGCATGATAGTTTTATATTTAGAGCACACCGTACTTTTCACAATACCCTTGAAAATAGTGCGTTATTTATAGGAACAGTGTTGTTTGCTTTTGTAATAAATTATCAAAGCCCAATATTTGCACTATGTGTATGGATATACGTTATTGCGCGATTAATTCATATGGTGCTGTACTACGCAATTGCTACTAATAAAAATCCTAGCCCACGTAGCTACTTCTTTTTAATTGGCGTACTTGCCAATGTTGTGATGCTAGTAATGGTAGGCTTAAGGTTAATTGCCTAATACAAATTAAATAACAAACAACAATTAACCAAGAGCGAAGTTGCTTACATAGCAACTTCGCTTTTTTTGTAAACTACTTTCGCGGCACTAAATAAAAATAATGTAACCAATTGAATTTTAAATAATTAACCTGTAAATATTAAAGCTTGTACAACCACCATTCACACACTCTATTTACAATATAGCAACCATCTATGCATATATAGACCTCAGTACAATAGCCACTTGGTAATGCTGTGCTATTTTATTGTGGTGAAAAAATAATAACCAATAAATACTCACCAAAATGCGTATCAATAAAGCAGATAAATTGCTTTATTGTAATTAAAGCCAGCTGATTTATGTAATTAAAACAGGAAATGTAAAATGAAGAGTTTGTTACGGGGGTTCAACATAGTATGTATTGCTATGTTGTTTTTTTGCTCGCCAGTTTGGGCTGCGCAAGGGCAGTTAGATTTAACATCATCGAGTATTGGTTGGTTTTGTATTGGTATATTTTTAATTGCTTATACCGTGGTTATGCTCGAGGAAAAGCTACATTTAAGAAAGTCGAAACCAGTATTGGTTGCAGCAGGATTAATTTGGATATTAATAGGTGCCTATTACGTTAGCCATGATATTACTGAACTTACCGAAACTGCATTTAGGCATAATTTACTTGAGTTTGCTGAGCTTATGCTCTTTTTACTAGTCGCTATGACCTACATAAATGCGCTAGAAGAAAGAGGAGTATTTGATGCATTGCGCGCTTGGATGATCCGTAAAGGCTTTAACTATAAAAATTTATTTTGGATAACCGGTTTTTTAGCATTTTTTATCTCTCCGATTGCCGACAACCTTACCACCGCGTTATTAATGTGTGCAGTGGTAATGAAAGTTGCCGAAGGTGATAAGCCATTTATAAACATCAGCTGTATTAATATTGTTATTGCGGCTAATGCGGGCGGCGCATTTAGCCCCTTTGGCGACATAACCACGCTAATGGTGTGGCAAGCTGGATTGGTGCATTTTAACGAGTTTTTAGTGCTGTTTTTACCTGCTTTAGTTAATTACTTAGTGCCCGCAGCCATTATGAGCTTTTATGTTGCCGATAAGCACCCAACCGCACAATACGAAGCGGTTGAGCTAAAACGCGGCGCAGTGCGAATATTAGTGTTGTTTTTACTTACCATAGCCACTGCCGTTGCTTGCCATAGCTTTTTAAACCTGCCACCAGTATTAGGTATGATGATGGGGCTAGGCTATTTACAGTTTTTTGGTTATTTTTTAAGAATGACTTTACCAGGATCACTGGCTCGTAAAAGAGCCCATGCAGAGCAGTTGGGCGATCAAGAACGATTAGCTAAACTAGGCAGTGTTGTACCATTTGACGTATTTAGTAGAGTGCAACGGGCAGAGTGGGACACGTTATTATTTTTTTACGGTATTGTTATGTGCGTGGGTGGCTTAGGGTTTTTAGGTTATTTAAACTTTATGTCTGAGATGCTATACGGCAATTGGTCTACTACAACGGCAAATGTTTTTCTTGGGGTGATTTCTGCAGTGATCGATAATATACCGGTTATGTTTGCGGTGTTATCTATGGATCCTGAAATGTCGCATGGGCAATGGTTGCTGATCACATTAACTGCTGGGGTAGGCGGTAGTTTACTCTCGATTGGCTCGGCTGCGGGAGTGGCATTAATGGGGCAAGCACGCGGCTACTATACTTTTTTTGGTCACCTAAAGTGGACGCCTGTGATTGCGTTAGGTTACGGGGCCAGCATAATGCTGCACTTATGGCTTAACGCATCATTATTTTAAAGATACCAGCAAACGCCTATAAGCTATTTTTTATCACAGTAATAATACTATAAAGCTTTAATTTAAGTATTTAATGGTAGTAAAAGCGAAGGAGCATAAACAGCATCTTCGCTTTTTTTATTACTTAAATTTAAGCTGTTATAAACTAATGGCTGAGTGCTTACTGATTAAATTTTTTAAGCCAAATAAGTTGCGGTGATAATAGACGGCTAGTTAATAAAATATTGATTTATTTTATGTTTTTTTAAAGGTAAATGTTATAAAAAAGGATTTATTTTTATTGTGGCAAATAATTTGCATGAAAAAATGTTATAGTAAGGCTCGTATTAGCTATTAGGAGTCGACTTTTATAATGAAAAAAATTGCTATTTTGGGCGCAGGTCCAAGCGGTTTGGCACAATTACGTGCATTTGAAGCAGCTCGTTTAGCCGGTATTGAGAATTTACCGGAAGTTGTTTGTTACGAAAAACAAAATGATATTGGTGGCATGTGGAACTATACATGGCGCACTGGGCTAGACAGAAATGGTGAGCCGGTACATGGCAGTATGTATCGTTATCTTTGGTCTAACGGACCAAAAGAATGCTTAGAATTTGCTGATTATTCTTTTGAAGAACATTTTGGTAGACCTATTCCTTCGTATCCCCCTCGTGAAGTGCTTAAAGACTACATAATGGGGCGTATTAACAAGCAAGATATTCGTAAATACATTCGCTTTGAGTGCCCGGTTCGTTGGGTTACATTTGACGACGAAACACAAATGTTTACTGTAACGGTTATGAACCATAAAACCGGCGAGCAGGAAGTGAATGAGTTTGATTATGTTATTGTTGCTACAGGTCATTTCTCTACACCAAACATGCCTTATTTTGAAGGGCTAGAAGAGTATTCTGGTCGAGTATTACATGCTCATGACTTTAGAGACGCACTAGAATTTAAAGATTCAGAAGTTTTACTTATAGGCAGCAGCTATTCTGCCGAAGATATAGGTACGCAGTGTTATAAGTATGGCGCTAAATCGGTAACTATAAGCTACCGTACTAAAGCACTTGGCTATAATTGGCCAGACGGCATTGCAGAAATGCCACTTGTGACCCACTTTGAAGGGGACGTTGCTCATTTTATAGATGGCACTAGTAAGCGCTTTGATGCTGTGATTATGTGTACTGGGTATTTATTTCATTTTCCATTTTTACCTGACGAACTACGTTTACAAACACATAACTGTTTGTATCCGGCAAACTTGTATAAGGGTGTTTTTTGGCAGCCAAACCCTAAGTTAGTTTATTTAGGCATGCAAGATCAGTACTTCACTTTTAATATGTTTGATGCGCAAGCATGGTATGTACGCGACGAAATTTTAGACAGAATAAAAATACCAGCATTAGCAGCACGACAAGAAGATGAAAAAAATTGGTTAGCTAAGTACGATGAAGTAACGAATGTTGAAGGCTCTATTGATTATCAAGCAGCGTATATTCGTGATTTAACTAATGCCACAGATTACCCTGAATTTGCAGTTGAAAAACAGGCAGATATTCTCAAAGAATGGCAAAAAGATAAACAACAAGACATTATGTGTTTTAGGGAAAAAGCGTATCGCTCTACTTTAACAAACACCTTGGCACCTGAGCTTCCTGTGCCGTGGTTAGATGTACTTGATGATTCATTAGAATACTTTTTAGAATTATCGGCTACTCACACCATAGAAAAAAGTAAAGCGAGCTAGCACGTAATAAAACAATATTAAACCATAACGCATTTTTCGTTATGGTTTAATATTTTAAGTTTGTTGTTAATACTTAAAAAAACTATTCAACGCCAATAAACCCACCTGTTTGATGTGCCCAAAGTGCAGCGTAAATCCCATTCTTAGCTATTAACTCATCATGCGTGCCTTGCTCAACAACACCGCCGTTATCAAGTACGATAAGCCTGTCCATTTGCGCTATGGTTGATAGCCTGTGAGCAATAGCAATTACTGTTTTATCTGTCATTAAATCATCAAGACTTGCTTGAATAGCGGCTTCTACTTCTGAATCAAGCGCGCTGGTGGCTTCGTCGAGTATGAGAATAGGGGCGTTTTTAAGCAGTACGCGCGCAATAGCAATACGTTGGCGCTGCCCACCCGATAAGGTAACGCCACGTTCGCCTACTTGCGCGTCAAAGCCTTTATTACCTTTGCTATCAACTAAGTCGGTTACAAACTCTAGCGCTTTAGCTTGCTTGGTGGCATCGATCATTTCGGCTTCAGTGGCATCTGGTCTGCCGTATAAAATGTTGTCTTTTACTGAGCGGTGCAGCAGGGAAGTGTCTTGAGTTACCATGGCAATGTAACGGCGTAAGCTTTCTTGGCTCACATCGGTAATGTTTTGGCCGTCAATTTTTATACTGCCAGAGTCGGTGTCGTAAAAGCGTAGTAGTAAATTAACTAGCGTTGATTTACCCGCGCCAGAGCGACCCACTAAGCCAATTTTTTCACCGGCTTTAATATTTAAGTTTAAACCGTTAATAACTGGGCCACGCAGCGTTTCACTCGCTGCTTTGCCGTAGTTAAAGTGCACATTGTTAAATTCAATTGCACCTTGGCTAACGTTAAGAGTGCTGGCATTGGGTTTATCGGCTACTGCAATTGGGTTAGAGAGGGTTTGCATGCCATCGGCCACGGTGCCAATATTTTCAAATAAGCTGCTTATTTCCCACATGATCCACTGCGCCATGCCGTTTAATCTAAGGGCTAAACTTACCGCAACGGCAATTGCTCCTGCGCTAATGGCACTTAGCGACCACAAGTAAAGTGATACCGCAGTGACCGAAAACACTAATAAGTAATTTAAAGTTTGAATAACAAAGTTGAGGCTGGTAACTAAACGCATTTGCTTGTACACCGGCTGTAAAAAAACATCCATACTTTGTTTTGCGTATTCTTCTTCGCGTTGGGTGTACGAAAATAGTTTAATGGTAGCAATATTAGTGTAGCTGTCGACAATGCGGCCGGTCATTTCTGAGCGGGCATCGGCTTGTGAGGTAGCCACTTTTTTAAGACGCGGTACAAAGTAAAGTTGAATGCAAATATACAAAACAAGCCAAACAAGTAAGGGTAACATTAAGCGCCAATCGGCCTCGGCTACTAAAAACAACATAGAGCCAAAATAAACGATTATGTACATTAATACGTCGAGTAGTTTTGTTACAGCTTCGCGCACAGCCAGAGAGGTTTGTAATACCTTGGTGGCGATGCGTCCGGCAAATTCATTTTGATAAAAACTAACACTTTGGCGCAATAAATATCTATGTGCTAACCAGCGAATCGACATGGGGTAATTGCCCAGTAATGCCTGGTGCAAAATTGCAGAATGAAAAAACACCACTACAGGCAGCACCACAAGGAGCATAAGGGCCATTTTTGTCAGCTCGGACTGCTGCTCTACAAAGAGTGTTTGTGGTGTATAAATTGCCAGCCAATCAACTAGTTGCCCCATATAGCTAAATAGCGATACTTCTAAAATAGCGAGCAAGGCGGCACTTAACGAGAGTAGTGCTAGCGACAGCCCCATGCCTTTGGTGTAATGAAGACAAAACGCAAGCAGCGTGTTAGGTGGCTGCATTGGTTTATCTTGTGGGAACGGCTTAGTAATGCGCTCAAATAGTCGATACATTTTAATAGCTTAAATGGCAAGTAATTGCAGCTATCATAGCATTTTTGTGTTTTTAAATGCAGCTTAGTAGAGGCTTAATTACTCATACTCTAAGGTATAATTAATATTAGTAAGCATTAAAACAATACTAAGATTGCTATTATCAGCCGTTATTGAACAGCCCCATTAAGTTTTATTTTGCTTCTATATGGTAAATAGTATTTATATTGCTATGCAAGTTTGGCGCTATGCTTTGCATTACTGTTGAGGCTTGTATTGCCTCTACCGTTATATGCTTTAACGACAGGTTACTTAGTATAAGAACAATGTTTTTGTATTCAAAAAACTCTATAAGTGCAATACAGTTAAAGTAATGGCGTAACAATACTAAAGTAGTTTGTAATTCTTGCCCTGTTTTAGGATTTAGGTTAATGATTGCCTGGCCGCTTTTATTAATGCAGTGGTTAATGGCGTGCCAAAACGACTCGCTTTGAATAAACGTTTGGTGGTGCTCGCCACTAAATATATCTATGTAAATTAGGTCGTATTGTTGAGTGCATTGACTAATAAATTGCTGAGCACATTGCAAGTGCACAGTATGATCACTGGGTAATTTAAAAAATTGCTTAGCGATACTTATAACATCAGGGTTTATTTCTACACTTTCAAACGTATCAATTAAATTACGGCGGCTAGATTCAATGTGTTTAAGTGCGCGCTCTATTGCTGCAGTGCCTAAGCCCAAATTTAAAATACGTAGCTCACTAACCGGGGCTAATAAAAATAACAACATGCTTTGATATATTGGTACACATAATAGTTCAGGCCGGGCTTTACTCATTACTCCTTGAAGGGTAGAGCCTAGCGGCGGATCGTTATTAAAAGTGAGCCATCTATAATCTTCATTTTGATAAACGCGTACCGGACCAAACTTACTGTCGGTATGATAGATTTGATTACTGAGCTTGGTATCGTTTTTTAATTGGCGCATAAAGTTTTTAATAAATAAAAACCCTAGTGTGGCATAAATAAAATAACTATATTACTAAATATTGTAGTTGCTAATTATTTGGCTTAATTAAACCTTTAACCTGTACTCTAGCTTACTTTTTTGTGGTGCCTACCGCAAAAGTATTGCGCAATAAGCTTACTTGCGTAATGGTGATTATAATAAAAATAAGGAGCTATAAATGCTTAAAACACCTTTTAAAATAACAACAAAATTACTTAGCGTGAGTACCCTTACAGCTGCTTGTTTTGTGGGTTTAACTTCGCAAGCATTGGCAGCGGGCGAGATTAAATACACTGATCAACAAAAATTGCATGCTATAGCCGGTGATATTTCAGCGCAGCGTATTGGTGGCGATATTCAAACGCTGGTGGATTTTGGTACGCGCCATACATTATCAGACACTAAATCGGAAACCCGTGGCATTGGTGCAGCAAGGCGCTGGATAAAACAAGAGTTCGAAAAAATATCAGCACAATGCGGCGGATGCCTAGAGATTATTGAAGTAAAAGACACTATATCGGGCGAAAAACGAATTCCTGATGCAACCGAAGTGGTTAATATTGTCGCTATTCAGCGCGGTATAAGCGAGCCTAACCGTATGGTAATAATGTCGGGCGATATAGACTCACGCGTAAGCGATGTGATGGATTTTACTAGCGACTCGCCGGGGGCTAACGATAACGCCTTTGGTGTGGCGGGCGTAATAGAGGCGGCGCGTGTATTGAGTAAACATAAATTTAATGGCTCTGTGGTGTACGCGGCGCTGTCGGGCGAGGAGCAGGGTTTATTTGGTGGTAAAATTTTAACCGCTTATGCGCAAAAACACGACTGGCAAGTACACGCAGTACTAAACAACGACATGATAGGCAATATTACCGGGGTTAATGGCGTAACCGATAACACCACAGCGCGGATATTTTCTGAAGGTACGCGCGTAATAGAAACTAAAGAGCAAGCACGAACGCGGCGCTTTACGGGGGGCGAGGTTGACTCAGCTAGTCGTAACTTGGCGCGTTACATAGATACCATTGCCGACAGATACATTGCTAATTTAAATACTATGTTAGTTTATCGGTTAGACCGATTTGGTAGAGGTGGGCACCATAGACCTTTTAATGACGCGGGCTTTGCTGCAGTGCGCATTATGGAAACAAACGAGCATTACGATCGCCAGCATCAAGACTTACGCATTGAAAACGGCATTGAATATGGCGATACGATCAAAGGCGTTGATTTTGACTATGCGGCCAAATTAACCGCACTTAATGCTGTAAGTTTAGCGTCGATGGCGTGGGCACCAGCCCCTCCTAAAGACGTGAAAATCGCGGGTGCGGTAACGGCTAATACGCGTTTGTCGTGGCAGGCATCTAAAGACAATAATATAACCGGTTATCGTATTTATTGGCGTTATACCAGCGAGCCACAATGGCAGTTTAGTAAAACCGTGGGTAAGGTTACTCAAGCTACACTTAACAATGTAGTAATTGATAATTACTATTTTGGTGTTGCAGCCATTAATAAAGAAGGGATTGAGTCGCCGGTGGTATTTCCGGGGGATGTGGGCTCATTCGATCATAATATTAAAATAGTTAAGTAAAGCTTATAAATTTGGCTAAAAACCAGGCAAACAGCGGGTTTGAGGCTAAAAAATACTATTTTTGTACTTGCACCTTATTTGTTAAGCCCTTAAAGTGTTAAAAAAGAAGTAAAAGGTTATTAATAATGACACAACAAGAAAAAAAACCGTTAACAGCACAAGAACAAGCTCAAGTAGAGCAGCAAAATATATTATGGCAGCGTGAATGCTTTCAAAACGCACAAAAGCATTTAGCTGAAAAAGGCATTATGCCTAAAACGTTGATTGAAAAAGACAGTCGTTTTTTAGCCCCATTTTGTGCTCTATGGAAATTTAAGGCGCAAAACGGTAAAAACTATTGGGTAATTACCGGTCGTTTACCAACTGATCATGCTGAAGTGAGTGCTGCAAAAGATGCTCGCGATGCAATACGTTATTTTTCACTGCAATGGCAGTTAAAAGCTGATCAAATAATGCAAACAGGGGCGAGTGATAAAACCAAGGTTGATTTTGCCAATTTACTGATCAATCGTGCCCATGGTTTATACGAAATGCACGAAAATGAACAACTGTGGGCTAACGAGCCTAAATAAGTTTAATATGTTTGTATAACAAATTAAAAAGCGAGCTACTTTATTTATTGTAGCTCGCTTTTTAATGCGTTAACGTAAATGGACGAGTTTCAAAGCTGGTAACAGGGCATTGCATTCGTAGCTTTGCAATGCCAGCCTCCATGAATACATTGCCTTGTTGGCTAAAGCCATTTTGTTTAAATAATTCAACTTCTTCTAAAATGCAGTTAATACTCAGTACTTCAATATTTTGCTCTGCAGCAAGTGCAACAATAAAGTTAAGTAGGGATTTGTAAACATTGCGATTGCGGTGGGCGGGTAATACAGCTATACGGCCTATAAGGCCATCGCTACACAGCCTGCCTGTGGCTACAGGAGACTGTGTGTCGTTGGTAATACAGGTGACAAGAATATGTTGGGCAAGTGGGTCTAGGTTGTCAAATTCAATATGTTTAGGAATATGTAACTCATAAACAAATACACGCTCTCTTATTTGCTGCAGTAGCGTTTTTTGGCTGTGCCAATCGACCTGTTCTACCCGGTAGTCCATAATACACCTCTAATTGAACCAAATACCCTCATTAATTAGTGTAGTGAATATTTCAATAAAAACTAGGCTTGGGGCCGTGTTTTTTAGCTGTTGCGCATTAAAACCTGTAAAATCAGTAAGTAACTTAACAGCATTCAAGTCACTATTTGGTACAGAGTAGTTTTCTCCGTTAACACTTACTAATAATTCATCAGCTGTTTGCTGATATATAGCACGCGTTCCACCTAGGCGTTCAAAGCTTATGTCGTCACTGTTTATTGCATCGGCTATTTGCGCCGCATTAAACGGTTGCTCAACAGGCATTAAGTCCATATCGTGCTTTGGTTGGCTTAAAGTTGTGCCAAGCCATTGTTTAAATAAGGTGTGGTCGTTTAGTAATGCCTGCATTAGCACTTTTACTTTATCAACCTCAGTATCGCTCAGCTCGCCCTTAGACTCTCTTAATGTAAGGTTGTGGTCGGTGTAACGCTTTTGTCCGCTTTCGGTATCAATAATATGATCGGCAAAGCTAGAGAGTAAATCTTGTTGATTTGGCGCTCTAAAACCCACCGAATAATTAAGGGCGTTTTCTACGGCATAACCTTCGTGCGGGCAACCTGGTGGAATATATAAAATATCGCCTGGTTCTAAAATACAATCAATAACCGCAGTAAACGCTTCTACTTGCAATAATGTTTTATTTTGGGTGAATTGTTTAAGGCTAGGATCTGGCAGGCCTACTCGCCAATGGCGTTTGCCTTCACCTTGAATAATAAATACATCGTATTGATCTAAATGCGGGCCAACACCACCGCCAGGCGTTGAATAGCTGATCATTAAATCATCTATGCGCCAGTTTGGGATAAATCGAAACGGCTCTAGCAGCTGTGCTGCATCGTTATGCCAATGATCAACCGCTTGTACTAATAAAGTAGAGTGTTGCTCTGTAAGCTGTTCAAAGTCTTCAAACGGCCCTTGGTGCGATTGCCATTCATTATTATGATTAGTAACAATACGCGACTCTATGCTGTCTTCCATTGCAAGGCCTGCAAGTTCATTCGCATCAAGCGGGTCTTGAAAATTACTAAAACCTTGTTTAATCAAGAGTGGTTTTTTTTGCCAGAACTGAGTTAAAAACTCTTGCTCTGATAAGTCATTTATTTTTAATTGATACATACAGTGGCCCTACAAATTAGTGCAAGTGGTATTAAAACAAAAAAAGCGAAAGGAGACCTTTCGCTTTTTCATTGATTTTAGTTTAGTTATTAAACTAAATCATCAATAAACTCAACAGCGCGGCCAATATAATTAGCAGGTGTTAGTTTTTTCATTTCTACTTTAGCGTGTTCAGGAAGGTCTAAACCATCGATGAAGTCTGCCATTATTTCTTGGTTTACACGTTTGCCACGGGTTAAGTCTTTAAGCTTTTCGTATGGCTTTTCGATACCGTACTTACGCATAACTGTTTGAATTGGCTCTGCTAGCAGTTCCCAGTTTTGATCAAGCTCTTCTAATAAACGTTGCTCGTTTACTTCAAGCTTACTTACACCTTTAAGTGTTGATTGGTATGCAATAAGTGCATAACCCATACCTACACCTAAGTTACGTAATACCGTTGAGTCGGTAAGATCACGTTGCCAGCGAGAAACAGGCAGCTTTTGTGCAAGGTGAGAAAAAATAGCATTTGCTAAACCTAAGTTACCTTCTGAGTTTTCAAAATCAATAGGGTTAACTTTATGTGGCATTGTTGATGAGCCAATTTCGCCAGCAATGGTTTTTTGCTTAAAGTGATTAAGGGCAATGTAACCCCACATGTCACGATCAAAATCGAGCAGTATTGTGTTAAAACGGGCAATAGCATCAAAAAGCTCAGCAATGTAGTCATGCGGTTCAATTTGTGTAGTAAACGGGTTTAGAGTTAAACCTAGGCTTGATACAAATTTGTCTGCATGTGTGTGCCAATCGTAATCTGGGTATGCACTAAGGTGAGCGTTGTAGTTACCTACAGCACCGTTAACTTTACCTAGCATTTCTACTTGTGCAATTTGGTCGCGTTGACGTTTTAAGCGCATGTAAACGTTAGCAAACTCTTTACCCATAGTAGACGGTGTAGCAGGTTGTCCGTGCGTACGTGTCATCATAGGGATTGTTTTGTACTCAATCGCTTTTTCTTTAATTGCGCTAAGTAACTGATCGCAATATGGTAGTAATACATTATTGCGTGCTTCAGTTAGCATTAAACCATGAGATAGGTTGTTAATGTCTTCAGAGGTACATGCAAAATGAATAAATTCGTTAATTGCATGTAGTTCTGCGTTATCGGCTACTTTTTCTTTTAGAAGGTATTCAACCGCTTTAACGTCGTGATTTGTTGTGCGTTCAATATCTTTAACGCGCTGTGCATCAGCTTCGCTGAAGTTATCAACAATGGCGTTTAGTAATGCATTAGCTTGTTCGCTAAATGCAGGGACTTCTTTAATATCGCTCGCTGCAGCTAACGCTTGCAACCAACGCACTTCAACGGTTACGCGGTATTTGATTAGCCCAAATTCGCTGAAAATACTGCGTAGTTCAGTGGTTTTGCTGCCGTAGCGACCATCCACTGGAGAGATAGCCGTTAACGCTGAAAGCTCCATAATAACTCCTAAATTTTAGTTTGAACGATAATTAAATTTTTGCTTTAGCAATGGCGATTATTTTTCTTTTTGCAAAGAAAAAGTGACGGCGTTTACCGCCCATTTGTCGCCATAAAACTGCACTTCTAATACCGGCTAATAATAATGCGCGGATTTTATTTTGAGTGAGCTGCTGCTTTAGTAACTCAGGTTTACCATAAACCTGTATACGGTGCCCAAGGGGGCTTAGCACCGTTGAGTATATATCCGCTAAACCGGCGACAACGCTCTCGTCGGTTATAGCAAAATGATCTAAACGTCGATGAATGTCATCAATACGTTTACCTAATTCGTTTAAGCTTTTGTCGTTTGCACTCAAGGCACGTTCTAGCTGCATTAAACCACCGACGTATTTTACAATTTCAACATCTTTTTGCGCGCCAGCACTTAGCTGTGCCAATAATGTTTTGTAGCCATCGCGTAGGTTATCTGTGCCTTGGTATACATCCTCTGGCGATGCCGGCGAGGTTTGAATAATACTCGAAAGTAGTATTTCTAAATCGTGTTCATTATTATTGCCGTACTGAGCAACTTTTTGAACTTGTTTAGCAACTTGGCACATGGCGGCAAGCGCCATGACTTGGTGTTGATTCATTATTTGATCACCGAATCAATAATACCACCACCTAAACACACATCTTCTGCGTAAAATACGGCAGATTGACCTGGAGTAACGGCTTTTTGTGGCTCGTCGAATAATACGCGTGCCATGCCGTCTTCGCCTACAAGTAGCGTACAGCTTAAGTCTTCTTGGCGGTAACGGGTTTTAACTGTGCAGCGAGTAGTGCCTTTAGGGCCAATACGGTCAACCCAGTGCAATTGGTTAGCATTAAGGCCATTACTGTATAGGCGAGGGTGATCTTTACCTTGGCCAACAATAAGTACATTTCGCTCAAGGTCTTTATCTACTACATACCATGGCTCGCCTGAGCCTTCTTTCATACCACCAATTAGCAAGCCTTTGCGTTGACCTAGGGTGTGATACATTAATCCTTCGTGCTCGCCTACATTGTTACCATCAGTGTCTTCGATAACACCAGGTTGGGCAGGTAAAAACTTTTGTAAAAAGTCTTTAAATTTGCGCTCACCAATAAAACATATACCTGTGCTGTCTTTTTTATCGTGAGTAATTAGGTCTTGCTCTTCAGCTATGCGGCGTACTTCTGGCTTAGCAATATCGCCAACAGGGAATAATGTTTGGCCAATATGTTCGTGGCTAAGCGTGTATAAAAAGTAGCTTTGATCTTTATTATCATCTAACCCGCGGCACATAACGTATTTGTCATCGCGTAGTTCGCGGCGTACATAGTGACCGGTGGCAATAAAGTCGGCGCCTAATGCTTGGGCCGCAAATTCTAAAAAGGCTTTAAATTTAATTTCTTTATTGCACATTATATCGGGGTTAGGTGTACGACCTGCTTTGTATTCTGCTAAAAAGTACTCAAATACGTTATCCCAATACTCAGCGGCAAAGTTAACTGTATGCAGTTCAATACCGAGTTTATCGCAAACTGCTTGCGCGTCTTTTAAATCATCAGCTGCGGCGCAATATTCATCATTGTCGTCTTCTTCCCAGTTCTTCATAAACAGGCCTTCTACCTGATAGCCTTGTTGCTTTAACAAATATGCAGATACAGAAGAATCAACACCGCCGGACATACCTACGATGACTTTAATGTGACTATTTTCGCTCATGAATAATTTCGCTTATACAGATTACTGTTATTAATAACATCTTGGAAAGGCTGCGATTATAGCATGTATTTAAGCAGCGCTTAAAGAGGCTTAGCCTTAATGCAGCGCTTTTGTAGTTATTTTTATAGCGTCAGCAAAACGTTTTTGCTATTTGCAGTAAGCAAAATAAATATAAATAGTAAATAAGTGTGAATATTAGCTGTGTAATAGTAGGGGAGTTATAGCTTTATATTGCTTTATAGTGTTATATTTAAGCGTAACTAAGGTTATTATTAATATACTCAATGGAATGAATATATGAACTATGCTTCTCACGTCAACAAAGTAAAATCTTTTATTTTAGATTACTCAAAAAAAACCGATATAAGTGAGTTGCTTAATAACCCGTTGAGTGAACTTAAAGAAACAGCTTATTATTTGTTTGATGAATTGATCACAATAACCCCCCCTATTTTTTTCCAAGAGCCACATCCTATTGTTGAGTTATTTAAATTAATTGAACAGTCGTTGACCCCTAATCTAAAAGTAGAAAAAGCATTATTAGAGCGTTTAGAAGCATGGTGGGTTGAATGGCATTTTGTAGCGACTATGAATGCCAAATTACTTAACGAACATAACGACCCACAACAAAAGTATTTAATTGCTCACACGCATCACCCTATGCGTAATCATGAGCTGAGCCATTATGCGAAATTATTTACAGTGCTTCCTATGCCTATTTGTAATGTGTGCGTTGAAACGGGTGATATATTAAAAGTTAACCAGCGTTATATTGATGTATTTGGTTTTACTATAAATGATACGCCCAATGTAGATATTTGGTGGGAAAAAGCCTACCCAGATATTGATAAAAGAAATGCTGCTCGGGCATTATGGAACGCATCGCTTGCACAAGCCGAAAGTAATAAAGGCGATATTCCTGCAAACGACTACCAAATAACCTGCAAAAATGGTGAGCAAGTCATTATGCAAGTATCGGGTATTAATATTGGTAATGAATTTTTGGTTGTTTTTAATGACGCCACTGAGCGGATTAAAGCACATGAGATTTTAAGCGAAATGGCGTTTTTAGATTCGTTAACCAAAATTGCCAATAGGCGCCGCTTTGATGAAAAAATTGTTGATGAATTTTCCCGTGTTAAATTAGCAAACTGTCAGCTTTCACTCATTATAATTGATATTGATAACTTCAAAAAATTTAACGACCGTCACGGGCATATTGCAGGCGATAAGTGCTTATACGCTGTGGCACAAAAACTTGCCGACACAGTGAGTCGTCCAGAGGATTTTGTTGCCCGTTATGGGGGCGAAGAGTTTGTTGTATTGCTACCACAAACAGATAAACAAGGGGCGCTATTTGTGGCTGAACAAATTCAAAAAGCAATTGAAATGTTGGCAATTGTGCATGAAGATAGCTTTACAGGGTATTTATCAGTAAGCATGGGAATTAATACTGTTAATCATCATCAGTGTGATGATCATTTAACATTTATTCAAGCTGCCGATGATGCTCTTTATTATGCAAAAAACCAAGGGCGTAATTGTATTGCGCTAAGCCCTGGCAAATAGCTTAAACGCTAATTTAAAGTTAATAATGGCTTATAAATTAGCGATTGTAAGTTGGTTTACATCAGTTAGGTATGCTCTATACCTGTCATGACTTTATACTCGCCGTTTTTAATGCCATCTAGGGTGTACTTACCAATACTATAGCGAATTAAACGCAAAGTAGGGTGCCCAATATGTGCTGTCATGCGTCTAACTTGGCGGTTACGCCCTTCACTTATTGTTATGCTGAGCCAAGTTGTAGGTATTAGTTTTCGCTCTCTTACTGGCGGGTTACGCGTCCATACTGTTGGCTCACTGATGATGCTCACTTTAGCGGGTAATGTAAGGCCATCTTTTAATTCTACGCCTGTGCATAGTGCAGCAATTGACTCTGAGCTCGGCTCACCTTCTACCTGAACCCAATAAGTTTTACTGGTTTTTTTACCCGGTGCGGTTAGGGTGTTTTGTAATTTACCGCAATTGGTGAGCAGTAATAAACCTTCACTGTCTCTGTCGAGTCTGCCTGCAGCGTAAACTTCTTTTATAGGAATAAATTCAGCAAGGGTTTTTCTGTTGGCATCATCAGTAAATTGGCACAAAACGTCGAAAGGCTTATTAAATAAGACTATTTTTATATCTTGTGCAGCTATTGCTGGTTTTATTTCTCTTTTTGAAGCGACGCTTTTTAGCGTGCTGCGAGAATAGGTTCTGCCAGTATTACGTTTGGGTTTAGCTGTGTACTCTTGCTTATTAGCTGACTTATTATTCATTATATGCACCTGGCAGGTTTTGGTAAGCCGGCAATTTTAGTCGCTTGTTTTGCCGGGCCTTTAGGAAATAATTTATATAAATATAGGCTATTACCTTTATCTTCACCGAGTGCTTTAGCCATGGCTTTTACCAGCATTCTAATAGCGGGGCTGGTGTTGTATTCTAGGTAAAAGTTGCGAACAAAGTTAATAACTTCCCAATGCTGCTCAGTTAAACTAATGTTTTCTTGCTGTGCAATAATGGGCGCTAATTCTTTTGACCATAAAGTATGGTCAAGTAAATAACCTTGTTTGTCTGTTTCAAGCTGTTGGTTGTTAATTTCAAGCATAAGTTACCAGGTAATAGATTGATTGGTTGATAAGCTAAGGGTTACAAATTCGTCATAGCTAATTACTTTATCGTTATTATTTAGCTTTATAGCGCGAGCACTCGCATCAGGCGCTAAAATAAACAATGATTCGGCAAATTGTCGATACTGCTTTGCTGCATAACAGGCATCGCCAACCAGAAGTACAATATCAGTTGCTTGAATTAGGTTTTCTAATCGATTGGCGCTGTAGTAGCTAAGTGGTTTAGAAAATATATGTAAGGTGCTCAAAGCATTAGTTTGTAGGTTACTCATAGGTTCACCACATGTTGCTGGGTTTTAATTAGCGCTTTTTGCTGATCAAAGTTTAGTGCTTGCACATCTAACAATAAATCATTTTTGTTTAAGCCATAATCGAGTAGTGACTTTTCGCAGACGTAAATATTTTCAACGTCATAAATTTCCAATGTTTTAATGTTTTTAAAAAAATCTTTTATACCAAGCATATTTGGTTGTTGTTGCTTTTTTAGTGCCAGTACAGCTGGGCCACTAAATAGCCAACTGATATTCTGATCGACAGCTGCAAATATGAGGGTCATGTCTAGGGCGTCGCGAATATGCAAGTCATCAAAAGGACTGCATTGGCTCATTACGAGTACGTTAATCATTTAAACTGTATCCATTTGTCGGCATCACTAGCAAGCATGGCAAATTCAGCAAGCCCAGCAACATTAAACACATTGGTGTGTTTAATGTCTAAACCACGTTTTTCAGCGGCGGTTACACATAACATTAAATTAATTTTTTGATCTGCTAATTGCTGCCATAACATCGGAATTTGTAGCTCATCAGTGGGAAGATCAAAGTGGTTTGAAGCATGATAAACCCCTTGCTGATATAAAAATATAGCGTCTATGGTGTGTCCTTGCGCTAAGCAAGCGTGCGCAAATTTAACTAAACGCTGCGTAGTATCGTGATCAGAGGGTGGAGTATGTAAAGACAAGACGAAACGCGACAAAATTATTCCAAAAAAAAGCCCCAATTAAGGGGCTATTTTAACAGAACTTTTTAATTAGTCATTATTTGCGCCAAGCAGAGCAAGTAATGAAGTAAATAAGTTATATACACTTAGGTAAAGTGACACAGTTGCGCGAATATAATTTGTTTCGCCACCGTTAATAATACGGCTGGTATCAAATAAAATTAAACCAGACATAATTAATACCACAGCAGCATTAAGTACCATAAACATCAGTGAACTACCGATGAAAATATTAACAATGCTTGCCACAATAACAACGATTAAACCAACCGTTAAAAAGCCACCCATAAATGAGAAGTCTTTTTTAGTGTTAAGTGCATAAGCCGATAAACCAAAAAATATCAGCGCGGTAGAGCCCAGCGCTTGCATAATTAGCATAGGGCCATTAGGCATTTCTGCATAGTGGTTAAGCATTGGGCCAAGGCCTGCGCCCATTAAGCCGGTAAAAGCAAATACCCAAAATACACCAGATGCAGTTTCTGCTTTTTTATTTACTACAAATAATAAGCCGAACGAGACAAGTGTGAACACTAATCCCATAAAGTATGGTAACTGTAGTGCCATTGAAATACCCGCTGTAACAGCGCTAAATGCGAGTGTCATAGCAAGTAATAGGTAGGTGTTTTTAAGCACCTTGTTTGTTTCAATGGTAGACATTACCGGTTTAGCGGTATTGTACGATTGATTAAACGCCATTGTAGAGCTCCTGTGGTTGAAACTGAGTAGTTCCGATAATTTAACTAAATTTAGATTAACAACTCTTATATGTTTGGGCAAACCTTTGTAGTTCAATAGAGTGAAATATTTAAATAAAAGTTCAATTACAATTAATACAGGCCACTTTTGCTTTAACTTTAAACAAATTAGTTGTTTTTTAATCACTTAAACAATTAATTTAAAATAAAGCTTCACAAACCTCTGCGCTTTCCCTATTATTCAGGCCGTGCGGAGAGATGGCAGAGTGGTCGAATGCACCGGTCTTGAAAACCGGCATGGGTTTATAGCCCATCTAGGGTTCAAATCCCTATCTCTCCACCACTTATTTAACAAATAAATGGTGTTATGGTTTTTAAAATCAATAGTAAGCATTTATTTAAAATAGTTAAAAATACACTCTTATTTTTAACTATAGCAGTATCGGAGAGATGGCAGAGTGGTCGAATGCACCGGTCTTGAAAACCGGCATGGGTTTATAGCCCATCTAGGGTTCAAATCCCTATCTCTCCACCATATAACAAAACAGCCCGCTTAATTAGCGGGCTTTTTTGTGCCTCATATAAAATAACGCGTTTGTTTTGTAAGTTTAAATTACGACCATAGTCTCTATTTATAAGCTACCTCGCTTAGGGCATGCTTATATTATTGAGGCTTATGTTTGTATATTTAAGGATTTTACGATGAAACATCAACTTGCAAAAAGTGTCGGGCTTTCATTACTCTCCCCAATCATTATTGGTGGTATGTTGGGTGTTTATTATGGCCTTGCTATGAGTGGCGACTTTTTATCAATATTTTTTCAATTATTGATGACGGCAATAGCAAACGCACATATTGTAGGGTTAACGATGGCCGCATTTGTAGTGCCAGGTTACTTACTTATGTTTAAGTACGCTAAAGTAAATTATTCAGGGGTTTTAACGCTTGGTTTATTAGGCGGCGCTATTTTTAGTTACTTACTTAGTGCTACTACGGGCGAGATATTTTTAATAAATAGTGTGATGTCTGGGTTTGCTGCAGGGCTGTTTTTGTTTGGGCTGCGTAAAACCGCAAAAAAATAATCGTAGCATTATTAAGCAAGCATGCTGATAAAGCGTGCATTTTCCTTTTTTTTAGCCGCAAAAGGTTTCAATTTTTCACGACAAAGAGTACCTTTAGCTACTGTATGTTTAATAAGAAGTAGTTTGGTATGCAAAAGCACGATTTTTACCAGTCATTAGTTAAGCAAACGCAATCGCTGATAGGCGGTGAATCGAATGTAATTGCTAATATGGCAAATATAAGCGCGCTGTTATTTACTTCATTAGATGATGTAAATTGGGCGGGCTTTTATTTTATGGATTCACCTACCGAATTAGTGCTTGGTCCGTTTCAAGGTAACCCAGCTTGCATTCGAATTCCGGTAGGAAAGGGTGTATGTGGAACCGCCGCTGCAACCGGACAAACACAATTAATAGAAGATGTTCACGCTTTTGATGGGCATATAGCCTGTGATGCAGCGTCAAATTCTGAAGTAGTTGTACCTATTATGAAAGCTGGTAAAGTATTTGCTGTACTTGATATAGATAGCCCAAGTATTAGCCGATTTGATACTGACGATCAAGCGGGTCTTGAAGCATTAGTAAAATGCTTAGAGGCAAGCCTATAATGAAAGACTTGCTAAATGTTCAAGACTACCTTTTTGCCGTACAAGATGTGGGCGATTGGGAAGGCGATGAAGAACATGTAGCGGAAACGCTCAATGATTTGATTCATATTGCTTGGGATCGTCTACCAGACGAAGCCGAGTGTGAATTTATCGATGAAACAATTAATGGTATTTGGGAACACCTTCGTGGTGATATGGCTGTAATTGAGGCCGACTTCGAAGAATTGGTCGACTGGGTAATACACTATGTTGATTCGTCCCTTGATGAAAAGATGTGAAAAATAGGTTCTAAAATGGAAACCACAAACAAGCTAAAAGATATGAACGAAGTGTTGGAATTTTTATATCAAGAATTCCCGCAGTGTTTTAAACAAAAAGACGGTATCAAACCGCTTAAAGTCGGTATTTTTAAAGATATTGCTGAGCGTATTGAAGGGTCTGAAAAAGTAAGCAAGACTCAAGTGCGCCAAGCGCTTAGAAAATACACGTCTAACTGGCGTTATTTAGAAGCTGTGACTAAGTCAGAGTTTCGTATTGATCTTGATGGTAATCAAGCTGAAAAAGTTGAGCAAGAGCATATCGACCATGCACAAAAAGCATTGGAAGAAAGCCGCGCGAAAATGGCTAAACGCAAAAAGCAGCAACGTCCGCGTCCAGATGCAGATGCAAAATCTTTCAAAAAGAAACCTGCTCATGCCGCTAAAAATGCTACTTCAGCAGATAAAACAGCTAAAGCCGCACCGGTTAAGCGTTCAGGAAAAATTGAACCTTTACCAGCAAGTGAGGTCAAGGTTAATAATAAGGTTAAGGTTAAACTTGGCCAAGCACTTGTTAATGCAATAATCACTGAAGTGAACAAAGACGACGTTCATGTTGAATTAGTGACTGGTATGCAAGTTAAAACCAAAGCTGACAGCTTATACATTATTTAAGCTGAAAATAAATTAAGGAGTTGTGTATGAGTAAAAAGTTTACGCTCATTCCGTTAGTTGCTGCCCTGTTTTCAGGTTCATTATTTGCTGCCGTTGAAGCCGTTACGTTAAAAGACTTACCGTTGCTCAAGCAAGAAAGTCAACATGCTACAGCCAGCAAACGAGTGGTTAACTTATTTACTCGTTCACACTATACACCGGTTCGATTTAACGATGAGCTTTCAAGTAAAGTGTACGATCGTTATATCGAATCCCTTGATTTTAATAAAAGTGTATTCTTAGCCAGCGATATTGCGTCATTCGAGCAATATCGTAATGGCTTTGATAACGCATTGGTAACCGGCAAGTTAGGCTTTACGTTTGATATTTTTAACCTAAGCCTTAAACGTCGCTTTGAGCGTTATGATTACTCGCTTTCATTACTTGAAAATGAGATGACGTTTGATAAACAAGATGAATACTTTTTTGATCGAGAAGATGCTGATTGGGTAACTACCCAAGACGAACTTGATGAAATATGGCGTGAGCGCGTTAAATATGACGCACTGCGCTTAAAAATGACCGGTAAAGATTGGGAAGGTATAAAAGATGTACTTGTAAAGCGCTATAAAAATGCACAAAAGCGTTTAGTACAATCAAAATCCGAAGATGCCTTTCAAATAGTAATGAATTCGCTTGCACGCAGTATAGAGGCGCATACCTCTTATTTATCGCCGCGCCGTGCAGAGCAATTTAAAATGGATATGGACCTAGAGCTTGAAGGCATAGGTGCAGTATTAAGCCCAGACGAAGACTATACCGTTATTCGCAGTTTAGTACCGGGTGGTCCTGCCGATAAATCACAACAAATTAAAGCCGATGACCGCATTATTGGCGTTGCCCAAGACGGTAAAGAGTTTGTTGATGTGATAGGTTGGCGCTTAGATGACGTGGTTGATTTAATTAAAGGCCCTAAAGGTACAAAAGTACGTTTACAGTATCTAAAAGGCGCTGATGCGCACGGTACGCCTAAAATAGTTGAAATAACCCGAGATAAAATACGCCTAGAAGACAGAGCAGCCAAATCTGAAGTGTTTGAAGCACAGTATTCCGATTTAACCAGTAAAATAGGCGTTATTGAAATACCTGGCTTTTATAATAACTTGTCGCAAGATGTAAAAGTTGAACTAGCTAAACTAAAAGAAGCTAAAGTAGACGGTGTTATTATAGATTTACGTCAAAATGGTGGTGGTTCTTTATACGAGGCAACACAGCTTTCTGGATTGTTTTTCGATCAAGGTCCTGTGGTACAAATTCACACTCTTAATAATCGTATTGAAGAGCAGAAAGACCGCGATGGTATTACGTACTACGATGGCCCGTTAACTGTTCTAGTAGACAGATACAGTGCATCTGCTTCTGAAATTTTTGCAGCAGCGATACAAGATTATGGTCGCGGTATTGTGATTGGCGAGCAAACCTTTGGTAAAGGCACTGTACAACAGCACAAAGGCTTAGGGCGAGCGTACGACCTGTACGACAACGAGCTTGGCAGTGTGCAGTATACAATTGCTAAGTTTTACCGCATAAATGGTGGTAGCACACAACACAAAGGCGTTATTCCTGATATTTCGTTTCCATCTGCAATTGATCCCGCAGAGTGGGGAGAAAGCAAACAAGATAATGCACTGCCGTGGGATAGCATAGTACGCGCTAGATACCAAGAAATGGGTGACTTAAAACCGATTATTACGTATTTAGATAAGCAACATGCGCAGCGTATTCAGTCAGAGCCAGAGTTTAATTATGTATTTGAAGACATTACTCGCTACAACGAAGAGAAAGACCGCAAAACTATTTCGTTAGTAGAAGCTCAGCGTATTAAAGAAAAAGATGAAAATGAAGCACGCGCTTTAGTGCGTACTAATGAGCGTTTAGCGCGTTTAGGTGAAAAACCAATCGAAAACCTAGATGATGTGCCGGAAGTAATTGAAAAGCTGGATCCATTTTTAGAGGAAGCAGCCCTGATCACTCAAGACTATATTAAATACGGGCGTATAGCCAAAAAGTAATAATTGGTTTACCTCTATAAAAAAAGGCGCAATTGCGCCTTTTTTGCTACCCATAATTTACAAGATTGTTATAATCGCTGATTACACAAAGTTGAGCTAGATCAATGTTGCTCGATTAATGCGCTGTATGTGCTAAGAAGAATAATTAACATGCATTAGATGTGTGTAGGAGTCTTTATCTTGAAGTCATTAGAAGAAAAACCAATAAAACCCGCCTCGTTTTTTGATGCACTCATTCCAATCTCAGTTCTCATTTGTTTACTTGGTGCGGCTGTTTATCTATTTGGTGATAATTCCTCTTCTGGGCCAAATCAAATAGCTTTGTTATTTGCTACTTTTGCAGCAGCATTAATAGGTCTAAAAAATGGCTACAATTGGAAAAAACTAGAAGATGCGATGATTGAAGGGATCACCTTGTCGTTAGGTGCTATCTTAATTTTACTTATGGTAGGTGCGTTAATAGGCACTTGGTTGCTTTCGGGCACAGTACCTACGCTAATTTACTATGGCTTACAGGTTATTAATCCGAGTTGGTTTTATGCAGCTAGTTGTTTAATTTGTGGCATTGTAGCAATGAGCATTGGTAGTTCGTGGACCACAGCGGCTACAATAGGTGTGGCTTTATTAGGCGTTGCTACAGGCTTAGGGTTAGAGCAAACAGTAACGGCTGGTGCGGTTATATCGGGCGCGTATTTTGGCGATAAGCTTAGTCCACTATCAGAGACTACTAATTTAGCGCCTGCGGTTGTGGGGGCAGATTTATTTGAACATATTCAGCATATGCTATGGACTACAGTACCGAGCTTTGTAATTGCCTTAATAATCTTTATATTTATGGGGTTTAACGCGACTGCATCGAGTGAAGCAGGGCGTATTGATGAAATTACTGCTATTTTGCAGCAAAACTTTAATATTGGTTTAGAAATGCTAGTGCCTTTAATTGTACTTTTGGTACTTGCGATACGCAAAATGCCAGCGTTTCCTGCTATATCGATAGGCGCGGTACTTGGCGCTGTGTGGGCTGTGTTGTTTCAATCTGATTTAATTGCCAGCCAAATAGACATAAGCCAAGGCCAGCTAATAGGCTACTTTAAATTAATTTGGACCACTTTTTTTGATGGTTTTAGTATTAGTACCCAAGACGACAATATGGATGCGCTCCTCAGTGGTGGTGGTATGTCAGGTATGCTTACAACAACCTGGCTAATTATGACGGCACTGATGTTTGGCGCTATTATGGAAAAAACGGGACTGTTAGATGTGTTTGTTAAGAGTATTCTTAAAATCGCAAAAAGCACAGGGTCGTTAATCACTGCAACTATAGCGACTTGTATTGGTACAAACGTCATTGCAGCGGATCAATATATTGCTATTGTGGTACCGGGGCGGATGTTTAAAGAAGAATACGCAAACCGTGGTTTAAAGCCGGTTAATTTATCGCGTACCTTAGAAGATGGCGGCACAATTACTAGCCCGCTGATCCCATGGAATACCTGTGGTGCATATATGCAAAGCGTGTTACTGATCAATCCATTTGACTATGCACTGTATGCTTTCTTTAATTTAATTAACCCTGTCTTGGCAATTATTTACGCTTATTTAGGTATTAAAATATTACGTATTAAACCAAAACAGACAGCTTAATTTAAACAGCCTCTTTTAAACATAAAAGAGGCTGTTTTTGGAGTATTTATGACTGCCGCACAAAAACCGCAAACACAATATTTAAAAGACTACCAAGCGCCAAACTTTTTAATTAATCACACCGAGCTTAACTTTGATTTACAGCCGTTAACAACAAGAGTCACTGCGCTACTTACATTGAGCCGCGTGGGCGCTAAAACGGCACCTTTAGTACTCGATGGCATTGATTTACGCTTAGTGTCGCTTTCAATAGATACTCATGATATTAGCGATTATAAAATAGTGGGTGAGCAACTCATTATTAATAACCTACCAGATCACTGCCAACTTAGTATAGTGACCGAAATTTCTCCGCAAACAAATACTTCTTTAGAAGGACTTTATTTATCGGGTGGGGCTTATTGTACTCAGTGTGAAGCGCAGGGTTTTAGAAAAATAACTTACTATATGGACC
Organism: Pseudoalteromonas sp. SCQQ13; assembly: GCF_015864415.1. Classification (NCBI taxonomy): domain Bacteria; kingdom Pseudomonadati; phylum Pseudomonadota; class Gammaproteobacteria; order Alteromonadales; family Pseudoalteromonadaceae; genus Pseudoalteromonas; species Pseudoalteromonas sp. SCQQ13. The sequence continues at coordinate 153,373 of NZ_JADYXG010000006.1, read as the reverse complement.
GTCCAGATGTTTTATCAACATTCGATGTAACCATAATAGCAGACAAAAAATACCCGCAGTTACTCTCTAATGGCAACATGGTAGATAGCGGTGAAACGCAAGACGGTCGTCATTTTGCTAAGTGGCAAGATCCGTTTAAGAAGCCAAGTTACTTATTTGCTTTAGTGGCGGGTGACTTTGATGTGTTAAATGATAGCTATACTACAAAAAGTGGTAAGAATGTTGATTTAGCCTTATTTGTAGATAAAGGTAACTTGTCAAAAACACCACATGCAATGAGCTCACTTAAAAAAGCGATGCAGTGGGATGAGACACGCTTTAATTTAGAGTATGACCTTGATATTTATATGATTGTTGCCGTTGATTTTTTCAACATGGGAGCGATGGAAAATAAAGGGCTTAATATTTTTAATAGTAAGTGTGTTTTGGCAAATCAAGAAACCGCTACCGATAAAGACTATCACACCATTGAATCTATTGTTGGGCATGAATACTTTCATAACTGGACCGGCAACCGCGTAACCTGCAGAGATTGGTTTCAGTTATCGTTAAAAGAAGGTTTAACAGTATTTAGAGATCAAGAATTTAGCAGTGATTTGGGCTCGCGAGCGCTAAACCGTATTGATGCCGTTAAAGTAATGCGTACTCACCAGTTTAGTGAAGATGCAGGGCCTATGGCGCATCCTATTCGTCCAGAAAAAGTAATTGAAATGAATAACTTTTACACTGTGACTGTATACGACAAAGGTGCTGAAGTTATACGTATGATGCACACCTTGCTTGGTGAAACTAACTTTCAAAAGGGCATGACACTTTACTTTGAACGCCACGATGGCCAAGCGGTTACCTGTGACGATTTTGTAAGTGCTATGAGTGATGCATCTAATATTAACTTAGAGCAATTTAAACGCTGGTATAGCCAATCGGGTACTCCTCGTTTAAATGTACAACAAAGTTACCATAGCGAGACGCAAACGTTTAGCCTTACCATTGAGCAGGCTGCGCCAATTAATCAGCCACAAAACGATACTTTGCATATTCCTTTTGCAATTGAGCTGTTAGATAGCAAGGGGAAAAGTGTACCGTTACAATATAAAGGTCAGAGCGTTGATCATGTGCTTGATGTAACTAAAGCAACGCAAACATTTAATTTTGATCAGCTAGCAGAGCAACCTGTTGCCGTTTTATTGGAAGACTTTTCAGCCCCGTGTATATTAAAGCAGCACAGTAACGATCAAGACCTATTGCACATAATGCGCTTTGCGCGTAGCGATTTTTCGCGTTGGGATGCACAGCAACAGCTATTTATTAATGCGGTTAAGCGTGGTATTGCAAGCAAAAAACCTGAACCATTAAGTAATGAAATAATAGCAGCATTACAGGTATTAATAGCCAGTAGAGCAGGTGACTTGGCATTACTTGCTGAACTGTTAAAACTCCCTAGCTTTGATACCTTAGCAGCTGAGTTTGAGACGATCCCAGTTGATGCCATTCTTACTATTACACAGCAGTTTGAACAGCAAATAGCTGATACCCTTGAACAAGAATTTATTAATTGTTACCAAGCACTTGAAGACGATGGCAGTGTTAATGCGGCTGCTGTGGCAATACGTTCATTAAAACAACAATGTTTGTATTACCTAGCAAAAACAGACAGTTTACCAGCGGCTGAATTTATAAAAGAAGCTGCAAGCTCAACTAATATGACCAATGTGCTCGGTGCGCTCAGTGGTGCTATAAAAGCGTCGCATACATTAAGTGACACCTTGCTTGCACATTTTGATAGCCAATGGCGACACGACGTATTAGTAATGGACAAATGGTTTGCACTGCAAGCCATGCAGTCGGGTGATGATGCAATTGACAATATTAAAGCACTGTATGAACATCCTTGTTTTGACTTTTCAAATCCTAACCGAGTGCGTGCTTTAATTGGCAGTTTTAGCCACTTTAATACCGCGCAATTTCATCGCCTAGATGGTAAAGGTTATGCTTTGCTTGGTGATTTACTCATTAAGCTCAATACTATTAATCCGCAAAATGCATCACGCATGTTAACGCCTTTTATGTCGTGGAAACGTTACGATAAAGTACGTTCTGCAGCAATGAAAACACAACTGCAGCGTTTAGCTGATTTAGATACGCTGAGCGACGATTTATTTGAGAAGGTTGAAAAAGCCTTAAATTAAATCATGATTGAATATTATTTTAGATTAAATTTGAGCTACAACGAATGCATGGATTACTACCATGGACGTTATAGCTCAGTACAAGTTGTAGATGACAGCGGTAAAACCATTCGATTTGCCGCAAACTACCTGCGCCCCTACATTTCTAGTTTAGGGGTGCGAGGTAGGTTTAGATTGATACTTACCCCCGAAAATAAGTTTATCCGCCTCGAACGAGTAGCCTAAGCGCTTGTATTTATGTTATAGATATACATAAATATTGCCTTTTTGTTAATTTCGATTTGTCCTATTGTTAATTTGCGTGTATAAATTACTGGTATGACGTCTTACCATTGCGTAAACGTCAGTGAATAAAAAAAGATTATGACTGATTGAAGGCGACTGTTTGTAATTTGTTTAATTCGCTTCTATCGTTACGATTACACTAAAAACAATAACTTGATCACACAAAATGACCCGCGACAGGGGGGAAACCAAAATGATAAGAAGATCGCTTTTTGTTAAAAATAAAATCGCTATAGGTTTAGCAGCCGCAAGCTTAGGGTTATCTGCAATGACTGCACAAGCGGCAGTTTTTGAAGCCGGAGGTTTTGATATAACTTTCGACTCCACTTTTTCTTATGGACAAAGTATTCGTGTAGAAGACCGAGACTTTGGCTTAATAGGTAAAAGTAACAACCCTTCATTCGATTGGACGGGTTATAACCCAGCCTTAAACAATACCGTTTACTCATCGCAAGATGTGTGGGCGCAACCAGGATCATATTCAAACAATGGTGATGCAGGCGATTTAAACTTTGATAGTGGTGATTCGTTTTCAAAACTATTAAAGGGCACCCATGATCTATCTATCAGTAAAGATAATTATGGTTTGTTTACTCGATTTATGTATTTTTATGACTTTGAGTTAATGGATGGCGATCGTGCTTATGTAAACCCTACCTCAGGCCAAGGCGTCGATCCATGTGATGACAAAGATACAAAAGCACAAAGCTGTGCTGACATCCGTTTATTAGATGCGTATGTATGGGCAAGCTTTGATTTAAATGAAGGAAAAAACCCACTATCAATTCGCGTTGGTCAACAAGTAATAAATTGGGGTGAAAGTACATTAATATCGCATGGTATTAACGTTAACCCAGTTGACATAGACCGTTTAAAAGCGCCTGGTGCAGAGCTTAAAGAAGCCTTTATACCTGTTGGTATGTTATGGGCGTCGTTAGGTATTACTGATAACGTAACCTTAGAGGGTTTTTATCAATACCAATGGCAAGAAACACGCTTACCAGCAACGGGAACGTATTTTTCTACCAATGACTTTGCATCTGAAAATGGTTATCAGCAAAATGTGCAGTTAGGTTTTACTTCAAATCCTGATATTGATTTAGCATTTTTAACCGACAGTTTAAATAATTTAACCTCTGACTTTGCCCTAGCAGCCTCACTCAAAGGCGTTGATCCTTCAAGTGCTCAAGGCAAAGCGCTACTGGCCGAAATGTATTTAGCCTATCCAACTAAGGTAGCACTAAAAGGTAAAGGCGATGAAGGTAAAGTAGAGCCGGATGACGGCGGCCAATACGGTTTACGTTTAGGCGTGTTTTTACCTGAATTTAATGACACGGAAGTGGCATTTTATCATGTGAATTATCATAGCCGTCGCCCGTTAGTATCTGGTCGAGTGTCTAATTTCACTCAAGCTTCACTTGCCCAAGATTTAGCAATGATTACAACGACCGAAATCACTGAAGATAATATTCATAATTTAAGAGCTTTCTCTTTAGCAAAAAATGAATACCCAGAAGACATTAAACTCTATGGTTTGAGCTTCAACACATCTTTAGGTGAAACTGCGTTTGCCGGTGAGTTTACTTTTCGCGAAGATGAACCACTACAAATTGATGACGTAGAGCTACTTTACGCTGCAATGCCAGAGCAATTAGCAGTGGCAGGTTTACGCCCTGAATTTGCAGGTATTTCACAAATGAGCCAAGGCAATGCAGTTAGTGTTGTTGGCCCAGGCGAGCTAGCAAAAGGTTATATAGAGCGTAATACCAGTCAATTACAATTTACCGCGACGCATTTATTTGGCCCATCTTTGGGTGCAGATAGCTGGGCTGTGGTAGGTGAGGTTGGTGGCGTGCGTATTCATAGTATGCCGGAGTACGATGAAATGCGTTTAAACGTTTCTGGTACTGGGCGTAGTGGCGTTATGACCGGCCCGGGCAGTTCTGATTATTCTGCGCTACATATGGCGTTATCAAATGGAGCAGAGCAAAAACAATTTGCTACGGCTACATCGTGGGGTTATCGCTTAATTGCTAAAGGTGATTATTATAACCTGTATAACGGTATTAACTTTTCGCCACGTTTTGTATTTTCTCATGACGTAAATGGTAGCACGCCAGATCCTATGTTTTTGTTTATAGAGGATCGTAAATCGTTAGGTGCAACCATGAACTTTAACTATCAAAATGCGTGGTCATTAGATGTTAGCTACAACTCATTTTGGGGTGGCGGCGACATTAATACCTTCTCTGATCGCGATTACATTTCATTTAACTTAAAATATTCTATTTAGGGGTAATATTATTATGATTAAAAAACCTACCCTCATTGCTACTGCATTTTGTAGCTTGTTTGCAAGTCACGCTGCTTTAGCTAAAATTAGCAGCGAAGAAGTTGCGCGCTTAGGTGCAGACTTAACGCCACTAGGCGCTCAAAAAGCAGGCAATGCAGATGGTTCTATTCCTGCGTGGAATGGTGGTATTACCGCAGCACCGGCAGGTTATAAAGCAGGTATGCATCACTTAGACCCGTTTAATACGGATAAAGTGTTGTTTACTATTGATAAAAGCAATATTGAAAAATATAAAGCGAACTTAAGCCCTGGCCAAATTGCGTTATTTGAAGCGTATCCAGATACCTTTAAAATGCCAGTATATGCAACTCGTCGCTCTGCTTCGTTCCCGCAATTTGTATATGATGCAACTAAGCAATTTGCACCCACTGCAGAGCTAATAGAAGGCGGTAATGGGATTAAAAGTACAGCAATTGGTATTCCATTTCCTATTCCTAAAACTGGTTTAGAGGCAATTTGGAATCACTTGCTACGTTACCGTGGTCAGTCTATTGAGCGTTTTGGCGGCCAAGCAGCACCTACCGCTTCGGGTTCGTATAACTATGTTGGTTTTGATGAGCAACTACTAGTTAAATACTCAGATCCAAGTGCTACACCTGCGCAACTGCAAGACTCAAATATTTTGTTTAAGTTTAAACAAAAAGTAACAGAGCCGGCACGCCTAGCGGGTACTGCGTTATTAGTGCATGAAACCATGGACCAAATATTAACGCCACGCCAAGCATGGACCTACAACAGTGGTCAACGTCGTGTTCGTCGTGCACCTAACGTTGCTTATGATGCACCAGGTACAGCAGCTGACAGCTTACGTACTACTGATGACTTTGACATGTTTAACGGGTCACCAAACCGTTACACCTGGACATTAAAAGGTAAGCAAGAGCTTTATATTCCATACAATAGTTATAAGCTCCATAGCGATAAACTAAGCTATGACGAAATATTAATGCCAGGACATATTAACCCTGAGCATACACGCTACGAAAAGCACCGTGTGTGGGTGGTTGAAGCTAAATTAAAAGATGATACGCGCCATATTTATAAAAAACGTGTGTTTTATATTGATGAAGATAGCTGGCAAGTACAGGTTACCGATATTTACGATAACCGTGACCAACTTTACCGTGTAGCTATGGCTTATGGCCTTAACTACTATGAAGTACCAACGCAGTGGAGTACGTTAGAGGTTTATCATGATTTAAACTCTCGTCGTTACTTAGCAATTGGTTTAGATAACCAGCACAAAATGTATGATTTTTCTCAGTCGTTTAACGACAATGAGTTTACATCAAGCGCATTACGTCGCGAAGGTAGATAGTTAATAGTAGGCACCTAACCGATTGGTTAGGTGCCTTTTTTCCTTTCTCATCGCGTTTGTCTTTTTGACGCGCAGGGCTTTTCCTCACCTAAATAGACAAACAATTCCCCAGTTCAAGGCGATTTAAATTTATGAAGTATTTGGTATATGCCAGCCTGATCCTCAGCGGTGCGAGTGTTGCACAAGAAACTCCTCAATTTGCTATTAGTGCAATAAACGCCGATAAAACGTTATTGACTGATATTACCCAAACTAAAGCGGGTTTAGTGGCTGTTGGTAAGCATGGCACTGTAATTACAAGTATTAATGGTATTGATTGGCAACAAGCAGAATCGGTGCCAACTCAAGTATTGTTAACTGCGGTTGATTTTACTAATGAAAACAATGGCTGGGCCTGTGGGCACGATGCAACAATTATAAATACTACAAATGGTGGTAAAACGTGGCATTTACAACAAGCTAAGCCAGAGATAGATAAACCGTGTTTAGATATTTTATTTAAAGATGAGCTACATGGTTATGCTGTGGGGGCTTATGGCATGTTTTATCAAACCAGCGACGGTGGTAAGCACTGGCAAAAACGTTTTTTAGACTCGCTATTATTTAGTGACGATAGAGAATATTTGAGTGATTTAAAAGAACATGACCCAGAAGGTTATGAAGCAGAAACAGCCTCAATTTTGCCGCACTTTAACCGCATTGAGCAAACTCCAGACGGTTTAATGTTAGTGGGTGAAATGGGCTTAATGGCAAAAAGTACCGATGCAGGCTTAACATGGCAGCGAGTTGACGAAATTTACCCAGGATCATTTTTTGCATTTAGCGCCAATGCGCAGCAAGAGGTAGTGGCAGGATTACGAGGCAATGTTTTTACTCGCCAGCAAGGTGATCAAAATTGGCAGCACCTTGATAATAAAAAAACAGCAACGATTAACAACATCATAAATTATAACAATGAACAATGGCTAATGTTGGCCAATAGCGGCGTGATTTTTCATTTGCAAAACGCTGAGCTTACACATGAGCAATTGGCCGACGGTAAAGCAATTCTAGATGGTGTGATTTTAAATAATAAACTAATCATGGCAACAGAAGATGGCATTAAAGTGAAGGAGTTGACCCCTTAATGCATAAGATTTTAGACTTTATAGAAAATGCGATATTTAAACATCGCTTAATTATGCTTATAAGCTTTGTGCTTATAACCTGTTTATTGGCATTTAAAGCGACACAAATTCAACTTGATGCCTCGTTTAATAAAAACATTCCGTTAAACCACGATTATATGAAGGTATACACCAAACACGAAAAGCAGTTTGGTGGCGCTAACAGTATTTTAATTTCGGTGTGTGACGACAGCGGCGATATTTTTAATCCTGAATTTTTTACCCAATTAAAAGCGGTACACGACCAGCTATATTTTATCCCAGGTGTTAATCGACCTTTAGTAAATTCAATATTTTCACCCAGCGCTCGATTTGTTGAAGTAGTTGAAGATGGTTTTGCCGGCGGGCCAATAATTCCTGCTAATTTTAAAGCCGATAAACAGGGTTTAGGGGTCGTTAAAGAAAATATCGAAAAAGCGAAAGTAGTTGGGCGCATGATTGCCAGTGACTATTCGTGTGCGATGGTGACAGCGCAATTAATGGAAACCGATCCGCAAACCCAAGAAAAGCTCGATACCTTAGCATTTGCGCAAAAACTCGAAACACAACTACGTGAACCGCTAAGCACCGACAAGGTGAGTATTCATATAATTGGTTTTGCTAAAATGGCCGGTGATATAGCCGAAGGTGCAAAAGGTGTGGTGGTATTTTTTGCCATCGCGATTGCCTTTACTTTTATTATGGTTTGGCTATTTTGTGGCAGTTTAAAGCTGACTATTTTACCTATAATGTGTTCGATCATTGCTGTAATTTGGCAATTAGGGCTACTGTCGAGTTTAGGCTTTGGCTTAGATCCTATGTCTATTTTGGTACCTTTTTTAGTATTTGCAATTGGTGTGAGCCATGGTGTGCAGATGATTAACGCGATAGGTAAAAAAGTAGGCGAGGGTAAAAGTACGCGAGAATGTTGTCAGTCAAGCTTTAGAGCATTATTGATCCCAGGCGGCATTGCGTTGTTATCGGATACGGTTGGCTTTTTAACTCTGCTAACCATTGACATTGGTATTATTAGAGAGCTTGCTATAACTGCTAGTTTAGGTGTTGCGGTAATTATATTTACTAACCTGATTTTACTCCCTGTATGGGCGTCGTATATGCACTTTGAAAATAGTGTACATATTCAATCGGGTGATGCTAAAAAACCAAATATGCTTGATGCAATTAGAGATTTATTGGTTAAAGCCACCGATCCTAAAATTGCTAAAATGATAATTGCTTTTACTTTAGTGTTATTTGCACTTGGTTATTGGCAAGCTGATAAAATGCGTATTGGGGACTTACATGCTGGCGCACCATCATTGCACCAAGATGCACGCTATAACCAAGACACATTTTTAATCTCGGACAAATACACCATTTCGTCTGATATCTTAAAGGTAATTGTAGAAGCGTATCCTGCAGCATGTACTGAGCATGATGTGATGCAGCGTATTAGCCGTTTTCAATACAAAGTAGAGAATGTTGCCGGTGTGCAATCAGCGGTAAGCTTAAGCTCGGTAGCGCAGTCGGTAAATGCCGGTTATAACGAAGGTAACCTTAAATGGCAAAGCCTGCCACGTAACTCTGCAAGCTTAGTACAATCTACCTCGCGGGTAGAAACCAGCACGGGATTACTCAACGGCGATTGCTCAGTGATGCCAGTGATTATCTTTTTAGATGATCATAAAGCGCAAACAATTGATCTTGTAATTGAAAGTGTTAAACGCTTTGCACAAGAAGAGGGTACAGATAAAGTTGCGTTTAAACTCGCATCAGGCCCAGTAGGTGTAATGGCAGCCACAAACGAGTCAGTGTCAGCGGCGCAAATTCCGATGATGCTGTATGTTTACGGCGCTGTAATTGTTTTGTGTTTACTAAGCTTTAGAAGCGTAAAAGCAACCATTGCAGTAGTGTTACCTCTGTATGTGGTATCTACTCTTGCACAAGCACTAATGGTACAGCTGGAAATTGGCTTAACCGTATCTACACTGCCAGTTATTGCATTAGGTGTGGGTATAGGCGTTGATTATGGTATTTATATATTGTCGTCGATGATGGGGCAGTTAAAACAAAATGTACCGCTGAGTGTGGCTTATCGAAATGCGTTAATTGAGCGCGGTAGTGCAGTATTATTTACCGGTATTACACTTGCTATTGGCGTGAGTACTTGGATTTTCTCTGATTTGAAATTTCAAGTTGATATGGGAATTTTGCTTACCTTCATGTTTTTAGTAAATATGCTGGGTGCAGTGCTGCTTTTACCAGCAATTGGTAGCTTGCTCTGGACTGACCAGAAAAAATAAAGTGAATAAGTTTGCTCCTAAATGGCCTGTAAAGGCCATTTATATCTATAATTTGTGAATAGATGACCAAATAGCTGAAAAGCTAAAAATGTTTTCATCGTAAAAGGCTGTTTATTAGTTGTAAACGAGTTAGAATTTGCTCGACTCCACGCTAATAAATGCTGTACAAATATTCTGCTATTAAGCAGTAATAGATTTAAGGAATAAACAATGACACGAAATGAAGGTCAAGCCTCAGTTATTTTAGATAATGTTTGTAAGCTTATCCACAAAAAAGTTCGCGCTGATAATGTGTTACTCGTTGAAAAATTCGCCAAAGCCTTGTACAGCAATATGTCTAAAGAGGATTTGGCTAATCGTAACGATAGTGACTTATATGGTGCTGCACTAAGCCTTTGGAATTCGCTAGAAAAGAACACGTCTGATGACGCGGTTATTCGCGTTTTCAACCCAGAAGTGGCAAAAGATGGCTGGCAGTCATCGCATACCATTGTTGAGATTATAGCTAAAGACATGCCGTTTTTAGTTGATTCAGTACGTATGGCCATGACTCGTGAAAATATTGCCTCTCACTTATTACTACATAGCCCGCTTAAAATCCAACGAGATGAAAATGACAAGATCTCAGGTTTATCTGGTTTAAAAGCAGAGCAAGAATCAACCTCGACCAAAACAGTATTCTTTATTGAAATTGACCGTCAAACAGATTCAGCTGTGATTGAGTCTTTCAAACAAGAGTTAGAGTCTGTACTTACAGATGTATCGGTAGCGGTAGAAGACTGGCAGCCAATTCGCGAAAAGCTAATTGCAGTTAGTAAAGAGCTACCAAAACGTCGTGCTGGCAAAAATAATGCTGAAGTAGATGAAACGGTTGAGTTTTTAGACTGGTTAGTTAAAGACAACTTTACCCTAATGGGCTATCGCCAATATGAGTTATCGCCAATACAGGGTGATTACGAGTTAAAAGGCGTAATGGAAACCAGTTTAGGTTTGATGAAAAATGCCGGTGTAGAACACACTCGTCTACTTTCTGAATTACCAGAAGCTGCTCGCCAAGATGCGCGTAGTAGTAACTTACTAATTTTAACTAAAACTAACTCATTATCACGCGTACATCGTCCGGCTTATATCGACTATGTTGGTGTAAAACGTTTTGATGACAAAGGCAATGTTATTGGTGAGGATCGCTTTATTGGCTTGTTCTCGTCAAACTTTTATAACTACAGTGCGGCAGACGTACCGGTTCTTAAAAGTAAAATTGACCGTATTATGCAAATGTGTGATTTTGCCAAAGGCACCCATGCTTATAAAGCGGTGCTTAATATTTTAGAAACCTACCCGCGAGATGAACTTGTACAAGCCCGCGAAAGCGAATTGCTAGAAGTTGCAATGGGCGTGTTGCAAGTACAAGAGCGTGATATGTGTCGCTTGTTTGTACGTAAAGATGCCTATGGACGTTTTTTCTCATGTATGGTTTATGTACCACGTGAGCGCTATAACACGGCACTGCGTCATGAAACGCAAAATATTTTAGCAAATGCATTTAATTCTGACGAAAAAGTCGAATTTACAACCTATTTCTCTGAGTCAACACTAGCCCGTACTCATTATACCGTGCGTGTGACTGATAATAATATAGAGTATAAAGTGAAAGACATTGAAAACAATTTAGTTGAAGCGGCCCGTACTTGGGAAGATAAATTACAATCAGCCTTACTAGAGCAAGCTGGCGAAGCACGCGGTAATGAATTAAACCGTAAGTATGCTCAAGCATTTGCTCGCTCATATAAAGATGAAGTATTACCAAGTGCAGCTGTTGTTGATATTGAAAAGCTAGAAATGCTTAACGATGAAAACAAACTTGAAATGTTATTTTATCGCCCGCAAGAAGAAGCTAACAGCAATGTTGTGCGTTTAAGCTTATTTCATAAAGATGAGCCTATTCACTTATCTGATGTGATGCCGATGCTAGAAAACTTTGGCTTACGTGTCGTTGGCGAAACACCTTATTCAGTTAAAACTAGCGATGGTAGCATTAATTGGATCATGGATTTCTCTATGCTAATTGATAGCAAAGGGATGGCAGATTTTGATAAAATTTCAGCACGTTTTCGCGCTGCGTTAACCAGTGTTTGGAATAACCGCTTAGAAAACGACGGTTTTAACCGTTTAGTATTAATGGGTGGTCTTACTGGGCGTGAAGCGTCAATATTACGTGCGTACGCTAAATACATGCGCCAAATTGGGGTTACCTTCTCGCAAGCTTACATTGAAGGCACTTTTGCAAATTATCCACACATTGCAGCAAAAATTGTTAACTTGTTTACTAAAAAGTTCTCAGTTAAAAGCCCTGCAAGTGAAAAAACACTTGAAAAGCTTAGTACAGAAATATATTTAGAACTTGAAAACGTAGCCAATCTTGATGATGACCGTATTATACGTTTATACGTTGATATGATAGTGGCAACACTGCGTACTAGCTTCTTTCAAAAAGATGGCAATGGCCAATTTAAATCGTATGTATCGTTTAAAATTAAGCCAAGCTTAATTCCTGGCGTACCATTACCATTACCGGCGTTTGAAATTTTTGTATATTCTCCGCGTATTGAAGGTGTGCATTTACGATACGGTAGTGTTGCCCGTGGTGGCTTGCGTTGGTCAGATCGCCGTGAAGATTTCCGTACTGAAGTACTTGGCTTAGTTAAAGCACAACAAGTGAAAAATGCGGTAATTGTGCCAGTAGGTTCTAAAGGCGGTTTTGTTTGTAAACAATTGCCAACTGAGCGTGAAGCATTCTTAAAAGAAGGCCAAGAGTGTTACAAAATCTTTATTCGTGGTTTGTTAGATATCACAGATAATATTGTACAAGGTGAAATTGTTGCGCCTGTAGATGTAACTCGCCACGATGGCGATGATGCTTATTTAGTTGTAGCAGCCGATAAAGGTACTGCAACTTTCTCTGATATTGCTAATGGCATTGCAAATGAATATAACTTTTGGCTAGGTGATGCGTTTGCATCAGGTGGCTCAGTGGGTTATGACCATAAGAAAATGGGTATTACAGCACGTGGCGCGTGGGAATCAGTTAAACGTCATTTCCGCGAAATGGATATTGATTGTCAAACAACCGATTTTACCGTGGTAGCTATTGGCGATATGGCAGGGGATGTATTTGGTAATGGTATGTTGTTATCTAAACATACTCGTTTACAAGTTGCATTTAACCATATGCATATTTTTATTGACCCAACACCAGATGCAGCAGCAACGTATCCTGAGCGTGAACGTTTATTTAAATTACCGCGTTCATCGTGGGAAGACTTTAATAAAGATTTAATTTCTGCCGGTGGTGGTGTTTTCTCTCGTGCGGCTAAGTCGATTACACTAAGCCCAGAAATGAAAAAAATGTTAGGCACTAAAAAAGCCAGCATGACACCAACTGAACTGATCAAAGCTGCGCTAATGATGGATTACGATCTATTGTGGAATGGTGGTATTGGTACTTATGTTAAGAGCAGCAAAGAAACTGACGCCGATGTAGGGGATCGTGCAAACGATGCACTGCGTATTAACGGTGGCGAGCTAGGTGCTAAAGTATTTGGCGAGGGCGGTAACTTAGGTGCAACTCAGTTAGGACGTATTGAATTTGCAGCGAAAGGCGGCCGTGTTAATACTGACTTTATTGATAACGTAGGTGGCGTTACTTGTTCAGATAACGAAGTTAATATTAAGATTTTACTTAATGGTTTAGTTACCTCAGGTGACTTAACGCGCAAGCAACGCGATGAACTTTTATACGCTATGACAGACGAAGTGTCTAAGCTGGTATTGAATGATTGTTATCGTCAAACACACACTATTTCAATTACTCAATCTAAAGGCTCATCAACGCTTAAAGAGAAAATTCGCTTTATTCATGCTCTTGAAAAAGAAGGCAAGCTAAATCGTGCGATTGAGTTTATCCCAAGTGATGAAGAATTAGCAGAACGTGCAGCAGCTGGCAAAGACTTAACACGTCCAGAGTTAGCGATTTTAGTGTCGTACTCTAAAATGGTACTTAAAGAGTCATTTGTTACAGATGAAATTACGGAAAATCCATATTACCGTCAATTGTTAGTTAATTCGTTCCCGTTACCACTGCGTGAGAAGTTTAACGAAGCGATGGATAATCACCCACTTCGTAAAGAAATTATTGCCACTAAACTGGCTAATCAAATTGTTAACGATATGGGCCTTAACTTCATGGTGCGTATGCATGAAGAAACCGGTGCAAATGAAGCTGAAATTGCTTTATGTTATTCAATTGCCAGCGAGTTGTTCCAAATGAGCGATACGTGGGCCTCGGTTGTTGCACTTGATAATAAAATTCCGGCTGCTGTACAAACCGAAATGCTATACCAATTACGTCGCACGGTTCGTCGTGTAACACGTTGGTTCTTACGTCATCGCAACAAAGCACAAACAATTACCCAAACAGTTGAATTTTTTGCGCCAACATTTGCAGATTTAAGTGCTAATTTAACAACGTATATGGTTGATAAAGAAGGCGAGCTTTTAGTTGCAGCTGCCCAAGAGTTAACACAAAGTGGTGTGCCTGCAGAACTAGCTAATCGCATTACTGGTTTATCTAGCTTGTTTTCTGCTATGGACTTAGCTGAAATCTCAGCAAGTTCGAAACAAAGTATCGATACTGTATCGCATACTTACTTCAAGCTTGGTGCAAACATGGGCTTACATTGGTTCTTAGAGCAAATTACTAAGCAACCAGTAGCAAACCATTGGCAGGCATTAGCGCGTGCATCGTACCGCGAAGAGCTTGATTGGCAACAACGTACATTAGCAGAAGTGGTATTAAACGGTTTTGCCGATGATAACAAAGATGTTAATGGCCAAATTGAGCAATGGATGGATAGCCAAGAGTTATTATTACAACGTTGGAAGCAAATGCTTGCAGAGTTTAGAACATCACAAACTCACGATTTTGCTAAGTTTTCAGTAGCACTACGTGAACTCATGTTATTAAGCCATAACTGCGTGTAATAGAATAAAAACCATAATTAATGCCTACTCATTATTTTCCTTGGTGAAAATAATGAGTTAATGGTTAAAATTGTTATACAATACCTCGGCCTAGTCTGAGGTATTTTTTTGTCTGCATTTTAAGAGGATTATATTCATGTTTTACGATTTAGCTCGCCGTTTTATGTTTACCCGTGATGCGGAGTGGGCGCATGAGTTCGCTCTTAATAATTTAAGTCGTTTTGCCAATACACCATTAAGCGCTGCTTGGTCACAAAATATTGTGAATAAACCAGTTAATTTTTTAGGCTTAGAACTTAAAAACCCCGTTGGTCTTGCTGCAGGGCTTGATAAAAATGCAGAGTGTATTACTGCATTTGCACAAATGGGCTTTGGTTTTGTTGAAGTGGGTACAGTTACTCCGCGCCCACAAGCTGGTAACGATAAACCACGTATGTTTAGATTGCCGCAGTCAAATGCCATTATCAATCGCATGGGATTTAATAACAAAGGCGTTGATAATTTAGTTAATAACGTTAAAGCAGCCAACTATACCGGTATTTTAGGTATTAACATTGGTAAAAATAAAGACACACCGAATGAGCAAGGCAAAGACGATTACATACATTGCATGCGCAAGGTGTTTGAACATGCCTCGTATATAACTGTTAATATTTCATCGCCAAATACCCCAGGGCTTCGTGATTTACAATACGGTGCAGCCCTTGATGATTTACTACAAAGTTTGAAAAACGAGCAGCTTGATCTTGTTGCTAAACATGGTAAACAGGTACCTATGCTGGTAAAAATTGCGCCAGATTTAGATCCAATCCAAATTGCTCAAGTAAGTGAATCTTTACTAAGCAATAAAATAGATGGGGTAATTGCTACCAATACTACACTTGAGCGTAGCATGGTTGTGGGTCAGCAATATGCTGACGAAGCCGGTGGTTTATCGGGGCAGCCAGTTAGGGAGCGTGCGACGCATGTAGTTAGCGAGCTAAAGCGCTTAACTAATGGGCAGTTACCTATTATAGGTGTAGGCGGTATTGACGATGTGTCATCGGCGAAAGAAAAAATAAACGCAGGTGCCGATTTAGTACAAATTTATACTGGCTTTATTTATAAAGGCCCACAATTAATTAAATCGATAGTTGATAGTTTATAAAAAATAGGGCTACTTAGCCTTAAAAGTTAAGTTTGTTTTAACACTAAAAGGCTAACTTGCCCTCTAAGCTTTTGATCGTTCAATAAATGTTCTAATAAAACATTTTAAAAATGATTAAAAGCGGCTATACTTTGTGCTTATTGTTTTTATTATATTTAAATGTTAAGCGTGGAGGGGATATGTTACAAGCATCAAAGCAATGGCAGTGGATATCTTGCGCCAAAAAAAACCGCTTATTACTTGATTTAAATGAAGATATGCAGCTCTGCACTCCTTATAAGTTAAGACAACTTACTGACAGTACATTTAAAAACCCTTATTTTAGCTTAGAAGATGCCGCTTTTTATGAACAAGTTTATCAATATCTTGTGCAATTTAAGCTGTGGAATCCAGCGCAATTATGTCAAATATCACTCAATGCAACCGCAGTGAAATTTCAATTAAAGCCAGTACTTGCTAAAAGTTGGTTTTTTGAGCAATACACAGGAAGCACTCCAAGTACTGAAGCCGTTATTAATTTAACCTCTAAAGCGCAGTCGGGAGAGTTTTTAATTGTAGAGCACAGCAGTGATGCATCTGTGTGTATTAACCTAAGTGAAAATTTTCAATTAGATGATAATTTATCATTAGTACAGTTTGAAGCCATTCGCGTTTTAAACAATCGTGTACATCCTCTCTTAAATCAGCATATTCATAGCAAAATAGCTTAATCTAATTTTATTTTCAGCCCGTGTTTATGGCGTGTTTGTATGCAAACCTATGTTATAATCCTGCGCAATTAGCTATTAAGGGTTACTACTTTGCAATTTATCGCACTTACTTCTATCGGAATCGAAAATTTATTGGTTGATGAACTAACAGAACTTGGCGCAACTGTGTCTAAGCAAACTGTTGGTTCTGTTCGCTTTGAGGCAGACTCATTATTGGCGCAAAAGGTGTGTTTATCGACTCGCTTTGCTACGCGCGTGCTTATGCTTATTGAAGAAAAAGAAGGCGTAGATGACAAAAATAGCCTGTATAACTTTGCTCGCTCACAACCATGGCAAGAATGGTTTGGGCCTACACAAACGTTTGCTGTCGACTTTAATGGCACCAACGACTCATTAAAAAATACACAGTTTTCTGGTTTAGTTATAAAAGATGCCATAGTTGATTACTTTAACGACTTATTCGAGCAGCGCCCTAATGTTGATAAACAAGACGCTAATGTGCGTGTGGTTGCGCGTTTAAATCGTTATGGCGTATCTATGTATATAGATTACTCTGGCCCGCGTTTATCTGAACGTGGTTACCGACAGGGCCAAGGTAAAGCACCTATAAAAGAGCATTTAGCAGCGGCATTAATCAAACGCAGCGGCTGGCTTGAAAATGTAAATCAGCCTTTGTTTGACCCATGTTGTGGTGCAGGTACTATTTTAATTGAAGCTGCCGGTATGGCGCGCAACGAAGCTCCCGGCTTATTTCGCGAAGGCTTTGCATTTGAGCGCTTACCAAGTTTTAGAGCTGCGAAATTTAAAGAGCTAAAAGAAGAATTGCTGGGCAATATTATAGACCCTAAATTATGGCTCATTGGCCACGATTACGACGCTCAAGTATTAGGTAAAGCAATTGATAACGCAAAACGTGCTGAGCTAGACGATATTATTAAGTTTAAACAAAGTGATGCAACTAAACTAACCGCAGTGGCTAAATTACCTGGCGTAGTTATATCTAACTTACCTTATGGTGAGCGTATTGGTTCTATGGCTGAGCTTGTAGATTTACATCGTAATTTAGGCGTGGGCTTTAAAAAGCACTTCAATCATTGGAAGCTTGCTTTACTGGGTATGGATGAGAGCTTATTTAAGCTGTTAAAGTTGGTTAGGCTGAAACGTTATAAATTTAAAAATGGCCCGTTAGATGTTGAACTTAACTTGTATCAACTTGATGACAAACAAGTAAGCCTGACAACCGATGATAAAAAAGCGCTGAATTTTGAAGGTTCAATGTCTTTTGCTAATCGATTGAAAAAGAACAAGCAGGGTTTAAAAAACTGGCTTAAGCAAAACGAAATTACAGCATACCGTGTATACGAAGCTGATATTCCTGAGTACAACGTTGCTGTAGATATTTACGGTGACTCAGCGGTTATTTTTGAATACGCAGCCCCGAAAGAAATTGATGAAAAAACGTCTGAAAAACGCTTACAAGATGTGATCAGCTTAACCGCTGAACAACTCAAAATAGCACCAGAGAATATTGCTGTAAAAGTACGTAAAAAGCAAAAAGGCGAAGAGCAATACACGCCAATGGCTAAACAAAACCGCACTATGGTGGTTGAAGAGTTTGGCGCTAAGTTTAAAGTGAATTTATTTGATTACTTAGACACTGGCTTGTTTTTAGATCACCGTTTAATGCGTCGTTATATTCAAGAAAACGCCAAAGATAAGCGCTTTTTAAACTTATTTGCCTACACAGGTACAGCGTCAGTACATGCAGCACTTGGTGGCGCTAAAGCAATTACCACGGTTGACTTGTCAAAAACCTATTTAAAATGGGGCCAAGACAACTTTGATTTAAATAATATTAGTAATACTCGCTACCGTTTTGAGCAAGCAGATTGCTTAAAGTGGCTAGAGCATGCGACGGCGCAGTACGATTTAATCTTTTTAGATCCCCCGACGTTTTCAAACTCTAAGCGTATGAAAGATGCATTTGATGTGCAGAGCGATCATATTAAGTTATTAACTTGGGTTAAAAAAATATTAAGCCCGTCGGGTACGCTTATTTTTTCTAATAATAAACGTGGCTTTGTTATGGATGAAGTGGGTTTAATTGGCTTGGGCTTAAAAGCGGTTAATATTTCTGACAAAACCTTATCGCCTGATTTTAAGCGTAATAAAAAAATTCATAATAGCTGGTTAATTACCCATGGCTAAGTGGATTTTATATCACACAGATGGTTGTCATTTGTGTGAACAAGCTGAGCAATTAATTAAGGGATTAGTTAATAGCCACAATGAATTATTGCTAGTAGATATTATGACTGATGATCAGCTTATTGCTGATTATCAGGTTAGTATTCCGGTATTTAAAAGTGAGCAAGGCCAACAATTATTTTGGCCTTTTACTGCACTAGACGTGCGTGAATTTTTAGCGCAAGCAGAATAAGAGCAAAGAAGAATTATGGATTTAATTAGAATTTTAAAAGCACAACTGGCCTTTGGTACTCATGCATTGCTTAATAAAGCAGATGCAGTGATTGAAAGTGGCGAGCGTGTGTGTGTTGTAGGTCGAAATGGTGCTGGTAAGTCAACGTTATTAAAAGTACTCGATGGTGAGGTTTTATTAGATGATGGCGAAATAAACCAGCTTGGCGGTATAAGAATTTCTCGTTTAGAACAAGATCCACCAAAAGGCGCAAGCGGCACTGTATTTGATTATGTTGCTCAAGGTATGCCTGAAATTGCCAACTTACTGATTGATTTTCATCATGTGAGTACAGAGCTACAAACCGTATGTACCGATAAGTTATTAAATAAACTTGAGCGTTTATCAAACCAATTAGAAGCGGTTGATGGCTGGCGTTTTGACAGTCGCATTCAAGTTGTTTTAACCCAATTAGAGTTAACACCTGATGCTAAGCTTGAGTCACTTTCAGGTGGCTGGTTACGTAAAGTTGCACTTGCTCGTGCACTGGTTAGTGAGCCAGACTTATTATTACTCGATGAGCCTACTAACCACTTAGATATGGCAAGTGTTATGTGGCTTGAGCAATTTTTAAAAGAATTTAAAGGCGGCATTGTATTTATATCGCATGACCGTGCCTTTATTCGTGCTGTTGCAACGCGTATTTTAGATTTAGACCGTGGTAAATTAATATCATACCCTGGCGACTATGCTACTTATTTAGAGCAAAAAGCCCACGACTTAAAAGTTGAAGAAAGCCAAAATGCTTTATTTGATAAGCGTTTAGCCGAAGAAGAAACGTGGATACGCCAAGGTGTTAAAGCACGAAGAACCCGTAATGAAGGGCGCGTACGTGAACTTAAGCAACTACGTAACGAGCGTAAACAACGTGTTGACCAAGTAGGTAAAACAGACTTTAATATTGAAACCGCAGATCGTTCGGGTAAATTGGTATTTGAAGCTAAGCATCTTTGTCATGCATTTAAAGATAAAGTGATTGCAGATGATTTTTCAACCTTGGTTATGCGCGGCGATCGTATTGGTTTAGTTGGTCCTAATGGCATTGGTAAAACAACGTTATTAAAATTAATGTTTGGTAGCCTAGCCCCAGATAGCGGTGAAACTAAGCAAGGTGTTAATTTAGAATTTGCTTACTTTGACCAATACCGTGAAAAATTAGATGAAGAAGCAACAGTACAAGACAACGTTGCTGAAGGTAAGCAAGAAGTAATGATGGGTGGTCGCTCGCGCCATGTATTAGGTTACTTACAAGACTTTTTGTTCCCGCCAGCACGTGCCCGTACACCAGTTAAAGCGCTTTCGGGTGGTGAAAAAAACCGCTTGTTATTGGCTAAACTGTTTTTAAAACCGTCAAACATATTGGTACTCGATGAGCCAACTAATGATTTGGATATAGAAACATTAGAGCTTTTGGAAGATATTATTAACCAGTATCAAGGCACAGTATTAATAGTAAGCCATGACCGTGAGTTTATTGATAATACCTGCTCTAGTGTTTGGGCATTTGAAGGTAATGGCAAGATTACTGATATTGTTGGCGGCTACAGTGATTACGAAGCCTATGTTAATTACTTAGCAGAGCAACAAAAAAATCAACCACAGCAAGCAACTAAAAAAGTTGAAAAAGCACCTGCTGCGCCAGTAGTTAAAGCAGAGGCTAAAGGTAATAAACTCTCTTACAAATTAAAACTTGAATTAGAGCAACTGCCTAATAAAATGGAACAACTCGAAGCCGATGTTGAAATTCAACAAGCCATAGTTAGTGATGTTGATTTTTTTAAGCAAGACAGTGATATAACGGCTAAGGCATTGAACCATTTGGCAAAACTTGAGTCAGACCTTGAGGCCGCGTTTTCGCGCTGGGAAGAACTTGAAGAATTAAAAAATCAGTAGTAAGGACTAAAATGAAATATAAATTACTCGCTGCCAGTATTTTAGCAACAATGAGTACTTCAGCATTAAGTGCGACTTATCAATTAACGGAATTGGGTGCACTTGAAGGCGCGAAATATTCTTATGTTACCGATGTAAGTGAAAGTGGTCATATTATAGGTATAGCTAATGGCTTATATAATTTACCTGTAGATATTGAGCATATTGATTTTTCACTGAGTTTAATTCAAAACGCTTACACTAATGAAGTTAATGCATTTGAGCTTAGTGATAAAGAGATTACTTTTACGTTAGAAGACATAGAAAAAAACAATGCTGTAGCAACAAATGCAGATGCGCATAGCTTCATGATTCGTTTTTTAGCAAATGTGTCGGCTAATTATCAGTTTCAAAAGTTAAGCTCACTAACGGCAATAAAATATGATAGCGGCGCTGCTGTTGAGCAAACATTGTTTGATATAAACTCGCCTGATTACCCAGGCGTTACCCGCTCTGTGACTAACTTTTACAACGCTGTTGCAGAAGATGGCACTACAGTTGGTTGGGGTAGTGCTCCTTTTGATAAAATAGAGTTTACTATAGAGGACGAAACTGATCCTAAACCGTGGTTTACCCGTGACTTTATAGAGCGCGGTATTGTTATATCTGAAAGCGGTATGGAAGTTCCTTTAGTACCCCAATTTAGTGAATATGGTGGTACCAGCCAAGCCTCTGATATTGTAAAAACCGCAGATGGTTATATTGTTGTTGGTAATATGTCACTTGGTATACCGCAAACGCGTCAAACCAATATTACTGATAACTGTGATGATAAATATCAGCCATTTTCAACCTGTATTGAAGTTATTAATAATCAAACAACCCGTGGGATATTTAATAAGCAAGCAACTAAATGGACGCTTGATAACGCATTTAATATCACGTCTACCGAGGTACTAGGTTTAGCCTTTACTCCTTATGAAGACGAAGTTGACTTTGCGTTTATTAGTAATGCATTCGCGGTTAATAAGAACGGTATTGCAGCAGGTGTATCGAACACGCGTTATTATGATAAAGATACTACTATTATAACCATGCCGGTGTATTTTAAAGATGGCAAAGCGGTTGAATTTATAAATCAACCAGACGGTTGGCAAGGCGGTAAATCTTTAGCAATTAACGATAATAATATTGTGACAGGTTATGCCACAAGACGTGTTGATGGTGCTTTACGTAATAAGTTTTTCTATCATGATATAGCAACAGGTACTACCGTTTATCCAGATAGCTATTTTACGAGCTCAAGCTCATACGGTAACAGTATAAATAATCAAGGTTATATTGTTGGCGAAGGTGAGGTTGGTATTTCTGATAGTTCACGTCGATCAGCTGCGTTCATTTATAAAATAGGTGATGATAAAATCACTAATTTAAATGACTTATTGCCGTGTTACGACATGGACGGTACAAGTAGTTATGGCTATAGCATGAGTGAAGCTAAAGTGATTAACGAAAACAATGAAATATTTGGTGTGGCCACTAAAACTGTTGAAAAGCGTAACTCATTAGGTGAAGTTGTAACCGATGTTAACGGTAAAACTGAATATGAAAGTGTTGCTGTAGCAGTAAAGCTTTCGCCAATACCTAATGGCACGATAGAGGATTGCGCACCACCTGATGCCGAAGTGTATGAGCGTCGCTCTGCAAGCTTCTCTTGGTATGGATTATTATTATTACCACTGATTGCGTTTAGACGAGTATTTAGATTTTAATAGAATTTAAATCGAAAATTTAAGCCGAGAAACTAAAAAAGCCCAAACTTGTTAAGTTGGGCTTTTTTTGTCTATAGTCATTATAACTATTGGCTACTTGTTACGTATTAACCATGCTTTTCTAACTGAACGCCGCCAAACAATATCTATTCCAAAATAGCCGATAATCGCGGCAACTGATGCCGACACCAAGGAGCCAACTAAAAATGCTGGACCAATAGTCGTTAAGCTTTCGATGAACCAAGGCCAGCTTGCTTCAAAGGAAAAATGTTGTTCTGGCTGGTTTAGTACTAGGGTGCCAATAAGATAAGAGCAGTAAAAAATAGGTGGCATGGTAACGGGGTTAGTTATCCACACTAAGGCCACTGAAATGGGCAGGTTTACCCTAAACACTATAGCGGTTGCTGCAGCTAGGACCATTTGAAAAGGAACAGGGATGAACGCAAAAAATAACCCGACAGCAAATGCACCACGCGCAGAGCGTCTATTTAAATGCCAAAGGTTCGCGTCTTGTAACAAACGGCCAAATATTTTAAGTGATTTGTGATGCCTAATTTTATTTGGATCGGGTAAAAATCGTTGGATCGTTTTTTTAGCCATTTAAAGCAACCATTTACATCAATGTGGATTAGTCTTGGATTTGTGTGCGGAAGTATTGCAACCGTATTTTATTTTCAAACCCTCGAATTTATACTCATCACAATTTCAATCCTAATTGCGAGCGCTTATTTTAAGCCGTTTTCAAATGTTTTGTTAGGCTTTATTTGCGCTATTTTTGCTATCTTAGTGCATTTCACACTTTTTTACTCGTTTGAGCTACCAGCGCAGGGTGAAAAGTATGCATATTCAGTAAAGTTAGTTGTTGAAGACGTTGTATCAGCTAATGCTCCGCAATATATAAAAGCAAAAATTATTAAGCTTGATGAGCAAGATTACGCTTATTTTACTGCCCCCAGTGCTATGTTAAGTGTTGATTCAGCGCAAATATTAGAAGTAGGCGCAACCTTCAGTGCTCACGCACATTTAAAAAACTTTAGAAGCACAAAAAATTTTACTGTTTTTGACAATCAACTTTATGCATTTACACAAAAAATATTTTTTAAAGGGAAAGTACTCAATAAAAATTTAATTATTACTGATACAAAAAGAAACCAACACGTTATAGCTTATCGCCACTATATTAAACACATATTTAAAGAGTCTAAGCTTAACTGGCTTTATTATACGCTGCTGACGGGCGACAAGTCTTTAATGAACTTTGAACAAAAGCTGACCATGCAAACGCTGGGGTTAAGCCATTTACTGGCAATTTCTGGGTTGCATATTTCGTTAGTTTTTGGCTTTGCTTTTTTTGTAACACGCTCACTTGTAAGCCACGCCAGAATTAGAATAAAACAAACAATTAATCTTGCAACTTGTTATAGCTTAATGGGCTTTATAGCGGCATTTGTTTATGTATATTTAAGCGATTTTATTGTCTCTGCGACCCGCGCTTTAATAATGTTAGGGTGCTACTTATTATTGTATTACCTAGCTAAACAATCGCTACGTTGGCGCAGTATTTTATACGCCTTGGTTTTAGTTTTAATGATTAACCCTTTTAATGTATTAAATCCTGGTTTGTATTTTTCATTTTTAGCTGTGGTTATCATCTTTATTGTTATTACAAAAGTACCCTTTAAGGGGGCCTCTGTTATCGCTAAAATAGGCATGTTATGTGCTATACAAGGGGCACTATTTATAGGCTTATTGCCTTTGTCTTTATACTTTTTTAATGGTGTGAGTTTGGCAGGGTTAGTCTTGAACTTAATCGCTATTCCGTTGCTCGCCTTTATCATTATGCCATTATTATTAGTGGTTGCGATATTGAGCAGTGTTATTGATATGAGCCTGATAGTGTCGTTATTTGACCCCGTATTGTATTTTTTGTATCAACAATTAATGGCAATACCGCCAGGCTGGCGTTGGTTTAATGTAGGAACAATTACTTTAGATATAGTAATGTTTAGTTATGTAACCATGCTACTACTGTATTTAGTGAAATTTAAATGGCTTGCTTGTATCCCGTTAAGTGTATTGCTGGTTGATAGTTACTTTACTTCCAAAAGTGATTGGCAAGTAAACATATTTGATGTTGGCCATGGTTTGATGGTGTTGTTAGAAAAAGATAACAATGCATTAATTTATGATTTTGGCCCTAGTTATTTTAACCGCTTTAGCCGTACACGTAGTATTTTACTGCCGTATATAAAAGCTAATAACCTGAATGTTGCGACCGCTATTTTAAGCCATCAAGATAACGACCATGCAGGAGGAGTTAAACATTTTATTGAGGCAGGCTTTGAATCGACTCTCAGTACTTTTCATCCAAATGGTATACCGAGTTTATGTAAAACCATGACTATGGATTTTTATGGGCTTAAAATACAAACGTTTAGTTCAATTACTTTTAACAATAACAACGATGACTCCTGCGTAGTTAAAATTAGTAGCGCGCAACACAGTGTACTTTTTACTGGTGATATTTCTAAGCAACGAGAGCACGCACTAATTGCCGCAGGATATAATTTAGCAAGCAATGTATTAATAAGCCCGCATCATGGTAGTGGCACTTCATCAAGTAGTGAGTTTATTGCGGCTGTTAACCCTAAAGTTGTGGTGCATTCGAGTGCTTACAAAGGGCAATGGCATTTTCCTAATGATGAAGTGGTTGCGCGGTTTAACAAAATTGGCGCTGCGCAATATATTACTGGGCAGCAAGGACAAATTAGAATTAAATTTTATAGTACTAATCTGCATGTTGAAACGGCGAGAGAGCGTGAAAGTTATTGGTTTATTAAAGATTGACGTTTTGTTTTAGCCTCCCTGAGGATACAATAGGGGCTGTAACTGTATAAAGAGAGTGTTATGGATCAAAGTACTACACAAATTTATAAACGTCTTATTTCTTACGTTGGTGCGTACAGAACAGTCGCCATCGTCGCTATTATTGGCATGATAGGGTATTCAGGTATGGATGCTTTATTTATTCAGCTTATGAAGCCGTTTATTGACGAAGGTCTTAATGAGCGCAATGCTGATGTATTAAAATATGCACCATTTGTAGTTATTGCCTTGGTAATAGGGCGTGGTGTATTTAACTTTATGTCGTCTTATTGTTTGAGTTATGTAGGCTCACAAGTTGTACGCTCGCTGCGCCAAGAGTTGTTTGAACATATTCTACATTTACCGGTATCGTTTCATGATAAAAATTCCACCGGCGATCTTATTTCCAAAATAACCTTTGATACCGAACAAGTACAACAAGCTATTACCAAGGCATTATTAATTGTAGTGCGTGAAGGCGCTTTTGTGGTGTTTTTACTCGCAGTTATGTTTTATACCAGTTGGCAATTATCGCTGATATTTTTAGTTATTATTCCTTTAGTTGCTGTCATAGTCACTGTTGTGTCAAAGCGCTTTAGACACATTTCTAAAAGTATTCAATCAGCTATGGGGCAAGTTACTCGTAGCTCAGAGCAAATGCTAAGCGGTCATAAAGTGATCCATGGTTTTGGTGGCCAAAATCAAGAAATAGATCAGTTTTCAAAAGTAAATAATCATAATCGTCAGCAACGAATTAAAATGGACGCAACTAAAGCCTTGAGTGTATCAATCATTCAAGTATTGGCTGCCAGCGCTATGGCGGTTATTTTATGGGTTGTGTCAATGCCTTCGATGATTGACACCATAAGCTCAGGCGACTTTGTAGTATTAATTTCATCAATGATGATGTTACTTCGCCCGCTTAAACAGCTAGCTAATGTAAACAGTGATATGCAGCGAGGAGTTTCAGCCGCGCAAAGTGTGTTTTTAATACTCGACGAGGAAGTAGAAAAAGACACAGGTACTGTAAGCGTAGATAAAGTAAAAGGCTTGATTGAAGTTAAAAATGTCACCTTTAAATACCCAACTAAAGATGAGCCGGTATTAAACAATTTATCGTTAACGATTAAAGCGGGTGAAAGCATTGCTTTAGTTGGGCGTTCGGGCTCAGGTAAATCTACTATTTCTAACCTATTGCCACGTTATTATGATTTAGAAGCGCCTAGTGAAATTTTACTCGATGGCATTGCACTGCATGATTATAAGCTAACCGATTTACGTCGTCAGTTTGCGCTAGTGTCGCAACAAGTGGTGTTATTTAACGACTCCATTGCCAATAATATTTGTTACGGTTTACAGCGTGAAATATCGCAGCAAGAACTGGAAAAAGTAGCCAAGCAAGCGCATGTATGGGAGTTTGTAAAAGACTTACCAGAGCAGCTAAATACTATGGTTGGCGAAAATGGGGTAATGCTCTCTGGTGGTCAACGCCAACGTATTGCTATTGCTCGTGCAATATTAAAAGATGCGCCTATTTTAATCCTTGATGAAGCAACATCTGCGCTCGATACTGAATCAGAAAAACTAATTCAGCAAGCACTCGAGGCATTAATGAAAGACAAAACCTCGATTGTAATTGCGCATCGCTTATCGACGATAGAAAATAGCGACCGAATTTATGTTATAGATAATGGCAGTGTTATTGAAAGTGGCGATCATTTAAGTTTACTGGCAAATAATGGCACTTATTCAGCATTATGCAAAATGCAATTTGGTGAGCAAGGGTGAGCAAAATTGAACAAAGCTGGTATCAGCCTGTCAGTTTAATTACTATATTATTACTGCCTTTAGCTGCACTGTTTTGGCTAATATCAACATTACGTAAATGGCTTTATACATGCGGTATACTAACGCAATTTAGTAGCAAAACACCTGTAATTGTAGTGGGTAATATTAGTGTTGGCGGCAATGGTAAAACGCCATTTGTACTGTGGCTACACGCTCATTTAACTCAGCAAGGTTTATCTGTAGGTATTATTAGCCGAGGCTACGGCGGGCATGCTAAGCAATATCCATTGCTTGTTGATCATAACAGTACTACGCTTGAGGCGGGCGATGAACCGATACTTTTATATCATCGTTTGCAGTGCCCCATAGCGGTTGGCCCAAACAGACAACAAAATATAGAATTACTTGAACAAACCTCTGCTATTGATGTAATTATATCTGACGATGGCATGCAACATTATAAAATGGCACGTAGTATTGAATGCTGTATTGTTGATAGTGCACGTCAATTTGGCAACGGTTTGTTAATGCCAGCAGGCCCGCTTCGCGAAACTAAAAAGCGTTTAAAGAGCGTTGATTTAGTGATAGAAAATGGCGGCAACAACCCACAACGTTATAATTTGCAGCCTGCAGCTTTAAAATCTGTGCTCAATAATAGTATGCTAACAGAGCCTATATTAACAGCCCACGCTGTGAGTGCTATTGGTAATCCGCTGCGTTTTGAGCAGTCATTACAAGCACAAGGCATTACCTTAGTATCAACCCATCATTATCGAGACCATTATGCATACACTGCTGATGATTTTACTCAGTTTGGTGATGAAAATGTGTTAATGACCGAAAAAGATGCTGTAAAGTGTAGTGCTTTTGCAAAACAAAATTGGTATTACTTACCAGTGGATGCTCAACCTACCGATAGCGTTATAAACAAATTAAATTCATTATTAAAAGATAAAGGGATCCTCAATGGCCTTTGATACAAAATTACTCGAAATTATCGCCTGCCCAGTATGTAAGGGTAAATTACGTTTTGATAAAGAAAACAGCGAACTAATAAGTACAGCCGCTAAGTTGGCGTATCCGGTTATCGATGACATTCCAGTATTGCTTGAAAATGAAGCGCGTGAATTGTCACTTGATGAGGTACAAAAGTGGAATTCGTAGTTGTTATTCCTGCGCGTTACGCTTCTAGCCGTTTACCAGGCAAACCACTAGCCGATATTTGTGGTAAGCCAATGATCCAGCATGTTTACGAAAAAGCCTGTTTATCGGGTGCGAGTAAAGTTGTTATTGCGACCGATCATCAAAAAGTATTTGATGCTGTGAGTACCTTTACAAGTGATGTATTAATGACGCGTGAAGATCATCAGTCAGGCACGGAACGTTTAGCAGAGGTTGTTGATTTACTTAAGCTTGATAACAACACTATTGTAGTTAATGTGCAAGGTGATGAGCCATTATTGGCACCAGAAAATGTATCTCAAGTTGCCACGTTATTAAATGAATCAACTGCACCTATGGCCACTTTAAGTGTAGCGATAGAAGAGCAAGAAGACGTTTTTAATCCTAATGCAGTTAAAGTCGTTAGCGATATTAATAAAAATGCATTGTATTTTTCGCGTGCCAGTATTCCGTTTGATCGTAGCGCCATGATGGGCGAGCAGAGCACGCTGGATTTAACGCCGTTTCAACGCCATGTGGGTATTTATGCCTACCGAGCTGGTTTTATTAAGCAATATATTGAGCTAAGTGTGTCGCCGCTAGAGCAGCTAGAATCACTAGAACAATTACGTGTGCTTTACCATGGCTACAATATTAAAATAGAGCAAGCGCATATTACTCCACAAGCGGGTGTCGATACCCCAGAAGATTTAGCTAAAGTAATTAGCTATTTGCAAAGTAAACACGCGTGAGCATTACGGATAAAGCCTATTTAAAAGTTGTGCATAGTCATAGCGACTTTTATATTTTAGCAAAACCTGCAGGGCTGAATTTTCATTCAGAAGACGCCGCAGGTTTTGTGGTATTAGCAGAGCAGCAATTAAATGAAAAACTCTTTGCAGTACACCGCCTCGATAAAGTGACCTCAGGCTTGCTTATTTTAGCGCGCAATAAACTCGCCGCCGCTAAATTTACGCAAATGTTTACTGAGCACACAATTAATAAGTTTTACTTGGCTATTAGCGACGCCAAGCCTAAAAAAAAGCAGGGTTGGATAAAAGGCGATATGGCAAAATCACGCCGTGGTACTTTTAAGTTACTTACAACAACAGCTAATCCTGCTATTAGTCGTTTTTATTCTGTAAGTTATAAACCCGGTTTTAGGGGGTATATTTTAAAACCTTACTCAGGTAAAACGCACCAATTAAGAGTAGCGCTAAAAAGTATAGGCGCACCTATATTAGGTGATACCTCTTATGCAGGTGCGCATAGCGCACGTACTTACTTGCATGCATTTGCGCTTGATTTCTTATGGAATGAGCAGCAAATACAATTTACTCTTTTACCCGATAACGGGGATGAGTTTACACAATTAATTAAACATCAAGATTTTCAAGCATGGAAAACACCATGGCAACTGGATTGGTAAATGACTGAAAAAGTAACAGACATACGTTTTGGCGGGATCAAACGTTTATACGGACAACAACAGTTTGACTGGTTACAGCAGGCACATTTTTGTGTTGTTGGCATTGGTGGTGTTGGTAGTTGGGCCGCAGAAGCATTGGCGCGCACTGGGGTTGGCAAATTAACCCTAATAGATTTAGATGATATTTGTGCCACTAATGTAAATAGACAAATACACGCACTTACCGGCACCATTGGCCAAGCTAAAGTGGAGGCGATGAAAGCGCGTTGTGAGTTAATTAACCCACAATGTGAAGTGCAGGTGATTGATGACTTTATTACTTTAGATAACATTCATGAGCATATTCAGGGCTTTGATTATGTTATTGATTGT
This sequence comes from Pseudoalteromonas sp. SCQQ13, assembly GCF_015864415.1. Lineage (NCBI taxonomy): Bacteria > Pseudomonadati > Pseudomonadota > Gammaproteobacteria > Alteromonadales > Pseudoalteromonadaceae > Pseudoalteromonas > Pseudoalteromonas sp. SCQQ13. The sequence goes on along the minus strand of NZ_JADYXG010000006.1, from coordinate 123,145 downwards.
ATTGACGCAGTGAAAGAAAAAGCGGCATTAATTGCGCATTGTAAACGCAATAAACTAGCTGTAATTACTACCGGCGGCGCAGGTGGGCAAACTGATCCGGGGCAAATTACGTTTGGCGATGTGGCTAAAACTACCCAAGATCCACTCTTAGCTAAAGTGCGTTATATTTTACGCAAGCAATATAATTTTAGTAATAACCCTAAGCGTAAGTTTAATATTGATTGTGTATATTCAACAGAGCAGCTGGTATACCCAGGCAGTGATGGCAGTGTTTGCCATGCTAAGCAAAATGCCGATGGTAGTATGAATATGGATTGTAATAATGGCTTTGGCTCAGTGACTATGATCACTGGCAGCTTTGGCTTTTTTGTAGCTGCAAAAGCCGTTCGTAAATATTTAGATAAAAAACAGCGTTTACTTAGCTCCCAAGCATAACGCTGCTTATAACTTAACCTGATCTTGGGTTAATTTAACTTATTTTTTGTTTAGCCATGGTTTGAATCGTCTCTACCATGGCTTTAATACCATTCCCTCTAGATGGACTTAAGTGGCTAATTAACCCTAGTTTTTCAAACTCTTGATAGGCGTTTATCTCCAGTACTTGCTCTGGGGTAAGGCCATTGTATAGCGCTAATATTAAGGCAAGTAAGCCCTTTACAATACGGGTATCAGAATCACCTATCACCACGAGTGTATTTTCGGTTAAATCAAACTCCACAAATAGCCACACTTTACTTTCGCAGCCAGGAACTAATGCGCTGTCTATTTTCAAAACGTCAGCAAGTACTGGTAATGTTTTACCAAGTAACATTATTTCTCGGTATTTTTGCTGCCATGCAGGTGCATTTTTTATCCCTTGGGCTGCTTTATTATAAGTATTTGTCATATTCTTATCCAACATTAGTCTAATAGAGCAATGCATTTTTGTAGTGCATTAATAAAATTATCTACATCTGTATGGTTATTATAGAAAGCTAAGCTTGCTCTAAGGGTGCCATTGACCCCTAAATGCGCCATTAAAGGCTGAGTGCAATGATGGCCACTGCGCAGTGCAACCCCATATCCGTCAAGTAAAGTTGCCAAATCGTATGGATGCTCATCTTTATAGTTAAAACATAAAGTGCCAATATTATGCTTAAGGTCACTAAATAGGGTGATGCCATCAATTTGCTGTAGTTTATTGGTTGCATAATTAAATAGCGTTTGTTCATATTCAATTAAAGCAGGGTGATTTAATGCATTTATGTACTCAAGTGCCGCACCAAAGCCTAATACGCCGGCAATATTTGGCGTCCCCGATTCAAACTTTGCCGGAGCATCGCGATAAGTGCTGTGCGTTAAGGTTACGGTTTGGATCATTTCTCCCCCAGTTTGGTATGGGGTGAGGGCATTTAATTGCTCGTAGCGGCCATATAAGCCGCCTAAACCGGTTGGCCCCAGCATTTTATGGGCAGAAAAAACGTAAAAATCACAATTAAGTGTGCTTAAATTAGCTTTTAAATGCATTGCTCCTTGTGCGCCATCAACCAGTACTAATGCGCCTACCGCTTTCGCACTGGCAATTAACGGCGCTAAATTAGTGATATTACCAAGCGCATTAGAGGCTTGGCTAATGGCCAATAACTTAGGTTTATGCTGCTTTATAAATTCACAGCATGCAGGTATATCAAAGGTGGCATCGTCGTTAAGCGGTAAAATAGCAAGCTTAGCACCAGTTTGCTGAGACAAAACCTGCCAAGGTACAATATTAGCATGATGCTCAATAGGCGTAATAATGATGGTATCGCTGGCTTTTATTTGATTTTTTAAGCCATTAGCAACTAAGTTTATAGCTTCAGTTGCCCCTTTAGTCCATACAATTTCATTACTATTAACACCAAAAAATTCTGCAGCTTTATCGCGTACTTGCTCATAACGATAAGTAGCCTGCTCACTGAGGGTATGGCGTCCACGATGTACGTTCGCGTTTTGCGCTGCATAAAACTCTGCCGTGGTATCAATAACGCATTGTGGCTTTTGTGTGGTTGCCCCAGAGTCTAAATAAGTTAAAGTTTGGCTATTAATCGTTTGATTTAGGATAGGGAAATCATTACGTATTTTAGTGATATCAAACGTGGAAACAGACATAAGCTCATTTAATTAGTCAATTTAGGGCGAGAATTGTAATCTGTTTAAGATAATTCTCAAGTGCTGAGTAACAAAAAAGGCCGCAATAGCGACCTTTTAAAATACTTAAGCAATATTACAGCGAATTAACGCTTGTCAGTTGCTTTGTAGTCACGTTGTGTGTAACCCGTGTAAAGCTGACGTGGGCGGCTGATCTTATGACCAGGTTGAGATAGCATCTCATCCCAGTGAGTGATCCAACCAACAGTACGTGCCATTGCAAAAATTACAGTGAACATGCTTGTTGGAATACCGATCGCTTTTAAGATAATACCTGAGTAAAAATCTACGTTAGGGTAGAGTTTCTTCTCAACAAAGTACGGGTCTTCAAGCGCAATTTGCTCAAGCTTCATTGCAATATCAAGCAATGGATCTTGAATATTTAGCTCAGCAAGTACTTCGTGACACGTTTGACGCATTACCGTTGCACGTGGATCAAAGTTTTTGTAAACACGGTGACCAAAGCCCATAAGACGGAACGGGTCTGACTTATCTTTTGCTTTAGCTACGTATTCGTCAATGCGATCAACAGAACCAATTTCTTCTAACATGTTTAAACATGCTTCGTTAGCGCCGCCGTGTGCAGGGCCCCAAAGAGATGCGATACCAGCAGCAATACAAGCATATGGGTTAGCACCAGATGAACCTGCAAGACGTACAGTAGACGTTGATGCGTTTTGTTCATGATCAGCATGAAGCATGAATATTTTATCCATAGCTTTAGCCGTTACAGGGTTAACTTTATACTCTTCAGCAGGTACAGAGAACATCATATGTAAGAAGTTTTCGGCGTAGCTTAAATCGTTACGTGGGTATACAAATGGTTGGCCAATGTTTGTTTTATAAGCCATAGCTGCAATAGTAGGTAACTTAGCTACTAATTTAATTGCACTTGTTTTGCGTTGGCTTGCGTCTGTAATATCAAGATCTTCATGATAAAAAGATGATAAAGCACCAACCACGCCACATAGCATTGCCATAGGATGTGCATCAAAACGGAAACCTTGGAAGAAAGTTGCAATTTTTTCATCTAGCATAGTACTGCGAGTGATTTGTTGTGCAAATTCTTCATACTGCTCTTTTGAAGGTAACTCACCGTTTAATAGTAAGTAACATAGCTCTACATAGTTAGAGTCTTCAGCAAGCTGCTCAATTGGGTAACCACGATGAAGTAGAACACCTTTGCCGCCATCAATATAAGTAATTGTAGATTCACAAGAGCCAGTCGACATAAAACCTGGATCGTAAGTAAAGTGACCATGTGAACCTAATGTACGTACGTCAATTACATCCTGGCCAGCAGTACCTTGATAAATTGGAAGTTCGATTGGATCTAGACCATCAATATGGACTGTGGCTTTCTTATCCGCCATCTATGTATCTCCTATTAAGATAACTATTCTGATTTTATACTCTAAAATCTGTTTTAAGCACATCTTCTCATTTTAACGTGAAAGAGGGGTATAAAGTCAATTTTTATAAGCATTATGCGTATACGTATAATAAATATTCGGTATGGTTTGAATATTATACCATTGGCTAATTTGCAAATGGCTCTAACTAAACAAGAATTGTAAAAAGGCCTGCGGCTATATATACTGTCGAAGGTTTTTAACCGTATTGTATTTAGGTAAACATATTTTTACATTATAATTTTTGCATTATAGTGAACTTTATTTGTAAAGAGACGTTTATTTTGATAGTTCCATCAGAAATATTTGGTGGGTTTTAGAAAAACAAGTAGATGAGCCCCACTGTGGGCAAGATGGGCAAGTAACTGTGAAAAAGCAAAGACCTGTAAATCTAGATCTAACAACTATATCTATGCCGGCAACGGCTAAAGCGTCAATTTTCCACCGCGTCACCGGTGTTGCATTATTTTTTGCTTTAACGTTTGTCATTTGGGCTTGGTCAGAGTCTCTTTCTTCTGCTGAAGGTTTTGAATTCGTCAAGGGTCTGTTTAACGGATTCATTGCCAAATTTATTGCTTGGGGCACCGTGTCTGTATTGGGTTATCACCTTATTGGTGGTATTCGCCATATGATTATGGATATGGGACATTGGGAAGAACTTGAATCAGGTAACCTCAGCGCTAAAATTGCAATGGCTCTTGGCGTTGTGTTTGCCGTATTGGCAGGGGTGTGGATATGGTTTTAAATCAAGCAACTCTTAAACGTGATGGTGTACAAGATTTCGTATCTTTACGTACCACGGCATTAATAATAAGCGCGTATGCGATTTTTATTATCGGCTATTTTTTAGCAACGCCAGAAGTCACTTTCGAAGCCTGGACAGGCCTCTTCTCTAACCTAGCAATGAAAGGGTTTACTTTAATTGCCCTGGTTTGCATTATGGTTCATACCCGCATTGGCCTTTGGCAAGTTCTAACAGACTATGTTAAGTGCGCTAAGCTTCGTGCTGTTTTAGGCTTTGTACTAAACCTAATGGCCTTTGCTTACGTAGCTATTGGTCTAATCGTATTATGGGGTGTATAAGTGAAATATTCTGTTCGTGAATTTGACGCCGTAGTAATCGGTGCCGGTGGTGCAGGTATGCGCGCTGCTTTAGCTATTACTGAGTCTGGCAAAACGTGTGCTTTAATCTCTAAAGTATTTCCAACTCGCTCACACACTGTATCAGCACAGGGTGGTATTACAGTAGCGCTTGGTAACTCGCACGAAGATAACTGGGAATGGCACATGTACGATACCGTTAAGGGCTCCGATTTTATCGGTGACCAAGACGCTATTGAATATATGTGTCAAACAGGCCCAGAAGCTATTACTGAATTAGAAAACATGGGTCTCCCATTTTCTCGCTTTGAAAATGGCCGTGTTTACCAACGTCCTTTCGGTGGTCAATCGAAAAACTTTGGTGGTGAACAAGCTGCACGTACTGCGGCAGCTGCCGATCGTACTGGTCACGCACTATTACACCTTCTTTATCAACAAAATGTTAAAAACAAAACAAATGTATTCTCAGAATGGTATGCACTTGATTTAGTTAAAAACGATAATGGTGATGTAGTAGGTTGTACTGCAATTGAAATTGAAACAGGTGAAATCACTTATTTCAAATCTAAAGCAGTAGTATTAGCAACAGGTGGTGCGGGTCGTATTTTTGCATCAACTACTAATGCGCACATCAACACCGGCGACGGCGTTGGTATGGCAACACGTGCTGGTATTTCTATGCAAGATATGGAAATGTGGCAGTTCCACCCAACGGGTATTGCTGGCGCGGGTACGCTAGTAACTGAAGGTTGTCGTGGCGAAGGTGGTTATCTTTTAAATAAAGATGGCGAGCGTTTCATGGAACGTTATGCACCAAACGCAAAAGACTTAGCGTCTCGCGATGTGGTTGCACGTTCAATGATGACTGAGATCCGTGAAGGTCGTGGTTGTGATGGTCCTTGGGGTCCTCACCTTAAGCTAAAACTAGATCACTTAGGTGCAGAAACACTAAATCTGCGTCTTCCTGGTGTATGTGATCTTGCTAAAACATTTGCTCACGTTGACCCTGCAAAAGAACCAATTCCAGTAATTCCTACATGTCATTACATGATGGGTGGCGTGCCAACCAACGTAAATGGTCAAGCGCTACAAATCGACGCAAACGGCAAAGAAACAATCGTTGAAGGTTTGTTTGCGGTAGGTGAGATTGCCTGTGTATCAGTACACGGTGCTAACCGCTTAGGTGGTAACTCATTACTTGATTTAGTGGTATTTGGTCGTGCGGCCGGTAACTTCTTAGGTAAATACCTAAATGATGTTGAAATTTCTAAAGCGGCATCAGAGTCTGATTTAGAAACATCACTTGCACGTTACAATCGTTGGGAAAATTCAACGGCTGGCCAAGGTGAAGATCCAGTTCAAATCAAAAAAGACTTACAGCAATGTATGCAACTTAACTTCTCGGTATTTCGTGAAGGTGACTCAATGGCTGCTGGTCTGCAAGAACTTAAAGAAATTCGTGAACGTCTGCAACATGCACGTCTTGATGATAAATCATCAGACTTCAACACGCAGCGTATTGAATGTCTTGAACTAGATAACTTAATGGAAACAGCTTACTCAACTGCAGTAGCTGCAAACTTCCGTACCGAAAGCCGTGGTGCACATTCTCGCTTTGACTTCCCAGATCGTGATGACGAAAACTGGTTATGTCACTCAGTATTTAATCCGTTAACGGATGAAATGAGCAAGCGTGACGTAAACTACGCGCCTAAGTCGCGTGAAGCTTTCCCACCTAAAGCACGTGTGTACTAGGAGATAGACGATGGCACAAGTACAATTTTCAGTTTATCGTTATAATCCCGATGTTGACAACGCACCTCGTATGCAAGAATACACCTTGCAAACAGAGGAAGGTCACGACATGATGGTTTTGGATGCACTTATTCTTTTAAAAGAACAAGATCCAACATTATCTTTCCGTCGTTCATGCCGTGAAGGTGTGTGTGGATCTGATGGTGTTAACATGAATGGTAAAAATGGTTTGGCATGTATCACTCCTTTATCTACGCTGCAAAAAGGTGGCAAAGGTAAAATAGTAGTGCGTCCATTACCAGGCTTACCTGTGGTTCGTGACCTTGTTATTGACATGAGTCAGTTCTACACTCAATACGAAAAAGTTAAACCGTATCTAATTAATGACACGCCAGCAGCTGGCGAGCGTCTTCAAACAATCGAAGAACGTGATAAGTTAGATGGGCTTTATGAGTGTATTTTATGTGCATGTTGTTCAACATCGTGTCCTTCGTTCTGGTGGAATCCAGACAAGTTCATTGGTCCAGCAGGCCTTCTTCATGCTTACCGTTTCTTGGCTGATAGCCGAGATACAGCAACAGAAGAGCGTTTAGCTGACTTAGACGATGCTTTCAGTGTGTTCCGTTGCCACAGTATAATGAACTGTGTTAGCGTTTGTCCTAAGGGTCTTAATCCGACCAAAGCAATTGGACAAATAAAATCTATGTTATTAAACCGAGCGGTTTAATTACTTAGTAAATGTAGGATGGCTAATACTAATTAGTCATCCTGTTATCATAACTATTAATTTCTGCGCTAAAGAAAAGGGCTTATAAATGCACGAAGGTGTGATGAAGGCATGGCTAGAATCTTCACATTTAAACGGCGGTAACGTTGCTTATATTGAAGAGCTTTATGAAGCGTATTTAGACGATGCGACTTCGGTGCCAGAAGAATGGCGAGAAGTGTTTGAACAATTACCTAAAGTTGATGGTGTGGATGTTGAAGTAAAACATTCAGAAGTTCGAGCACAGTTTGCGGCGCTTGCTAAAAACAAGCATAGAGAAGTAGTGGTAGCAGAGGGCAGTGGCGGTGACCTTAAACAGGTTAAAGTATTGCAACTTATTAATGCTTTCCGTTTTCGTGGACACCAAAATGCTAACTTAGATCCGTTAGGTATTTGGCAGCGAGAGCGCGTACGAGATTTAGAGCTAGATTACCACGACCTATCCAATGCTGACTTTGACCGCGAATTTAATGTAGGATCGTTTGCTGTAGGGCGCGATACTATGCCTCTAGGTGAGTTATACCAAGCACTAAAAACCACGTATTGTGGTTCTATTGGCGCCGAGTATATGCACATCACATCAACAGAAGAAAAACGTTGGTTACAACAGCGTTTAGAGTCTGTTCAGTCTAGGCCAAAATTCAATAAAGACGAAAAGCTACGTATCCTTAAAGGATTAACCGCAGCCGATGGTCTTGAAAAATATTTAGGGGCTAAGTTCCCAGGTGCTAAGCGCTTCTCACTTGAAGGTGGCGATGCGTTAGTACCTATGCTTAAAGAGCTGATTCACCGCGCTGGTGAAAGTGGCCAAAAAGAAGCTGTTATTGGTATGGCTCACCGCGGCCGTTTAAACGTACTTGTGAACGTACTTGGTAAAAATCCATCAGAGTTATTTGATGAGTTTGCCGGTAAACACAAAGACACGTTAAGCTCGGGTGATGTTAAATACCACATGGGTTACTCATCTGACTTTGCTACTAAAGGTGGCAATGTGCACATGGCACTTGCGTTTAACCCATCGCATCTTGAAATTGTAAATCCAGTGGTTATGGGCTCAGTACGTGCTCGTTTAGACCGCTTAGGTGACAGCTCAGGTATTAAAGCACTGCCAATTACTATTCATGGCGACTCAGCAATTGCTGGTCAAGGTGTTGTACAAGAAACATTTAACATGTCACAAACAAACGCCTTTAGCTGTGGCGGTAGTATTCGTATAGTAGTAAATAACCAAGTTGGTTTTACAACGTCTAAACAAGACGATGTACGTTCTACTCCATACTGTACTGACATTGCTAAAATGGTGCAGTCGCCAATATTTCATGTTAATTCTGACGATCCAGAAGCAGTGGCATTTGTTACTCAACTGGCACTTGATTTCAGAAACCAATTTAAGCGTGACGTTGTAATTGACCTTGTTTGTTACCGTCGCCATGGTCATAACGAAGCTGATGAGCCTAATGCTACTCAGCCTGTTATGTATCAAAAAATTAAAAAGCATCCAGTTCCACGTTTAATTTACGCTGATCAATTAATTGCCGAAGGCTCATTCACTGAAGATGAGGTTAAAGCACTTGTTGATGATTACCGTAATGGTTTAGACGAAGGTAATTGTGTGGTTGATGAAATACAGCCAGAAACATCACATTCATCAGATTGGGCAAAGTATGTTGGCCATGAATGGAGTGTTGATTACGATGCAAGTGTCTCGGTTGAAAAACTAAAAGAGCTTGGCAACATAGTGTCTAGCTACCCAGAGAGTCATAAAGCTCAATCGCGCGTGAAGAAAATTTACGACGATCGTAAGCTAATGGCATCTGGCGAAAAGCCGCTTGATTGGGGCATGGCAGAAACACTAGCTTATGCAACTATTGCAGCAGAAGGCACAGATATTCGCTTTACTGGACAAGATTCTGGTCGTGGTACTTTCTTCCATCGCCATGCGGTAGTACATAGTCAAGCCGATGGTGCGACTTACACTCCACTTGAGCATGTTGGTAAAGATCAAGGTACTTTCCAAGTATTCGATTCAGTTCTTTCTGAAGAAGCGGTTGTTGCTTTTGAATATGGTTACGCAACCGCAGAGCCAACGTCATTAATTATTTGGGAAGCACAGTTTGGTGACTTTGCAAACGGCGCACAAGTTGTATTTGATCAGTTTTTAAGCTCGGGTGAGCAAAAGTGGGGGCGTTTATGCGGCCTTACTATTTTATTACCACATGGTTACGAAGGCCAAGGTCCAGAGCACAGCTCTGCACGCTTAGAGCGCTTTTTACAACTTTGTGCTGATCACAATATGCAAGTATGTGTACCTTCAACGCCAGCGCAAGTATATGCAATGCTTCGTCGTCAATCAGTTAGACCATTGCGTCGTCCACTGATTGTTATGACGCCTAAGTCATTACTACGCCATCCGTTAGCAGTGTCTTCGCTAGAAGAACTCTCTGCAGGTGTTTTTCATAATGTGATTGACGAAATTGATGATATTAACCCTGAGAAAGTAGAACGCGTTATTTTTTGTAGTGGTAAAGTTTACTATGAACTATTACAAGAGCGCCGCAAGCTTGAACAAGATAATATTGCTATCGTACGTGTAGAGCAGCTTTACCCGTTCCCACACGACGAAATGAAAACTATTATAGAGCGTTACCAGCACGTAACTGATTTTGTATGGTGTCAAGAAGAGCCGCAAAACCAAGGTGCATGGTATTGCTCGCAACATCACTTCAAAGATGCTATTCCACAAAACGCTAAACTAACGTATGCGGGTCGTAAGGCCTCAGCATCACCAGCATGTGGTTATATGTCAGTACATACTAAAGAACAACAAGCGCTCGTTGCCGACGCGCTTACTATCGAAAATAAAGGATAAGCAATGAGCACAGAAATTAAAGTTCCTGTTCTTCCTGAGTCGGTTGCAGATGCTACCGTTGCTACATGGCATGTAAGTGTTGGCGACAAAGTAACTCGCGACCAAAACTTAGTAGACATTGAAACAGATAAAGTGGTTTTAGAAGTTGTTGCGCAACATGACGGTGTGATTACTGAAATTACACAAGAAGAAGGCGCTACGGTACTTGGCGATCAAGTTATCGGTTTACTTGGCGATGCTGATGTAGCACCAGCAAGTGAAGATGCACCAAAAGAAGACTCTTCAACTGAAGAATCTGCAGCAACTAAATCAGAAGACGCGCCAGCGGCGCAATCAGCACCAGCATCAGAAGGTAAAGAAGTGGATATTAAAGTTCCTGTACTTCCAGAATCAGTTGCAGACGCAACAATTGCTACATGGCATGTACAAGCAGGCGACGCAGTAACTCGCGATCAAAACTTAGTAGATATTGAAACTGATAAAGTGGTACTTGAGGTTGTTGCTCAAGAAGACGGTATCATGGGTGAAATAATCCACGGCGAAGGCGACACTGTATTAGGCGAGCAAGTAATTGGTTCGGTTAAAGCGGGCGGCGCTCCAGCAGCACCAGCTAAAAAAGCAGACGCAGCTGCACCAGCAGCAAATGAGTCAAACGACAGCTCTGATGTGTTAACACCTTCAGTACGTCGTTTAATTGCTGAAAAAGGCCTAGACGCTGCAAAAATTAAAGGCACGGGTAAAAACGGTCGTGTAACTAAAGAAGACGTAGATACTTTCTTAAAAGCACCTGCACCAGCGGCAAAAGCAGCACCAGCGGCGGCACCTGCAGCAGCAATGGGCGATCGTACACAAAAACGTGTTCCTATGACGCGTTTACGTAAAACAATTGCTAAGCGCTTACTTGAAGCGAAAAACTCAACTGCAATGTTAACAACATTCAACGAAGTGAACATGGAACCTATCATGAGCCTTCGTAAGCAGTATCAAGAAGTGTTTGAAAAGCGCCACGGTATTCGTTTAGGTTTCATGTCTTTCTACGTGAAAGCGGTTACTGAAGCACTTAAGCGCTTCCCAGATGTAAATGCATCAATTGATGGTGACGATATTGTTTATCACAACTACTTCGACATCAGCATCGCTGTATCTACACCTCGTGGTCTAGTAACGCCAGTACTTAAAGATTGTGACAAGTTATCAGTTGCAGAAATCGAAAAAGGTATTCGTGAGCTAGCACTAAAAGGTCGTGATGGTAAGCTAACACTTGATGATATGACGGGTGGTAACTTCACTATTACAAATGGCGGTGTATTTGGTTCTTTACTATCTACTCCTATCATTAATTTACCGCAGTCTTCAATTTTGGGTATGCATAAAATCCAAGATCGTCCAATGGCTGTAAACGGTAAAGTAGAAATACTTCCTATGATGTATTTAGCACTTTCTTATGACCACCGCATCATTGATGGCAAAGAATCTGTTGGCTTCTTAGTAACAATTAAAGAGTTACTTGAAGATCCAACACGCTTATTACTGGATGTTTAATTTAGTTGTATGAAATGTAAGCTGTGAATGAACATTCACAGCTTTTTTTTTGCGCCTTTGGTCATACTGGGGTTTTCATGTTAAGCCTTGGGATCTATACTATGGTCGCAATTTGGGATAGTTGTTTATTTGAAAAAATATTCGGCTCTTTTAGTATAAAAATTTGGATAAAGCATCATGAATTTGCATGAGTATCAGGCAAAACAACTTTTTGCCGAATATGGTTTACCAGTTTCTACAGGTTACGCTTGCGATACACCTGAAGAAGCTGCAGCTGCTGCTGAAAAAATTGGCGGCGATATGTGGGTTGTTAAAACTCAGGTTCACGCAGGTGGACGTGGTAAAGCTGGCGGTGTAAAGCTAGTAAAAACTATCGACGAAGTTAAAGCGTTTGCAGCTAACTGGTTAGGTAAAAACCTAGTTACTTACCAAACAGACGAGAAAGGCCAGCCAGTTGCTAAAATTTTAGTAGAAAGCTGTACTGACATCGCCAACGAATTGTACCTAGGTGCAGTTGTTGACCGTGCATCTCGCAAAGTTGTTTTCATGGCGTCTACTGAAGGCGGCGTTGAAATTGAAACTGTTGCTGAGGAAACACCTGAGCTTATCCACAAAGCTGAGATCGACCCATTAGTAGGTCCTCAAGCTTATCAAGCACGTGAACTAGGTTTCAAATTGGGTCTTAACCCAGTACAAATGAAACAGTTTGTTAAGATCTTTATGGGTCTTGGTAAAATGTTCACTGATTTTGATTTCGCATTACTTGAAATCAACCCGCTTGTGATCACAGACGAAGGTAACCTTCACTGTCTTGACGGCAAAATCGGTATCGATGGTAATGCACTTTACCGTCAACCTAAAATCCGTGAATTCCACGATCCTTCACAAGAAGATTCACGTGAAGCACATGCAGCAAGCTTTGAGCTTAACTACGTAGCGCTAGATGGTAACGTTGGTTGTATGGTTAACGGTGCAGGCCTAGCAATGGGTACTATGGACATCGTAAACCTACACGGTGGCAAACCGGCTAACTTCCTAGATGTTGGCGGCGGCGCGACTAAAGAACGAGTTTCTGAAGCATTCAAAATCATTCTTTCTGATGATAATGTTAAAGCTGTTTTAGTTAACATCTTTGGCGGTATTGTACGTTGTGACATGATTGCTGAAGGCATCATTGGCGCAGTTAAAGAAGTAGGCGTAAACGTACCAGTAGTTGTACGTTTAGAAGGTACTAACGCTGAACTAGGCCGTGAAGTTCTTAAAAACTCTGGTCTAGACATCATCGCTGCTGAATCACTAACAGACGCTGCTGAAAAAGTAGTTGCTGCTGCGGAGGGCAAATAATGTCTGTATTAATCAATAAAGATACAAAAGTTATCTGTCAAGGTTTCACCGGTGGCCAAGGTACTTTCCACTCAGAGCAAGCGCTTGAGTACGGTACACAAATGGTTGGTGGCGTAAGCCCAGGTAAAGGCGGTCAAACGCACCTTGGTCTTCCTGTATTCAATACAGTACGTGAAGCAGTACAAGAAACTGGCGCAACTGCGTCTGTTATCTATGTACCAGCACCTTTTTGTAAAGATGCAATCTTAGAAGCAATCGATGCAGGCATCGAGCTGATTGTTTGTATCACTGAAGGTATTCCTACACTTGATATGGTTGATGTTAAAATCAAACTAGATCAAACAGGTACACGTATGATCGGTCCTAACTGCCCAGGTGTTATTACTCCTGGTGAAACTAAGATTGGTATCATGCCTGGTCATATCCACAAACCTGGTAAAGTAGGTATTGTTTCTCGCTCTGGTACATTAACGTACGAAGCAGTTAAGCAAACTACTGATGCTGGTTTTGGTCAGTCTACATGTGTTGGTATTGGTGGCGACCCAATTCCAGGTACTAACTTTATCGACGTTTTAGAAATGTTCGAAAAAGATCCACAAACTGAAGCGATCGTAATGATCGGTGAAATTGGTGGTACTGCAGAAGAAGAAGCTGCAGAGTACATCAAAGCACACGTTACTAAACCTGTAGTATCTTACATTGCTGGTGTTACTGCACCAGAAGGTAAGCGTATGGGTCACGCTGGCGCAATCATTGCCGGTGGTAAAGGTACTGCTGATGAGAAATTTGCTGCACTAGAAGCTGCGGGCGTAAAAACTGTACGTTCACTTGCTGATATCGGTAAAGCACTTAAAGAGAAAACAGGCTGGTAATCGCTTTTTTACTCTAAAAAGGCTCGCTAATGCGAGCCTTTTTGTTATCTGCACTTTTATTTTTACACTTAGTATAGGTAGCTTATATGCTGATAAAACCGCACTGATAAATCTTGGCGTTGTTTATTTATAGCTAACTCATCGCACAAAGTATGAATCGTTTTCTCTACTTGATTCATAAACCGCCCATAGCCCATTTCATTATTATTATGCTGCGCAGCTACCACTACAAAATGCAGTGTTTCTACTAATTTATCTTCATTAAATAGCGCTTTAATTTGCACTTGATCAGTCTCTATGTCAAAGCTTAACTTTTGTAATTCTTGATTACCGTCATTTTTATCAATGCTGCTATTACGAATAATTGGTATAGCGCCATTAGCAACCATAGCCCCGTGGGTTAACTTATTGGTATTACAAATTTGGGTAAATAAATCGGTAAAGTATGTATAAAATTGCTTAAAATCACGATTATTTATTTGTGTTTGAAATTGCGTTTTGATTGCTCGTGACACTGGAATAGCGAAGGTTGCATAGCTCATTTGGGCATGATCACTGGGAATATTACACTGCCTTGACTGGTAGCGAGGGTAGAGGCTACGCAGTTTATAACCGTAGGTTTGTTTATTGCCTTTATCTTTAGCAAATAAGTCATAGGTTAAATGTTGATGATCGCGCAGTTTAAACAGTGGTTGTTCTAAAAATAACTGCTGTTGTAAATTATTTAATACCTTTTGTACTTTGCTATGAAACAGTGCTGAATTTGCACGCAGATCGTCACCGGTTGCTAAAAATAACAGCCTGATTTTTTTACTGGCTATATTTTCAGTGTAGTACGCTTTATGTGCTTCGTGGTAGCGAGGGTTATAAAAAAACAACATTTGTTTATTCGTTTCAAGCTGATACGACTCATCGTTAAAGCGTACTACAGGTAGTTTGTCGTTCGCTAATAAATGCACATTGTGTAAGCCAAGCTCATCACAGCAAGAAAAAAGCTCACGTGCTATACGCTCATAACAACAGTTAATATTACTAAAGCTTTTATAAAAATCAGTGGTAGGGGTTATTTCAGCTAAAAGGTAGTGATTGGTACGGGCATTGGTTGGAATATAAACACGGTGTTGATTTTGTATAGCCATCATGGTTCCTTTAAGTCAGGTTATTTGCTTACTATAATGGCCTTTGATGACGTTATTATTGCGCTAAAACAAAGTTTATTCATTAACTGACTCGTTACTGAATTAAAGTTAACCAAGATCTAAAATAAACCTTAATCTATTGCTGTATGTTAGTGTATGTTTTTGTAATAATGCATTAGTTTTGTTATCACGCACTATTTTGAGGATCATACTCCTATGGCGGAAATCGAGAATCGCCCAAGTAATTTTATTAGAACCCGCATTGACCAAGATTTAGCAAGTGGAAAGCATGCGTCTACGCATACTCGTTTTCCACCCGAACCAAATGGTTTTTTACACATTGGCCATGCAAAATCAATTTGTTTAAATTTTGGCATCGCAAAAGACTATAACGGTTTATGTAACTTACGCTTTGACGATACAAACCCAGAAAAAGAAGATATTAACTACGTTAATTCTATTAAAGAAGACGTGCAGTGGTTAGGCTTTAATTGGGATGGCGAAATTAAATACTCGTCTAATTACTTCGATATATTATACGATTATGCAGTTGAGCTAATAAATAAAGGCTTAGCGTATGTGTGCTTTTTAACGGCAGATCAAGCCCGTGAATACCGTGGCACATTAAAAGAGCCGGGTAAAAACAGCCCATACCGCGATACAGCAAGTGATGAGAACCTCGCGTTATTTGAAAAAATGCGTAATGGCGAGTTTAAAGAAGGCGAGTGTGTACTGCGCGCTAAAATTGATATGGCAAGCTCATTTATGGTGCTTCGCGATCCTATTATTTATCGTGTACGCTTTGCTCATCATCATCAAACTGCAGATAAGTGGTGCATTTACCCAATGTACGACTTTACTCACTGTATTTCTGATGCGCTAGAGGGCATTACGCATTCATTGTGTACACTGGAGTTTCAAGATAACCGTCGTTTATACGACTGGGTACTTGATAACATCAGTTTAGAGTGTCATCCACAGCAAATTGAGTTTTCACGCTTAAACCTAGAGTACACTATTATGTCTAAGCGCAAGCTCAGCGACTTAGTAGTGAATAATCATGTAGAAGGGTGGGATGATCCACGTATGCCTACGATTGCAGGCTTACGTCGTCGTGGTTATACCCCAGCCTCCATTCGTGAGTTCTGCTTACGTATTGGTGTAACCAAACAAGAAAACATGGTTGAAATGGGCATGCTTGAAGCCTGTATCCGTGAAGATCTTAACGAAAATGCACCACGTGCAATGGCGGTACTTGATCCCGTTAAAATCGTTATTGAAAACTATGATGCTGATAAAGTTGAAACCTTATCTGTGGCTAATCACCCAAATAAAGAAGAAATGGGTCGCCGTGATGTGCCATTCACACGTGAAATTTATATTGAACGTGAAGACTTTAAAGAAGAAGCTAATAACAAGTTCAAACGTTTAGTACTTGATAAAGAAGTACGCTTACGCGGCGCTTATGTTATTAAAGCACAGCGTGTTGAAAAAGACGAAAACGGTGAAATTACCACTATTTACTGTACTTATGATCCAGAAACGCTAGGTAAAAACCCAAGTGATGGTCGTAAAGTTAAAGGGGTTATTCATTGGGTATCGGCAAGTGAAGCGATTACAGCAGAAGTACGTTTGTATGACCGTTTATTTAGCGTACCAAACCCAGCAGCAGCCGATGAGTTTGAAAGCACCTTAAACCCTGACTCATTAGTTATTTTAACGAATGCTAAGTTAGAGCCATCGTTGGCTAATTCAGCAGCCGAGCAAGGTTTTCAGTTTGAACGTACTGGCTATTTTTCGCGAGATTCAAAAGCGAAAAACATAGTATTTAATCAAACAGTGGGTCTGCGTGACTCATGGTCAAAAACCCAGTAAAGGTTAACGCCTCTGTACTCATTATTACCTAGGAAGTGTTAGTAATGAGTACTGGGAATTTTACTGACAAAAAAACCTGCATTAAGCAGGTTTTTTTTGTTTATAATACAAGCTTAACTTATATTATTAGCAAAATTTTTGCACGCTTCTTTGTCTTCGCATTCACCATACAAATATAAAGAATGATTGGTTAATTTAATACCATTTCTTTCAGCAACTTCAAGTTGGCGACGTTCAATAACATCATCTTCAAACTCAACCACTTTACCACATTTTAGACATACTAAGTGGTCATGGTGAGTGCTGGTTGCAAGTTCAAATACTGATTTACCACCTTCAAAGTGATGGCGAGTAACAATACCAGCGTCATCAAATTGATTAAGTACGCGATATACAGTTGCAAGACCGATTTCTTCACCCAAATCTAGAAGAATTTTATAAACATCCTCAGCACTAATATGCTGGTTATCAGGTGATTGTAAAATCTCTAAAATCTTAATTCGCGGTAAAGTAACCTTTAAACCGGCTTTTTTTAATTCCAAATTATGATCAGTCATTAAATCTGTCTCAATTTTGTTTGGTTATACTAGACACCTTGCAAGGATGTACACGAATAGATGTACACGACACATCAACCGGTAAGGGTAACGTGCCTAGCTACTAAGTGCAAAGGTCAAAGCTAATAAATACCGATAAAAACGCATTTACTAATATATTGCTACTAATTTAAGCAAAAACCAAGAAAAAATAAAGTTAATCAGCAAGTTCGCTTAAACACATTTCTTCATAAACTTGGGCAGACCAGGCTTTAACACGCTGCTCAGTGAGTTCTGGTTGACGGTCTTCATCGATACCTAAACCAACAAAATGTTTGTCATCAGCAATACCTTTAGATGCTTCAAAGTTATAACTTTCACTTGGCCAATGACCAACCACAATAGCACCACGTTCAGTAACTATATCGTTAATCATGCCCATTGCATCTAAAAAGTACTCTGCGTAGTCTTCTTGGTCACCACAACCAAAAATAGCAACCAGCTTACCTTCAAAGTCTACTTCTTCAAGCTCAGGAAAAAAATCATCCCAATCACATTGCGCTTCGCCATAATACCAAGTAGGAATACCAAATAAGATTAAATCAAATTCCGCAATCTCTTCTTTAGAGCTTTTTGCAATATCATGTACAGCTACGAGCTTTTTACCCAATTCTTTTTGGATCATTTTTGCTACGTGTTCTGTATTACCTGTGTCACTTCCGAAAAAAATGCCTACACTTGCCATGGATTAAACCTTTTATCTATCAATAGCCAATCTTTCTTGTAAAATTGTTTCAATCAACACACTGCGGCTAATATTTTGTGCATCTGCCATATCACTAAGTGCCTGATATAACTGTGAAGAAACTTTAAATTCAACACGCTTTAAACCACGTGCTTTATCTCTTTTTATTTGATTACGTTTATTAACCTTTAACTGCATATCCCGTGGAAGGGGATTGGTTTTAGGTCTGCCTGGGCGTTTTTCGTATTCAAATAAATCGAGCGTTGTTCTATCTGTTTCTGACTTGGCCATGCTTAACCTACACCTGCGCCTTGCCAAAATACTTGAATAAGTCCTTTAGCAATAAAGCCAGAACACCCTAAAAAGAGTACAGCCCAAACAATGTAACGACCAAACTTGGGTACATTGCCGCTTTTTAGTACGTCTTTAATTGCCATACCGATAAATATAAAAATACCGGCTAAGCCAAAATACAACCCTAAGGTATCAAATTCGTTAATTAACTGACTGACCATCAACGTGTAACCTTTAAATTAAACGGCGCATACTATAGCATATAAATATACGACTTTTTAGTACGCAAAATCAAAAACAGGCGATTAAAATGAGTTTAAATCGCAGTTAAAAAGTCATTTATTGCTTTATTCACTGCTAATGGCTTTTGCGCATGCAACCAGTGGCCAGCACCGTGAATTATTTTGGCACTGGCATTACTAAAGCGCGCATTAATAGCCGCTCTATGCTCAGCTAATATATAGTCAGAATCATTACCTTTAATAAATAGAGTGTCGCACAAACAAGAATTGTTTTCATTAACATTGTCGGTAATTATCGAATAATTTTTATCAAGACTCAATAAATTAAACCGCCATGCAAAATTGCCTTCATCGTTTTTAGCTAAACTTTTTAATAAAAACTGACGCACACCCATCTCGTCTATAAAAGGCTGCATAATTGCATCGGCATGCTTTCTATCTGTAATAGATTCGTTTGCAACCGCTTTAAGCGCTTGAATAATTTTAGTGTGGCGAGCAGGGTAACTAACAGGTGCTATATCAAGCACAATTAATTTATTAACGTGCTCTGGATGGGTTAATGCCAATTCCATTGCTACTTTTCCGCCCATAGAGTGGCCTATAATGTGCGCTTTATCTATGTTCAAATGCGTTAATAATTCAATAATATCTTGGGCCATTGCCGCATAAGTCATTGTATCGCTATGGGGCGATTTGCCATGGTTACGTAAATCGACATTGGTTACGGTATAAAATTCACTAAGGGGTTTTGCGATCACGTTTAAGTTCTCTAATGATCCAAAAAGCCCATGAATTAAAATAACATGTGGGCCTTGCCCTTGTTGCTTATAATTTAACTGCATATTAGCCTCAGTGTAAAATTCGCCATAGTGTGACGAGCATTTGCTTAAAAAGCAAAAAATACAGTCACAAAATATAATATTGGGCTGTAGCCTGTTTTATCAACAATATTTAGCTATTTAATCGTGCTAAATAGTAATTTAAATAGCGCACATAAGTAATTTAAAATATATGTTTACAGCGGGGTTTGTTGTAACTCGCATTTCTAACTGGTTTGGGTATAATCACACGGAAAGAAAAATGTGGCCGTAATGACAGGAAGAACATGAAACAAATCGACATAGACGACGAGTTATATCAGTATATTGCCAGCAATACGCAAAGTATTGGTGAGAGCGCATCCACTATTTTACGTCGTTTATTAAATCTGAGCGGCGAAAAAATTCAGACCGCAAACGTAGAGCTTAATCAAAATAATCAAACAACAACTACCTTGCCTAAAATTACCCCTGTAGCAGAGCAAACACCTGCGCTTGCTGCTAAGCCAAGTGCAGTAGCTGAGAAGTCTGTGCAGCAAAAAAATGCGAATGTATTTAATGTATTAAATAAAGAAGAGTTGGCAATGCAGAAAGGCGTTGTGGGTCGGTTTTTATTTATTTTAAGTGCATTTTACCGTACCCATAAAACTGACTTTCGCGCCGTATTAGATATCAAAGGCCGTGATCGCGTTTACTTTGCTACTAGCAAAGAAGACTTAGTTAATAGTGGTAGCAGTATGAACCCTAAAAACATCACCGACAGTGAGTACTGGGTAATGACAAACTCTAACACTACACGTAAAAAAATGATGCTTCATGAAGTTGCTTTGTGTTTAGGTTATAGCACAGAACAAGCTGAAAAAATTCGCGACTACCTGTAAGGAAATACTATGGCTATTCATCCAGGTGCGGGCAAACCAGCTCCACAATCGGTATTAATAAATGTACCTAAATTAGTATCTGCGTATTATTTAAATGAGCCAGACCTTGAGCAGAATCCAGAGCATTGTGTTGCATTTGGTACATCAGGGCATCGTGGTTGCTCCTACGATGTTAAATTTAACGAATCGCACATACTCTCTATTACTCAAGCTATTTGTGACTACAGAAAACAAAACGATATTTTTGGCCCGTTATTTTTAGGAAAAGACACCCACGCTTTAAGTGAAGCGGCCTTTAATTCGGCAATAGAAGTATTAGTAGCCAACGAAGTGCAAGTGATCACCCAAGACGATGGTGACTTTACTCCAACACCTGTAATTAGCCACGCTATTGTAAGTTACAACAAGCTGCACCCAAATGAATTAGCCGACGGTATTGTAGTTACGCCTTCGCATAACCCACCAGAGGATGGCGGGTTTAAATACAACCCACCCGATGGCGGGCCTGCCGATACCGACGTGACTAAATGGATAGAAGACAGAGCTAATCAGTTATTACTAGAGGACTTAGTTGAAGTGGAATTATTTCCGTTTGCTAAAGCCTCGCGCTCAGGGTTTATTAAATACCAAGACTTAATGACCCCGTATATTAATGATCTAGAAAATATTGTTAATTTAAAAGCGATTAGCGAAGCGGGTATCAAAATTGGCGTTGATCCGCTGGGCGGCTCAGGCATTAATTTTTGGCCGGTTATCGCTAAAAAATATAATTTAGACATTAGCGTTGTAAATGATGTTGTTGATCCTCGTTTTGCATTTATGCCACTTGATAAAGATGGTAAAATTCGTATGGATTGCTCATCACCTTATTCAATGGCCAACCTTATTGCGCTTAAAGATGATTTTGATATTGCCATTGGTAACGATCCAGATTACGACCGCCATGGCATAGTAACGCCAGATGGTTTAATGAACCCTAATCACTTTTTAGCGGTTGCGATTGATTATTTGCTTAAAAATCGAGACTGGAACGCAAATGTGCAAATTGGCAAAACGTTAGTTTCCAGCTCCATGATCGACAAAGTTACTGAGCGTAATGGCCGTAAAGTAAAAGAAGTACCGGTTGGCTTTAAATGGTTTGTTGAAGGGTTAAATAAAGGTAAGTTAGCCTTTGGCGGCGAAGAAAGTGCTGGCGCCGCATTTTTACGTTTTGATGGCAGTGTTTGGTGTACCGACAAAGATGGCTTTATTATGGGCTTATTAGCGGCCGAAATACTTGCTGTTACCGGTAAAACACCGTCTGCTCTTTATAAAGAGTTAGAGCAAGAATTTGGCTCGCCGCTTTATAAACGTATAGACGCACCGGCTACAAGCACGCAAAAATCGCGTTTAAAAGCCCTCAGTGCCGACGACGTTAAAGCCGATACACTCGCAGGTGAACCTATTTTACAAAAGCTAACCCATGCGCCAGGTAATAATGCGCCAATTGGTGGTTTAAAAGTAGTTACCGAAAGTGGTTGGTTTGCAGCGCGTCCATCGGGTACTGAAGATATATACAAAATTTACCTTGAGTCGTTTAAAGGTGAAGCGCATTTAGCACTACTTGAAAAAGAAGCTAAAAAGCTAGTAGACTCAGTTATTAGCTAATATCGCTTATATTACTTAAAAACGGCTGATTTAATCAGCCGTTTTTGTTTTTAATTGCATAATAATAATTTCAATTTTACAAAGGGCTTTTATCCATATGTCAGCCACTACTCCAGATTACATCGAAGAATTAAAACAAACTGGCGACTTTTTAACGCTAAGCCGCAATAACGAATGGCACTTAGCCGCAGGGGAGTTCACCCTTAATAATGGCACCGTAGTTACTATTCATGATACCGGTGTTATAGAGTTTCAACCGGCCACTGTTTCAAGCAAAGACGTAGTGTACTCAAGTGCAGTGCACGGAAACGAAACCGCACCAATCGAAATATGCGACGAATTAATTAAACAAATAATCGCCGGTGAGCTGCTCTTAAAGCAGCGCGCTTTATTTATTTTTGGTAATCCGCAATCAATTAATATTGGTTTGCGTTTTGTAGAAGAAAACCTTAACAGGTTGTTTAATGGCCACCATAGTGTAGACGGCGTACCAATGAATAACGAACGTACCCGTGCAGCCAAATTAGAGCAGTACGTAAGTGACTTTTTTAGCCGAGGCGAGCAAGGTAGCAGCCGCTGCCATTACGATTTACATACTGCAATTCGTGGCTCTAAAAACGAAAAGTTTGCAGTGTATCCCTATTTACATGGTAAACCGTGGAAAAAGTCGCAATTACAGTTTTTATTAAGTTGTGGGGTAAATACCGTATTAATGATGAAATCCCCAGCAACCACCTTTAGTTATTATTCATCATATGTGCATGGTGCCGATTCGTTTACGGTCGAGCTTGGCCAAGTTAAGCCCTTTGGTGAGAATGACATGAGCCGCTTTACAAAAACCAAACAAACACTCACTGCATTAATTAGCCAAGATAAGGTTGAATATCCAGAATTTAATGCAGATGAATTCGAGTTGTTTACTGTGCACCGCACCATAAATAGAACGCAGAATGAATTTAGTTTTCCATTTTCAGATCAGGCCGAAAACTTCACAGGTTTTGCCAAGGGTGAGTTGTTAGCTACTGATGGCGATACACCTTACTACGCCGACGTGCAAGGAGAGGCGATTATTTTCCCCAATGCAAACGTAGCTATCGGGCAGCGAGCGCTGTTAACCGTTGTGCCAATGGCGATAGACAGTAATTTTATTTAAAATAGCTGATCAGACCACTTGTTGTAATAAGTTAACTATATGATTAATAAATAGTAAAATATCTGTATAGTTAACTTGCCATTTTTATACTCACTATTTAGTTTTGTTTCGTCACAGATTTGTTGAATAACACTTTACGTTAACGTAAAGTGTCGGCAGCTTTAATTAAAGACAGTGCAGATGTTGCAAAGTTTATTCGCAGCAATCAACCCACAATAATAATTTAATGGGCACTGTTTTATCGACAACAAAAGAAGGTAGGTTATGAGTAATCCAAATAACGTATCGCTGAATATTAACCATAAGCTTGAGTTTATCGATGGCAATGCGTTAACTATTCCAACCCTTAGTATTTTAACTGAGGACGGCGAGATTCATCCAGGTGCAACCGCACCCGACATTTCAAAACATACCGCAATTAAATTATACGAAACCATGCGCTTTATACGTTTGTTAGATGAGCGCATGCAAGGTGCACAGCGCCAAGGCCGCATTAGCTTTTATATGCAATGTTTAGGTGAAGAAGCTGCAGTAACAGCCTCTGCAGCTGCGCTTGATCAAAATGATATGATTATGGCTCAGTACCGTGAACAAGCGGCGCTTCACTATCGTGGTTTTACGCTTGATCAGTTTATGAACCAAATGTTTTCTAATGAACTGGATTTAGGCAAAGGCCGCCAAATGCCGATTCATTATGGTTCTAAAGCATTAAACTATATGACCATATCATCGCCATTAGGAACACAAATTCCACAAGCGACTGGCTACGCTTATGGTCAAAAAATTAAACATATAGATGCTAAAACAGGTGAGCTTGCCAGCACTATAGATAACATCACTATTTGTTATTTTGGTGAAGGCGCAGCGTCTGAAGGGGACTTTCATGCCGGTGTAAATATGGCTGCAGTGCATCAAGCGCCGGTAATATTTTTTGCCCGTAATAATGGTTATGCTATTTCGACCCCTGCAGATGAGCAGTTTAAAGGTGACGGCATTGCTTCTCGTGGCGTTGGTTACGGTATTAAAACAATTCGTGTTGATGGCACAGATGCCCTTGCAGTGTATGCGGCAACTAAAAAAGCCCGTGAAATTGCAGTGAGCACAGGCGAGCCAATTTTAATTGAATCAATTGCTTATCGCTTAGGTGCGCATTCGACCTCAGACGATCCAAGTGGTTATCGCTCTAAAGATGAAGAAGCTAATCATCAAGTATGCCCAATCGACAAGTTTAGAAAATGGCTAATTAAGCAAGACTGGCTAAACGAAGCCGACGATGTAAAAGCTAAAGAATCAATTCGTGAAGAAATTTTAGCTGCGCTAAAACGTGCCGAAGTAGTGGCAAAGCCAGCTTTAGAAGAATTAATATCAGATGTTTACGATACCCCAATTCCATCATTGCAACGCCAATATGAGCAACTAAAAGCGCATATAAAACTGCATCCAGATGCCTACCCAGTTACAGCAGGGAGAATTAAGTAATGGCTAAAATGAACATGCTACACGCAATTAACTCTGCACTTGACATTACTATGGCAGAGCATCCACAAGCCTGTATTTTTGGCGAAGATGTGGGTTACTTTGGTGGTGTATTTAGAGCAACTTCAGGCTTACAAGAAAAGTACGGTAAACACCGTGTATTTAATACCCCGCTTACAGAGCAAGGTATTTTAGGTTTTGCGAATGGTTTAGCCGCTTTTGGCGCTCCAGCGCTGGCAGAAATACAGTTTGCAGATTATATATTTCCAGCCTTTGACCAAATAGTCAATGAATCAGCTAAATTTCGCTACCGCAGTGGTAATGAGTTTAATGTGGGTAATTTAACTATTCGTACACCTTACGGCGGCGGAATTGCAGGGGGCTTGTATCATTCACAATCACCCGAGGCTTACTTTGCACATACACCAGGCTTAAAAGTTATTGTGCCACGTAACCCGTACCAAGCAAAAGGCTTATTACGCGCGGCAATCAAAGATGACAACCCGGTATTGTTTTTTGAACCAAAACGCTTATACCGCGCATCAATCGGCGAAGTGCCAGAAGAAGATTACACCATTGAGCTTGGAAAAGCCGAGGTAGTACAGCAAGGTACAGACGTGACCTTACTTGCGTGGGGCGCGCAAATGGAAATAATAGAAGACGCCGCCAAACAAGCAAGTGAACAAGGCATTAGCTGTGAAGTAATTGATTTACGCAGTATTTTACCATGGGATGTAGAGGCAATTGCACAGTCGGTGACTAAAACTGGACGCTTGATTGTTAGCCACGAAGCGCCAATTACTAATGGCTTTGGTGCAGAAATAGCGGCAACCATTGGTCAAGAATGTTTCCTACATTTAGAATCGCCAATTATGCGCGTGTGTGGCTTAGATACGCCGTATCCGTTAGCGCTTGAAAAAGAATATGTACCGGATGCATTAAAAGTATTGGCCGCAATTAAACAATCAATGGATTTTTAGGGGATACCATGGCTAAAGATTTTATATTACCCGATATTGGTGAAGGCATAGTTGAATGCGAAGTTGTTGAATGGCTTGTAGCAGAAGGTGACACTGTGGCTGAAGATCAGCCTATTTGTGATGTAATGACAGACAAGGCATTAGTGCAAATACCCGCTGTACATGATGGGGTTATTACCAAGCTTTATTATCAAAAAGGTGAAATTGCCAAGGTTCATGGGCCATTATTTGCTATGAATGTAAGTGGTGAAGCAGTTAGCGAAGAAGCTGATGCAGCACCTGAAAAAGCAACTCAAACGGTTGTCAGTAATAATAGCAGCGAGCACTTAGAAGATTTTATTTTGCCAGATATAGGCGAAGGTATTGTTGAGTGTGAAATTGTTGACTGGTTAGTTGCCGAAGGTGAAGAAATAGTTGAGGATCAAGCGGTTTGTGATGTAATGACAGACAAAGCCTTGGTACAAATACCGGCAAAATATACTGGTGTTGTAAATAAGCTGTATTATCAAAAAGGTGAAATAGCCAAAGTGCACAGCCCGTTATTTCAAATGACGGTAGCAGGGCGCACAGCTAAAGCCGATGCAGATATAAATCAAGCAGTGGTAAAAGCACAAACTAATGCAGCAGATAAACCAGCGGCTATTAAAGCTGAGCAAACAACTAAAATTGTGAATAAAAAAGCAGTTGCATCGCCAGCGGTTCGTCGTAAAGCACGCGAGCTTGATGTTGATTTAACCTGTGTACCGGGCAGTGGTAAAAATGGCCGTATTTATAAACAAGACATAGAAGAGTTTGTAAAAGGCGAAGTTCCTAACACTATCGATACCTCACCATTGCACAGTGGCAATGAGCAAAGAACATCAGCTACACACTCAGGTGGTACACGTGTAGAGCCAATTAAAGGCATAAAAGCGGCAATGGCTAAACAAATGGTGGCGTCGGTTTCGACCATTCCACACTTTACCTTTAGTGATGAAGTAGACTTAACTAAGCTAATTGCGCTTCGCTCTAGTTTAAAAGAGCAGTATAAAGCGCAAGGTATTAAACTAACCATGATGCCGTTTTTTGTTAAAGCATTATCGCTTGCAATGAAAGAGTACCCAGTACTTAACTCTAAAGTAAATGATGAGTGCAGCGAGCTTACCTATTATAACGATCATAATATTGGAATTGCAGTTGACTCAAAAATAGGTTTATTAGTGCCTAATATTAAATCGTGTCAGAGCAAAAGTATTGTAGAAGTTGCAAACGATTTAACCCGTTTAACCGACTCAGCGCGAGAAGGTCGTGTTGCGCCAGATGATTTGAAAGGCGGTACTATTAGTATTTCAAATATTGGTGCAATTGGCGGCACTATTGCGACGCCTATTATTAATAAACCAGAGGTGGCTATTGTTGCTTTGGGTAAATTACAGCACTTACCGCGTTTTGATGAAAACGGCCAAGTGGTAAGCAAAGCTATAATGCAGGTGAGCTGGTCTGGCGATCATCGCGTGATTGATGGCGGCACTATTGCTCGTTTTAATAACCTTTGGAAATCGTACTTAGAAAACCCATCGGTAATGATGATGGCGATGAGCTAAACATACGCGCTTATTGTTATTAAAAAAACCAGCTTCGGCTGGTTTTTTGTTTACTGTATTTAAAAGTATTATTTACTCACCAAAAATATAAACCATAACCCACGGCTAAAGCCGGTATTGCAGTATAAAAAGTTGCTATGAGCGCGGCTTTTGGTGCCATTGCTATGGCAGGAAACAGCGCATCGCCATCGTTAGAAATAGCATTTGCAGTTAAAGCACTAAATGGAATAATACCTTGAATGTACAAAGTGGTAACAATTATTTGTGGCCCGCAACCGGGTAAAAAACCGATTAATACCGCTATAAGTGGTGCTAAATACGCATAGTGTAAAAACCATGCTTTTAAATCAAGTCCTGCCACATTTACTAATATTTCAAATAACATAAATGACGCAACGACCCACGCAGTTACAAAGTGAGTGTCTTGTAATACCTTGGTAATATTAGAGGGAGGATTACGCTTACATGCATCGTCTTCTGCGGTGACTTCTTTATAGCTCTCTCCTTTAGACGAATACGCCCAAATACTGACAATAAACAGTGCCATTGCAGCGCCAAAAGAGCTAATAATGTTAGGTATATTAGTATCCCACTTGTTAAAATCAACATTAAACGCAATTAACAAAGCAATAATTAAGCTTGGAACAATAGCAACCATCCATACCGGCTTAGATATTTTAATAATAGCTGTTGGTAGCTGTATAACCTGTTGTTTATGCTGTTGTGGGAGTGGTCGCAAAAAGTCTTTTTTATGAATAGCATTTACTATCAACCCGCTTAAAGTTCCTACAACCAA
The DNA here is from genome assembly GCF_015864415.1 of Pseudoalteromonas sp. SCQQ13. Taxonomy (NCBI): domain Bacteria; kingdom Pseudomonadati; phylum Pseudomonadota; class Gammaproteobacteria; order Alteromonadales; family Pseudoalteromonadaceae; genus Pseudoalteromonas; species Pseudoalteromonas sp. SCQQ13. The sequence continues at coordinate 95,153 of NZ_JADYXG010000006.1, read as the reverse complement.
GCCAATACCCATAATAATTACTCCTTCGGTAGGGCGAGTAGCAAGTAGTAAAAATGCCGCATCACCCATTGTTGCAGCTAAAACCGCGACAATAGCGCCAAAACTGGCTTGGCCTTTTGTAAATTGGGTAACAACAATAATTGCACCACCACAGCCTGGTAATGCACCTAGTATAGATGCAAAAGCAACTTCTAAAATAGGCGACTTAGCGCTTAAATAACTAAGCTCTAATTGTGGTAAACGTGCTATGGCATAGTAGTAAATTAGTAAGGTAGCTGCTACAAAAACACTGACCTGAAAAAATGCGTCACTGAGTGCAGTAATAGTAATAGCGCGTAAATTAGGTAGGGCTAAACACACTAATATAAAGAGTGGTAATAATAAGCGTTTGTTTTGACCCATAAAGCGTTTTGAATTGGCTGTTATAAATCCACTATGTGAGAGTAATTGCATAAAGTGTGGCCTAGTAAGTAACTAAGCTACACTTTACATTGCGCTCAAATGATAATCAATATCATTTGAGCGCAATTATATCGATTACTCTATTTGAGTTTTTCGATTAGATAAGATTAAATTACTTACGTTGGAACTCAGAGTTAGTGTTCCACGTTGGCCATTGCTCTTGCTCAGAAATATTAAAACCTACTTTATAAAATAATTGTAGGTCTTGCACCGCGCCCGATAAATCCCATTCATCACGGTAGCGATCGCATGGTTGATGATAACAACCGCGCAGTACTAAGCTCATACGCTTACGGTAGTTTGCAGTTTCTTCGTCAAAGGCTTGCGTGCCACCACCTGCGTACATGGCTGGAATGCCCATGTTTGCAAAAGCAAAGTGATCAGAGCGATAGTAACCACCCGAAGAAGGATTAGGATCGCCAGATATTGTTCTGCCTTGCTCAAGCGCAACCGTTGTTAATAAATCATCCATTTGTGATTTACCAATACCTACCACGCTAATATCTTTTACTTTGCCTAATAAATTTAAGCTGTCCATATTAATGTTAGCAACGGTTTTATTGGCAGCAATAACAGGGTTAGCTGCATAATATTTTGATCCTAATAAGCCTTGCTCTTCAGCGGTTACCGCTAAAAAGGTCATTGAACGGCTAGGGTGCTTAGGTAATTTAGTAAAGGCTTCAGCCACTTCAATTAAACCAGCCGTACCGGTAGCATTATCGTGCGCGCCATTAAAAATTTGATCCCCTTTGCGGTTTTTATCAGTGCCTAAGTGATCCCAATGTGCAGAATAAATAACATGTTCATCTGGTTTTTCACTGCCCGGTAAAGTGGCAATAAAGTTATACGAGATAGACTTTTTAATGGTGTTTTTTATCTTTATAGAGGCAGTCAAATCGCCCATATCAACGTGGTAAGCGCCTTTTGCAGCATTGGCTTTTAGTGTATCAAAATCAAGCCCTGCTTTATTAAACAGCTCTTTGGCTACGTCTGTTGTTACCCAGCCTTCAACGGCTACACGGTCCATATTGTTGTTTTCTTTTTGAAAACCAAACTGCTCACCACTCCACGAGTTTTCTACTACAGACCAAGGGTATGAAGCTGGTGCTGTTTCGTGAATAATAATTGCGCCCGCTGCACCTTGACGACTCGCTTCTTCGTATTTATAAGTCCAACGGCCATAATAGGTCATGGCATCGCCAGTGAATAAATCAGGGTTTTTAGTTGCAAAGCCCGGATCGTTTACCAGCATTACTACCGTTTTGCCTTTAACATCTAAGCCTTCGTAATCGTTCCAGTTATACTCTGGTGCATTAACGCCGTAACCAACAAATACTAGCTCAGAGTTTTCAATTGCTTGGTTTTCGCTAATGCGACTACTGCCCATTACCATGTCTGTTTTGTATTGGTAGTTTTTACCACCAATTTTTAATACCATGTCTGAGTCTGCTTCAAGCGAAACCAGCGGAACTTCTTGTAAAAAGCTATTGCCATTACCGGGCTTTAAACCCAAGGCTTTAAATTGCGCTGTTAGGTAATCAAGCGTTAGCTTTTCGCCTGGCGATGAAGGGGCACGGCCACCAAATTCATCCGATGCTAACACTTTTACATGCTTAGCAATTTCATCAGCTTGAATACTGTTGTAGCCCTTAGTTACATCATCGGAGGTAATACTTGTTGTAGCGCAGCCCGCTAATACGGCAGCAGTGATAAGGGTAAGAGAGAAATAACGTTTCATATTGGCTCTATTTTTGTTTTAAGATAACCCAGTATATGAAGTTCTATTAATTAGAACCAGTTTTTGCGGTAAACTGTTACAAAATTTAAGGTATAAACTAGTAAGTACAAATAATAATGAAGCGTTTTACTCCCCCAGAAGAATTTCAGCCAAGCTGCTTACAAAGCGGCGCTTTTGAGCATTTGCGCACGTTGTTTAATATACATGAGCAAAAAAATTGGCCTCTGCCTAGCTGGTTTAGCCCACACTTAAACGCAATTAATGCCAATAACTTGGCTATTAGCTTTGTCGATGATGCAAAAATAGATTTTGCTGAGCGTTATTACGAGCAAGTTATTTTTGAAACAGGGCAGGTGCCTACGCGTACTGAAAATTGGCACGACTTATTTGGTGGCTTTATTTGGTGTTTATTTCCTAAAACCAAAGCGCTCATTAATCAACGCCACGTAGCAGATATTGCAGTACATGGCACAAAGCAGCGTACCAAACATCGCAATGCCCTAACCTTATTTGACGAATGCGGTGTTGTACTGGCTATTAGCAATACCCAATGGCAACAGTGGTTGCGCGATCATCAATGGAAAACAGCGTTTGTTGAGCATAGAGCGCAGTGGGGAAAAACCATCAAACCATTTATGTTTGGCCATGCAAATTACGAAATGCTAACTAAACCCTATATTGGTTTAACGGGTAAAGCGTTGTTTGTAACTGTACCCGATGAAATATTTTGTAAAGATTTAGTTACCCAATACCAGTACCTAGATCAAAGACTTTATGAGATGATAAAAACCGATCAGTGTTTAGCCGACAATAAACTCCTTTCACCTTTACCACTACTAGGTGTTCCGGGGTGGCATGAGGACAACACCGACGACACATTTTATAATAATACGGATTACTTTAGAGAAAAACGAAGGATACGAACATGATAGAAGTTATTGGCCTTAAAAAGAAATTTAAGCTAACTAAAGATCATAAAAAAAACAAAGTAGACGAAATAGACCCGCGCGAAGATAAAGATTATTTTCATTCAGTTAGAGATGTTAGCTTTCGTTGTGCAAAAGGCGAAGTACTTGGACTGCTAGGACCAAATGGCGCAGGTAAAACCACCACGTTAAGAATGATCTCGACTGCCTTAAAACCCGATGCAGGCAGTATTACCATTGCCGGTAACGACATAATAAAAAAGCCATTGCTGGGGCGTAAATCAATTGGGTTTTTATCGGGTTCAACCGGCTTATACGGGCGTTTAACTGTAAAAGAAAACATCGAATATTTTGCAAAACTCCATGGCATGAGCAAAAAAGATATTGCAACACGCTGCGAAGAGCTATTTACCTTGCTCGATATGCATAAATTTATAGATAAGCGTGCAGAAAACCTCTCAACCGGAATGAAACAAAAAGCCAATATTGCCCGCGCAGTAGTGCATTATCCTGCTGTAGTGGTTTTAGATGAGCCAACGACCGGGTTAGATATTATGACCACACAAACGGTAATTAACTTTATAAAAGGTTTAAAAGCGCAAGGCACACCGGTTGTTTTTTCAACGCACCACCTAGATGAAGTTGCTTTACTGTGCGACCGCGTAGCAGTGATTAACGAAGGCGTAAGCTGTTTTGATGGCACTGTAGAAGAGTTTAAACAAACAGGTAACAGTGAAGAACTTAACCAAGCGTTTATGAACATATTAACGGAGAAACGTGATGTTTGAAGTATTTAAAAAGGAATTAAGAGAGTTACTACGCGATAAAAAAACGCTCATATTTGTAGTGGCTGTGCCAGTTGCAGTGTTCCCACTTATTTTTGCCGTTGTTGCCTTTATTAGCGCACAAGCAGCTATGGATGCAGAGCAAAAAGTAAATACCTACGCTATTGTAAACGGCGACTATGCGCCAGAGTTTACCGACAAAGTGTTTTACCATAAAAGTTTTGAGCAGTATAAAGGCACTAAAACCTTTAATAGTGTTGCACAGCTTAAAGCCGCAGTGATTGCTGGCGATATTGATATGGGCATTTATTTACCAAGCAATGCACAGCAAACGTTAAATAATGCACAGCAAAGCAAATGGCAGGTAGTGTTTAACGACGCTAAGTCTATTAACTTTTTGTTTCAGCGGGTGAAAGAGCTAGCGCAAGAATACAGCGATGCGTTACAAGTACAAAAGCTGCTTAGTTTTGGCATTGACGAAGCAACGCAAAAAGCAATACTTGAACCAATTGAAGTTGTAAAAGTAGATACCGCCGATAAACGTGAAAACTTAGGTGAAAAAATAGGTGGGTTTTTACCGTATTTATTAGTGCCTTTAGTATTAATGGGAGCAACTTATCCTGCCATTGACTTAGGGGCAGGCGAAAAAGAACGTGGCACCCTAGAGACATTATTGTTAACACCTATCACCCGTACGCAACTTGTTTTAGGTAAATTTATTACCCTTTTAACTACTTCGATTGCCTCTACAACCATTACTGTGCTGAGTATGGGAGTGTGGATAGCCTTGGCGATTACTTTTGCGGATCTTGAATTTATTAAAGTTGCATTTAGTAGCTTAGCCGTTTCTGATTTATTAATGATTTTTGTATTACTGTTACCACTGGCGGCTATATTTTCTGCGCTAGCGTTAGCTATTTCAATTTACGCACGTACCTTTAAAGAAGCGCAAAACTACATGACACCGTTATCTCTGGGCGTTATTTTTCCGGTAATAATTGCCTTAATGCCAAATGTGGAACTCACTGTTAAAACAGCGTTTATTCCTGTCACTAATGTAGCGTTAGCAATAAAAGAAATAGTTAAAGGCACAGTAGATTACACGCTAATAGGGCTAATATTTTTAGCTACAGCTATTATTGCCGGTATTTTATTAGCTTTTTGCGTTAAATGGTTTAACCGCGAAGATGTGTTATTTAGATAGTTAATAGACAAAGCTTTAAGTTTTGAAGGCAGCACTCGCTGCCTTTTTCATTTATAAACAAATATAAATAGCGTTTAGTTTATTTCATTAAGAGCAATGGTAGTGGTAGAATACACTTCATAATTTGGCACTCTTTATTGCAAATAAAAGAGGTAAGTAATTAATTTTGAGGTTTATTGTTTCTCAATCTAGACTACTTATGTAAGTACTATAGTGTAGGTAATAGTAAATGTTAAAACGAAATTTTTTATCTAGAGTTGCAAAAAGTAATAAGCTAATACTTTTTGCCGTAATGATTTTTATGATCATTGCGTTGCCTTCAATGTATATATTTGAGCAAAAAGTAAGAAGTGAAATTTATCACACGGCGCAAATAGAGCTAAAACGCGAACTCGAAACTAAAACATTATCGTTAAAAAAACACTTTACCGACAGCGTTAACGCCATTCGATTTTTAGATGCAACCCCACCTATAAAAGCAATATCACGCGCTAGTGAAAATCAATTGTCAGATCCAGCATCTGCAACGCCTATGGCCATTTGGAAAAATCGCTTAGCGAGTATATTTTCTGGCTTTATGCGCACCGACGAAAGCATATTACAAGCGCGTTATATAATGCTAGCAGAAGGCGGGCAAGAAGTCGTAAGGGTTGATCGGACCGAGCAAGGCAAAATTACCATACTCGAAGGCGAGCAATTACAACAAAAAGGCCAACGAGATTACGTTATTAAAACCAGTATGCTTGATGAGCACACTGTTTATATTTCACCAATAAATTACAACCGTGAAAATGGTAAGATTCAGCAGCCTTATATCAGTACCTTTCGGGTAGCAAAACCTGTATTTGACAAAAACAAACAGGTTTCTGCGGTTTTAGTTACGAATTATTATGCAGAACAATTATTTAAAAGCCTCACTTTTGAGTCTCCGCAAGGCACTGCAATTTATTTAATGAATAACCAAGGTGAGTTTTTATATCATCCAAACCCAGAGCTGCGCTTTGGGTTTGAGTTTAATAAAAGCAGAACCTGGGAGCAAGAGTCTGTTGGCGCGCAAAATATGGCTGCAGACAAAACGCTGCCGTTAAATAACTACCCACAACAATACACACTGCAAAAGCGTATTTATTTTGGTAATGATATTGCCATGCTGCCACTCGAGCTTGCTGTGAGTGTAGATACGCAAACATTATTAGCAAAAGTGAGCGAGAGACGCCAAAGCTTTATTACTACATTAGCTGTATTTTTTGGTGTGTTTTTAGTTATGACCATGCTGTATCAGCGCTTTATAAACCGAAAGTTACTTATTCACTCGTTAAAAGAGCAAAATAACAGAGTAATAGAAAACTCCTTAGATGCTATTTTTAGCATTTCAGAGTCGGGTAAAGTGGTGCAATTTAATAACACAGCTAAGCAAGTGTTTGGCGATATACTAGAGAGTGATAACGTAAATTTTATTTCTTTATTTACTTTAAATAAAGAAGATGAGCAATGCATAAGAGAAACCATTAAAAATGGCTCTAAAATGCCCTTTGAAGCCATGCACACCGACAGTTCGGGCAATAAATACTACTACTCAATAACCCTCAGCAGTATTTATGATGTGTTTAATGAGCGTTATCAAGTTGCGGCTATTTTAAGAGACATAAGTTCGCTTAAAAATATTCAGGCTGAACTTGAGGGAGTTAATACCACTTTAGAGCTTAAAGTTTCGCAAAGAACCCGAGAGCTTGAACGCGCAATAGATGAAGCATTAGCAGCAAGCCAAGCTAAAAGTGACTTTGTAGCTAATATTTCTCACGAAATACGCACCCCTATGAACGGGGTATTAGGCATGCTAGAAATGCTTAAAGAAGATGGCTTATCAGAGCAACAGCATCATTATTTAAAACTTGCAAATAGCAGTGCTAATTCTTTAATGAATTTAATTAATGATATTTTAGATTTTTCAAAAATAGAAGCGGGTAAGCTCGATATTGATAATCACAGCTTTGATGTTGTTACTGTGTGCAGCGATATGATTAACTCATTAGCGCTACAAGGGCAACGCAAAGGACTTGAAGTATTTTTACACACCCACAATATTGTTGATCGTATGGTAGTAGGTGACAGCCATCGCCTTAAGCAAATTTTAATTAATTTGGTTAATAATGCTTTTAAGTTTACTCACAAAGGTGAAGTTAGCTTAACCATAGGCTCTAAATACATTACCGATACTAAATTACAGATGAGTTTTGCGGTTAAAGACACTGGAATTGGCATAGCAGCTGAAAATATAGATAAACTATTTGAAGTGTTTACCCAAGAAGATTCAAGTACCACACGCCATTTTGGCGGTACCGGCTTGGGTTTATCAATTTGTAAAAAGCTAGCGCAATTAATGGGTGGTAATATATCGCTAACAAGCGAAAAAGGGGTAGGGAGCACCTTTACTGCAACCGTTGAGCTGCATGTAGCACCCCAGAAAAAGCTAAATACCGGTATTGAGCTTGCTACCAGTATTGATGTTGCTGCATTAATTGCTCGCGATAATGTGTATAACAATGTGTGTGATTTATTACTGCAAACATGCAAAGTAGATAAAAGTAATATTGTTAGGTTAGATTACTTTAGTGAGCATGATGAGTTTGAAGCGGACTTATTAATTATTGACGACGACCATCCACAAGTTAATGCCCTGATTAGCTTTTGCAAACAGTACGATAAAAAATATGTACTAATTTTGCGTGATATGGTGATGAACAAACAATCGAAAAAAGTATTTCCGGATCATCTACATATTTTAAATAAACCGCTTACCCAAGATGAGTTTAGTTACAAATTAGCGAGTTTATTCGGTGCCAGTAGTGAGTTTGTTATTACCCCACCAAAGAGCTTAATTGAAGAGCCTGTAGATGCAGACTTATCAGCTTATCATGTACTTTTAGTTGACGATAATATGATCAACATAGAAGTGGCTAAAGCGATTTTAAAGCACACTAAAGTTAAAATCACCTGTGCATCTGACGGTCTTGAAGCTTTAGAGGCGTTAAAGAGTAATAAACAGCAACCTTTTAACGTTATTTTAATGGATTGCCAAATGCCTAATTTAAACGGCTACGATACCACCAGCGAAATTAGAAACGCCAAAGCCGGAATAGAATATATTCATGTGCCTATCATTGCGATGACAGCAAGTGCAATGGAAGGCGACAGAGAGCGTTGTTTAACGGCCGGTATGAACGACTACATTACTAAACCAATTAAGCCGCAAACGTTAAAAGACAAGCTTATTACGTGGTTGAGTTAACACTAAAGCGAAATAGGCGGCTTTTAATAAGTCACCTTTTTTTAGCTGAAGTAATTATATTTTAATATAAAAAAACCGCTTTAAAGCGGTTTTTTTATTTATAGTTAAGTGTATTTTATGCTTAACCTTTAACAGCTGCTTTAATTGCATCGATTGCTGTATCAATATCAATCATTAGCTTTTCACCAGTGCGGCGGTTTTTAAGTTCAACTTTGTTTTCATCAAGGTTGCGCTCGCCAATAACTAATGTAAATGGTACGCCAATTAATTCCATGTCGTTAAACATAACGCCAGGGCGCTCTTTACGGTCATCAAATAACACATCAAGGCCAGCATCTTTTAAGCCTTGGTAAAGGTTGTTAGCAATATCTGGAATGCGATGCGACTTATGCATATTCATAGGCACAATAGCTAAATCAAACGGTGCAATTGGTTGTGGCCAAATAATACCGTATTGGTCGTTGTTTTGCTCGATTGCTGCAGCAACAATACGCGACACACCAATACCATAACAACCCATAGTCATTATTTGGTTTTTACCTGATTCGTTTAATACGCCAGCCTTCATTGCTTGTGAGTATTTAGTGCCAAGTTGGAAAATATGGCCAACTTCAATACCACGTTTAATTTGTAAAGTGCCTTGGCCACATGGGCTTGCATCGCCTTCTACAATATTACGTATATCAGCAACTTCATAATCAGTTACATCACGATCCCAGTTAATGCCGCTGTAATGCTCGTCGTCTTTATTAGCGCCGGCAACAAAGTCAGCTAGTATGTTAGCGCTTCTATCAACAATAATTGGCATAGACAGGCCAACCGGGCCTAATGAGCCAGGTTTTGCACCAATAGCAGCAACAATGTCTGCCTCTGTTGCCATTTCAAGCGGAGAATCTACTAACGGGTGTTTTTCAGCTTTTAGTTCGTTAAGGTCGTGATCGCCGCGTAAAACTAGCGCAACTAAACCACGTACCCCGTTTTCATCAGGCGTAGCGTAAACGATTAATGTTTTAACACCGCGATGTGGTTTAACACCGTAGTGCTTTTTAAGCTCGTTAATTGTTTTAGCGTCAGGCGTTGGAAACGCTTTAAGCTCTTTTGTTGCAGCTGGACGTGGCTCGCTTGGTGCAAGTGCTTCTGCTTTTTCAATATTTGCTGCGTAGTCGCTGCCATCACTAAATGCAATAGCGTCTTCACCAGATTCTGCAAGTACATGAAACTCATGCGATACGCTACCACCAATAGAACCCGTGTCGGCAATAACAGGGCGGTAGTCTAAGTTTAAACGCTCAAAAATATTACAATACGCTTTGTGCATTACTTGATACGTTGCATCTAAACACTCATCACTTAAGTGAAATGAATAGGCATCTTTCATTGTAAATTCGCGGGCGCGCATTACACCAAAACGCGGACGACGTTCGTCGCGCACTTTAGTTTGTATTTGGTATAAAGAAATTGGTAGCTGTTTATAGCTGCTAATTTCTTTACGAACAAAATCAGTGATCACTTCTTCGTGAGTTGGGCCAAGCGCAAAGGTACGATTATGACGATCGGTAAAACGCATAAGTTCAGGACCAAACTCATCCCAACGACCTGATTCTTCCCATAAATCTGCTGGTTGAATTACTGGCATCAGCATTTCAATCGCATTGGCTTTATTCATTTCTTCACGTACGATATTTTCTACTTTTCTAAGTACCCGTAACCCAGTGGGTAACCAAGTGTATAAACCCGAAGCGACACGACGGATCATACCGGCTCTAAGCATTAATTGATGCGATACAATTTCAGCATCCGAAGGCGTTTCTTTAAGTGTGGCGAGTATATATTGACTGGTACGCATGTTGTTTCCGAAATTAGAGTAATTATGTACATATTGTAAGGGCTTCAGTCTACCAGCGGTTGCATTTACACTAAAGCGCTAAGTGATAAATTATTTAGGTATTTTCTATACTAGTAACTAAATTATGCGACTCATTAACTTGCCAGCAAATATTATAGTTATACAAAGTCATACCGTAGCTTTGCTGTCCGTCTTTTTGCTTTTTATAAGCAGGGCGAGGATCTTGCTTTAGCACATTACTTATAAACGCCTGTAAATCTGGATATTGCGTTTGCTGCGCAATAAAATCTAGTACTTCAGGTGTAAATTCAACGCTCATGTGGGTTTCTGGGCGGGTGTCGGCAAACCCCGCACTGGCCTCTGGCATAGAGTCAGAATAGGGTAAGTAAGGCTTTATATCGATTATTGGTGTGCCATCGAGTAAATCTATTCCGGCGAGTAATAAGCTCAGTTGGCCATTTTTATACTCTATACCTTCTAGTTTTACCGCGCTCATACCAATGGCGTTAGGCCTAAAAGTGGCTCGCGTGGCAAACACGCCTTTGCGCGCATTACCACCTAAACGAGGCGGGCGCACCATAGCTGAATAGCCTTTGTCGGCTGTTTCATGAAAACGAAATAGCAGCCAAATATGGCTAAACTCATCGAGCCCGCGTACAAATTCTTCACGATTAAAGTCAGGCGCAAAAATAAGCTTTGCTTTAGCTTCTGGCACTAAACGAGGTTGCCTAGGTATAGCAAACTTTTGTTTATAAGGAGATTGAATGTGGCCAATAGCCGAAATGGTATAATCGCTCATAGTACTCGGGTGCAAATGAAATAGAGCGCTATTCTACCCATATTTAGCGTTTATGGCATTACTTGTAAGTGAGTTTATTACTCATAGAAGCCTAGTCTAAAAGGTATTGATTAGACTAAGTGGTTTATATGCATGTGCGTTTAAACCACTCAAAACAAAAAAGGTAAGCCTAAGCTTACCTTTTACACACGTTTTAGGGTTTAATTAAAACATGTACTGCACTGATACAGACGCTACATCCATATCTGGGTCAATATCGTCATCAAGTTTATAGCGTTCATACTCTAAACGAAATTGAACGTTTGTTGTAAGTGCATATTCAATACCTGCACCGTAAAACGCATCACCACCATCTGTAGAAGCTGAAACAGAACCTACTGGTAAATCTTGTGTGTATTCTGCATCCCACTCAAGCCAACCGCCTTTTGCATACACAGAAAAACTCTCTGTAATAGGGTAGCCCAAGCGTGCGGCAAGCGATACGCCATCAATTTCAGCTTTGCTGTCCACATCACTTACTTCATCAAAGTTTTGATAAGCAAGCTCTAAGCTTAAATACTCGTTAAATTGTGCGCCAACGTAACCTTTTAGCATTTGTGCATCGTCGTCAAAGTCAGTGTCTTTGTCACTGTCTTCAAATTCAAAAGAATATTGACCGTAACCAACACCCGTGTAGATACGTGGAGAATCGAAATCAGCAATATCAGCCTTAGCTGCAGTATTAAAACCCAGTGTTACTAAAGCAAGTGTAGAAAGAGAAAGTGTTTTAATCATGAATTAGCTCCTTTAATAATAAAAATCAAATGCTTGAAAAAATAAGATGTAATTAAATCAAACGTCATCAAGGTAGGTGCAGTGAGCATGCCAATTATTAAAAACATAAAAAAACGGCCATAAAAACCTACTTTAGTATTGGTTTTTATGGCCATTTGTATGATACGTGTACAGCAGTGAACTTTTATTAGTTGTTACTTTCTAAGCTCAATTGCATGTTTTACAAAAAGTGTGAGGTTTTTACAGGCACACTTTAGTTACTTATACCTTATGCAGTAAGTTTTCCGTCTCTATTGCAATTTCTTTCATTTTTATAGCGTAGTTTTCTAATTTTAAATCTTCTTCGGTAATCGCTTTAAAAGAAGGCACAGCTACTGGGTAACCGGTTTCATCCATAGCAATAAAGCTAATTACACAGTGGTTGGTTTCAACCATATTTTGTGTTTTAGGGTCGCCACAACGCACTTGAATAAATATTTGCATACTGGTTTTACCGGTATGGGCTATTTTAGCTTCCACTTCAACAATTTGGCCTACTAAAATAGGGCGTCTAAACTTAACCCCAGCAACAGATACGGTAACACAGTAATGGCCACTCCAGCCTGCAGCACATGCATAGCCAGCTTGGTCAATCCACTTCATGACGGCTCCACCATGCACTTTACCACCAAAATTTACATCAGTAGGCTCTGCTAAAAAACGAAAAACAACTTTTGACGACGGCATAACTAATTCTCTTTTATAAAAACTAGGGTAAGCATAGCGCAAAACAGGGGCACAAGCCCCTGCAAATTAGTGTAGGTTTATAATTTATATGTAAAAACCTACTTTTTATTAACAATAATAACTACATATTAGGATAATTTGGCCCGCCAGTCCCCTCCGGAGTTACCCAAGTAATATTTTGGCTCGGATCTTTAATATCGCAGGTTTTACAATGCACGCAGTTTTGCGAGTTAATCACAAACTCTTTAGTGCCAGCAATTTCTTGAATTTCATAAACCCCAGCAGGGCAATAGCGCTGCGCTGGTTCATCAAATTTAACTAAGTTTACTGCAATTGGAATACTCGGATCTTTTAATTGCAAATGACACGGCTGTGACTCTTCGTGGTTAGTATTTGATAAAAATACCGACGACAACTTATCAAAACTGAGTTTACCATCGGGTTTTGGATACACTATTTTATCGGCATCCGCCGCATCAACTAAAGTATCGTGATCTGGGGTGTTGTCTTTAAAGGTAAATGGCAAGCAACCATTAAAAATATTTTGATCTAGGGTGTTATATGCGCCACCAACAAACTTACCTAACTTGTGCATAACAGGGCCAAAGTTACGTGATTGCTGCAATTCTTTATAAGCCCAAGATTGCTCAAACGCGTCTTTAAACTCGCTTAAGTTGGTATTTGCTTGCTCATTTTCTAATGCTTTAAAAATAACTTCAGCTGCCACCATACCCGACTTCATTGCAGTATGATTACCTTTAATTTTTGCAAAGTTAAGCGTACCTGCATCGCAGCCTACCAATAACCCACCAGGAAAATGCATTTTTGGTAATGAGTGCAAACCGCCTTTAGCAATAGCACGAGCACCATAAGCAACACGTTCGCCGCCTGCTAATACATTTTTAAACACAGGATGGTGTTTCATGCGCTGAAACTCATCAAACGGGCTTAAATGCGGGTTTGAGTAGTTGAGATCAACAATCAGTCCTACCACAACTTGGTTGTTTTCACAGTGGTACATAAATGCGCCGCCGTTAGTATCGCCTTGTAATGGCCAGCCTGTACCGTGCACTACTGTGCCTAATTGATGCTTACTTTCATCAATTTGCCAAATTTCTTTTAAGCCTAAGCCATAGTGCTGCGGTGATGACTCATCATCGAGGGCAAATTCATTAATGAGTTGTTTGCCCAAATGACCACGACAACCTTCGGCAAATACGGTGTATTTAGCGCGTAGCTCCATGCCAGGCATGTAACCATCTTTTTCGTTGCCGTCTTTATCAAGGCCCATATCGCCAGTAATAATGCCTTTTACTGTGTCGTCTTCAATAATAAGCGAATGCGCACTAAACCCAGGAAAAATCTCGACTCCCAGTGCTTCTGCTTGCTCAGCTAACCAGCGACAAACATTCCCCATAGAGACAATATAATTGCCATCATTATGAAAGGTTTTTGGTGTGGCAAAGTGCGGAATAGCGGTGGCTTTTTGTTCGTTGTTAAACCAGTAAATTTCATCCTTTGCTACTTTGGTGGTTACAGGGGCGTTGAGCTCTTGCCAATTTGGCAGTAATTCATCCAGCGCTTTGGTTTCAAACACGGCACCAGAGAGTATATGAGCACCCACTTCTGAACCTTTTTCAACGACACAGATCATGCATTCTTGTTGTTTATTTTGCGCTTGTTGTGCCAGTTTTATTGCACATGCAAGACCCGCTGGGCCTGCACCTACAACAACTACATCAAATTCCATGGTTTCCCGGGTGATCATAAATACCTCTTATTCGAATGGTTAACGTACCCTATATTTAACTACACGTTAATGAAATACATAACCCATTTGATAGATGCTAATAAAAAGTTATGGGTTGTGAATGTTTAAAGGTTATTTTAGGTTGATGTTTACGTCAATAGACAGTAGTCTGATTTCATAAAATAAATAGGTTGACGTGCACGTCAGCTTGTAGGTTTAAATAACGATGGAGTCCATATGAAAGTTCTCGTACCAATAAAAAGAGTTATAGATTACAACGTAAAAGCGCGAGTTAAGTCAGACAAAACAGACGTTGATTTAACCAACGTAAAAATGGCGATGAACCCATTTTGCGAAATTGCAATTGAAGAAGCGATTCGCTTAAAAGAAGCGGGTACAGCAAGCGAAGTTATTGCCGTAACAATTGGCCCAAAAGCCTCGCAAGAACAGTTACGTACGGCATTAGCCCTAGGCGCCGACAAAGCCATTCACATCGAAACCGATGAAAAGTTAGAGTCGCTGCACATTGCTAAATTACTTGCAAAAATTGTAGAACAAGAAGCACCAGAATTAGTTATTTTAGGTAAGCAATCAATTGATTCAGACAATAACCAAACCGGCCAAATGCTAGCTGCATTAACCAAACGTGGCCAAGGTACGTTTGCTTCAAAAGTTGAAGTGGTTGATGGAAAAGTTAATGTTACCCGTGAAGTTGACGGCGGCTTACAAACAGTAGCGCTTAATTTACCGGCTATTGTAACTACCGATTTACGTTTAAATGAGCCACGTTATGCGTCGCTGCCAAATATAATGAAAGCGAAACGTAAACCGCTTGAGGTTATTGCAGCCGATACTTTGGGTGTTGATTTAACGGCCCGTGTGCAATTAATTAGCGTTGAAGAGCCAGCTAAACGTACTGCCGGTATTATAGTTGAGGACGTGGCGCAACTTGTAGAAAAATTAAAAACAGAGGCGAAGGTAATCTAAATGAAAACACTTGTAATAGCAGAACACGATAACGGTGTATTAAAACCAGAAACCTCAAAAACAATTAACGCAGCAGCAAAACTTGGTTTTCCTATTGATGTGCTTATTGCGGGCGAAAACCTAGGTGTACTAAGCGAAGAAGTTGCGCTTATTAATGGCGTAGCCAGTGTACTGGTAGCAGATAACGCAGTATATGCACACCAATTAGCTGAAAGTATGGCAGATTTAGTGCTATCGCTTGCTGATTCTTATAGCCACATAGTGGTAAGTGCTACCACTACAGGTAAAAACTTTATGCCACGCGTTGCAGCCTTGCTTGATGTTGCACAAATTTCAGAAATTATTGACGTTGTTGACGCAGAAACATTTAAGCGTCCTATTTATGCGGGCAACGCAATTGCCACGGTTAAGTCACTCGATAGCAAAAAAGTTATCACTGTACGTGCTAGTAGCTTCGACTTACAAACACAGCAAGCAAGCGCGCCAATAACGGCAGTTAATACGGTATCCGATTCTGCGCTAAGCAGCTTTGTAAGCGATGAGCAAACTAAATCAGAGCGCCCAGAATTAACCGCAGCTACTGTGGTTATCTCAGGTGGTCGTGGTATGCAAAATGGCGAAAACTTTAGTTTATTACACGGAATAGCCGACAAGTTAGGCGCTGCTATTGGTGCTTCGCGCGCAGCAGTTGATGCAGGCTTTGTACCAAATGACATGCAAGTAGGGCAAACAGGTAAAATTGTAGCGCCAAACTTGTACATTGCAGTGGGTATTAGTGGTGCAATTCAGCATCTAGCCGGTATGAAAGACTCAAAAGTAATTGTCGCAATTAATAAAGACCCAGACGCACCTATTTTTCAGGTTGCAGACTACGGTTTAGTTGCCGATCTGTTTGATGTTTTACCACAGCTAGAGCAAGCTCTATAAGTTAATAACTAAAAATTATATTTGTATTTATAGTTATAGTGATAAATTAAAAGCCGCAATATCATTTTATGATGCTGCGGCTTTTGATTGTGCCTAATAAACCTAATAAACTTAATAAACCTAAGATACTTATTCACTTAACCTGACTGGCCTATTGCAAGAAAATTCAACGCAGTTAGCGCTGAAAATAGCTGCTTGAGATACGTTTTTTATCCGGAGCTCAGGTTACTTAGGCATAAAAAAACCAGCCATCGGCTGGTTTTTACTATGGTACACAGTAAGCGTTAACGTATTAGTACGTTGCGCTGCCTTTAGTACGAGGGAAGGCGATAACGTCACGTACGTTGCCCATACCGGTAACATAAGCAACTAAACGCTCAAAACCTAAGCCAAAGCCTGAGTGCGGCACAGTACCGTATTTACGTAAATCGCGGTACCAGCTGTAGTCGTCTTTGTTTAAGCCCATTTCGTCTAAACGAGCATCGAGAATATCTAGGCGCTCTTCACGTTGTGAGCCACCAATGATCTCACCAATACCTGGCGCTACTATGTCCATTGCGGCAACGGTTTTACCGTCTTCGTTTTGGCGCATGTAAAACGCTTTAATATCGCGTGGGTAGTTTTTAATAACAACCGGTGCTTTAAAGTGTTCTTCTGCTAAGTAACGCTCGTGTTCAGACTGTAAATCTACGCCCCATTCAACAGCGTACTCAAACTTTTTACCACAGGCTTTTAATATTTCTACCGCTTCGGTGTAATCAACTTGTGCAAAGTCTTTTTCTACAAATTCTTCAAGGCGAGTAATGGCTGTTTTTTCTACACGTTGTGCAAAAAATTCCATGTCATCGCGTCGCTCTTCTAGTACGGCTTTAAACACATACTTCAACATCTGCTCTGCTAGTTTTGCAATATCTTCTAAATCAGCAAATGCTAATTCAGGTTCTACCATCCAAAACTCGGCAAGGTGGCGCGAAGTATTTGAGTTTTCTGCGCGGAAGGTTGGGCCAAACGTATAAATTTTTGACATTGCCGACGCGTAAGTTTCACCATTTAACTGGCCAGATACAGTAAGAAATGCTTCTTTACCAAAAAAATCTTCGCTGTAATCTACTTCGCCTTTATCGGTAAGCGGTAAGTTTTGCATATCAAGCGTTGATACACGGAACATTTCACCTGCGCCTTCACAGTCACTTGCTGTGATAATAGGGGTGCTTATCCATAAAAAACCTTGCTCATGGTAAAAGCGATGAATAGCTTGAGCTAAACAGTTACGTACACGGGTTACGGCACCAATCATGTTAGTACGAGGGCGAAGGTGAGCGTGCTCACGTAAGTACTCAATACTATGACGCTTTGCAGCCATAGGGTACGAATCTGGGTTTTCTACCCAACCTAATACAGTAACCGAGTTAGCTTGAATCTCATAAGACTGACCTTGGCCAGCAGATTGCACTAAAACACCGGTAACCGACACAGAACAACCGGCTGTTAGGCTAGTGACTTCATCATAATTATTAAGTGAATTAGGAACTACCGCTTGAATAGGATCAAAACACGAACCGTCATGAACGGCTAAAAATGAAATTCCTGCTTTTGAATCGCGGCGAGTACGGATCCAGCCTTTTACTGTAACTTGGCTGTCTACCGATACCTTGCCTTTTAATAGCTCTGAAATCGCTAAATGGCTCATCTTCACTCCAATGATATAAGTTGCCTAACTATATAATTTAACTACGCACCACACGCTGGCAAAATTGCTCTTAAACGGCGCTGCACTTGAACCCTGTATCTTACCTAGTAAAGTAAGATAAAAAAACTATTGTGGGCAACTCTTTAAAAATTTTTATAAATGCGCTTTATTTTTATACAGTTTTAAGGCCTAAATGTGAGTATTGTTATTTGTTGCTCTTATGTTTACCCATTTTGTGGCATTATGAACATTCAGATATTTTTATATTAATCGTTTTACCATTACATACTAAAAAATGGATGCTATGAAACAAGTTTTTATTTTACGAGGACTACCAGGAAGCGGTAAGTCTTATTATGCGCAAAATCTTGCCGATGAACTCGCCGGTGCAGACGAAAGCCAATATGTTATTTGTTCAACCGATGATTATTTTATTAATGATCAAGGTGAATACCAATTTGATAAGTTTAAATTGCCGCAATACCATAATTTAAATTTAGCGCGCTTTATTAACGCTTTAGCACAAAATATCCCGTTGGTGATTGTAGATAACACCAATATTAAAAAATGGGAATTTATTGCCTATGCACAAGCGGCAGTTGCTTTGGGTTATCAAGTAAAAGAAGTGATTGTGGGCGAAGTAAAAGACAAATCTATGCAGCATTTATATGCCAAGCGTAACAGCCATAACATTCCACTTAAAACTATTAGTAAAATGGCCTATATGTTTGAATGGTAATTTATACAGATTAAAAAAGCCCATGTTAATG
The DNA here is from genome assembly GCF_015864415.1 of Pseudoalteromonas sp. SCQQ13. Taxonomy (NCBI): domain Bacteria; kingdom Pseudomonadati; phylum Pseudomonadota; class Gammaproteobacteria; order Alteromonadales; family Pseudoalteromonadaceae; genus Pseudoalteromonas; species Pseudoalteromonas sp. SCQQ13. Next base: position 76,480 of record NZ_JADYXG010000006.1, on the reverse strand, counting down.
GGCTTTTTAGTGTTGTATACTTTATTATTGCGCGAGTTGTTTATAAACCGCTAACGGGTGTGAGGTACTTAAAGATACATGTACAGCATCGCCGGGGTTTACCACTATTTCATGGCTAACGCGGCTGGTTACTACAGTTCCGCAGGCAAGCTTTATAGCACATAAGCGGCTGCCACCTTCAAAGCGCACCCAAATAACTTCGCCATTATTACCCACACTACTTTGCACTAGTAATACATCATCGGGGCGCAGCAGCACATCTACATCGCCACTATCGCAATCAACACCGTGGGCAGGGGCATTACCAATACTTGTGGTTGCTTGGCCTTGGCTAAATTGGCCGCTTATAAAGCTGGCTTCCCCTAAAAAGCGTGCCACAAATCGATTGTTAGGCATACTAAAACAGCGCTCTGGTGTATCAATTTGCTGAATTTTACCGCCTTGCAGTACACCCACACGATCGCCTACCGACAATGCTTCTTCTTGGTCGTGCGTTACCCAAATTGCAGGTACGCCCGCCGCTTTAAGCGCGTTGCGAATATCCCAGCGCAGCATGTCTTTTAGTGCGGCGTCTAAGTTAGAAAGCGGCTCATCTAATAATACAAAGTCGGGCTGGTGGGCAAGGGTGCGCGCAAGTGCTACGCGTTGCTTTTGTCCGCCTGAAAGCGTTGCTGGTTTTTTATTTCTAAACTCATCAAGGCCAAGTAACTTTATCCAATGCTCGCCTGGGCTGGTGTCTTTTAACCTAAAAAAAATATTTTGCTGCACGGTTAAATGCGGAAATAAAGCAAAATCTTGAAACACCATACCTACACTGCGTTTTTCCGCAGGCACAGTAATTTTAGGCGTTGCCCGCCATTTACCACTGTTTATTTCGCCTTCGCTTATAGGTATAAGGCCGGCTAATGCCTGCAAAATAGTACTTTTACCGCAGCCAGTAGGGCCTACAAGCATAAGAATTTCGTTATTACCTAATGATAGGTTTAAATCGCTTACTACACGGTTACTGCCATAATCTATAGACAACTGACTTACAGATAGCATTTGTTATTAAATCCTTAATGTTCGAGCTGGTTGCGTTTTTCGCCAGTGAGCATAATAGCTAACGCGCACGCAGAAATCACCACTAATAATAACCCCGGAATAGCAGCGCGGCCAAAATAGCCGGCTTCGTATACACGCCACAAATAAGTAGAGAGGGTTTCAAACCCCGTAGGGCCAAGTAATAAGGTGGCCTCTAGTTCACGCATCGACTCTAAAAACACTAATGCTGCACCGGCAATAATACCGCGCATAGTTAAGGGCAGTGTTATACGCATAAATGCTTCGCGTGGGCTGGCACCAAGTACCCGGGCCGATTTTACCAAGCTTGGATCTAAGTGTTCGGTGCTGGTACGTACTGAGCCTACAGCAAGGGGTAAAAAGCGCAGCGTATAAGCAATAATAAGCAACCCTAATGTTTGATACAAAAAGGGCAGTTGCAAGCCGCCATAAACAAGCGCTGTGCCCATTACGATGCCCGGAATACCAAAGCCAAAGTAAGTTACGCGCTCCATTACTTTACCTGCTTTACCGCTAAGAGCCGCATGAGCAACCGGAATGGCCACAATTACAGCTACTACAGCAGCAATTGCTGAGGCATATGTTGAGTTCCAAGCAATACTAAAATCAAAGCCGCTAAAACCATCCCGTGCCAGCCACAACGAAAATATAGCCAAAGGCAAGCCAATTGCTAATAACAAAATAGGCGCAAACGTTATAAACATAGCGCTTAACTGCCACTTTTTAGGGAATAAAATAAGTGGTCTGCCTTGGCGTTCAGTGGCGGTTTTTATTTGTGATTCAATCATTAATAAAAAGCCAACAATAACCATTAATTGCAACGAGAGCATAGCCGCACGGCCCAAAGCAAAGGCGTTGTATTCCACATAAATAACTCGGGTAAAGGTATCTAAGCGCATCATTGCCGGTGTACCAAAGTCAGATAAAGTATAAAGTGCAACAAGCAAAGATCCCGCGGCAATACCATTAACTACGCGGGGTAATATTACTTTAAATACACTTTGTGTCATCGACATACCCAGTGTACGTGCAGCGTTTACCATACTGGCATCAAGGCTGAGTAAGGACGAGCGGGTGGTCATCATTACAAACGGAAATGTGTACAAGGTCATTACTATGGCTGCGCCGCTAAGGCCGTCCATTGAGGGCGTTGGAATGCCAAGCAGGTTATTTATTTCCCCCCCAGGGCCAAAAGCTGCATAAAGTGTAAACGCCCCTATATAACTAGGTATAGCTAAGGGAGCTGCAAATATAACCAGCCATAATTTTTTAAATGGCAAATGTACATAAGCGCTAATAAACGCCAGTGGCACGCCAATTAAAATAGAACCCAATACAGTTAACGCCATTAACGATAAGGTATTAGCTAAAATGTCGAGGTTATGGCTGTCAAATACTGAGCTTGTGTCGCTGGCAAGGGTAATTAACACATAAATAGGGGTAAGCGTAATGAGCGCTGCAAGCAGCGCCATTGGGTAGGATGCAGGTAGTCGCATTACAGTACGCCGCTACTGCGCATTAAATCGATAGTGGGGCGTAAATCGGCGAGCTGAGTTAAATCAATTTTAGGCGGCGAAATACTCGATAAAGACGGTATGCCCTGTGGCACACTAATACCATTAACAAGTGGGATTTCGTAAGCTTCACTGGCTAAATAGCTTTGCACTTCGGTGCTTAGTAAATAACGCATAAAATTAGTTGCTAACGGATCGTCACTTAAAGCTAACACCCCTGAGGCATTGACCAAACAGCCTGCATCGTTTTGGGTAAAAGCTAAATCTAACTTAGCATCGGGCTTGCCCGACTTTAACCTAAGTGTGTAATAGTGATTGGCAAAGCCAATATCAACTTCACCGCGCTCAACGCCCATAACTACACCTAATTCACCGGCATAGGTTTTAGAGCGCTTTTTAATTTTTTTAAGCCACTTAGCGGTTTTGTCATCACCTTCTAAAATTCGCATTGCAGTTACAAACGACTGGAACGATGCATAAGCAGGGGCCCAACCAATACTTAAATCGCTGTCGGCAATTTCCATAATGCTGGTGGGAATTTGCTCTTTAGTTAAACGCGACGTGTTGTATGGCAAGGTACGAATACGGCCGGTTACCGGCGTCCATTCTTTATATCTAAATTGCGGTTGTAACTGAGCCGATAAATCACTTGGTATTGGCTGTGCAAGGCCAGCATCGGTAACTAAACCAATCGCGCCTGAGTCAACCGCCCAAAATAAGTCAGCACGGCGAACGCCTGCTTTTGCTTCAGCTACTATGGTATTTGCTAATGCAGCAGTTGGGCCTCGGCGTATACCGAGTTTAAGGTTTGGATTTTTCTTCTCGATAGCTTGTAATACGTTTTCGTATAAGCCACCTTCACCACGCCCTAAATAAAGCGTAAGCTCACCCTCTAGTTTAGGTAAGCTATCTACAGACACAGGGTTTGCTATATTGGCCGCTAGTGCGCGAGCAAGAGGCAGTGGTAATGCACCCACAGCCCCAAGCGCAACCAGGCCTTGTATAAAGGTCCTACGCTTCACTTAAAATACATCCTTACGTGTTTTTTCGGCTTTTTCGATCAGCGTTTTAGCGCGATCTAATTTTGTTTGCATGTCGCTTATTACATTACGTACTTCGTCTACGCTTTTGTTGCTAGAAATAGCAAGTGGCAGTGTTACGTTAAAGTCTTTCTCTAACACTTCAACTAAGTTAGCGTCTTGCGCTATTAGTGTGCCTTCTACGCCTTCAAATAAGTGTAGGTAAGTGTCGTGTACAATTTCGGTGGCTTCGTCGTTTAAACGCTCAGCAAATTTTGCAACAACACGATCGAGTCGGTGCTTAATTTCGTCGATAGTGGCACTTTGGGTCATTTCTTTGGTTGCAGTTGTTGTTACATTTGCTAATAAACCCTGTTGCTGAAATTTTGCCGCTAATTTAACAGCGCCAAGGCCTTGCCATAGGGCATTGTTCATAGCTTGTTGTTGTTTACGAACTTCAGCTGCAGGCTGTTTGTTTTCGATAGCCATTTTTACGCCGTAAATACCTTGCCAAATAGAAGCGTAAACAGGTACAAAATTGGTTTCTATGGCGCTGTGAAATTTAACCGATTCCCAATATTCAATAAGGTCATCTGTTTTTACCGCTTTAGCACCTTTGGTATCGTAGTCGCTTACCATAGTATCGACTTTGCCAACCATCCACTCTACTTCTTCGGCGTAACTTTTAAGATTAGCCTGAAGATGATTAACATGCTCGCCAATAGGGCCGTTTGCAAGTACCGGTTGCGTTATAAAAGCAGAGGCTAATAACAGGCTTACGCCTAACGCTTTAGCTGGTTTAAATAATAAGTTCATAAAAGAGTCCGAAAAGGTAACTGTAAATGATAGGTATTATCATATAGGTAAAGATCACTGAGATCAATACTCTAAAGGTGAGTTAAGGGGCTGTTTGTTTATTAGGGCAAAGTGTGTACAACTTTTAACCCTAAAACTTTAATTTAGCGGTAAGTTTAAGCGTAATGCTTGCCTTTAATGGCGTTATAAATGGCATCACAAAGGGTTTTTATGCTGCTCTGGTCTGAAATATATGGCGGCATTAAATAAATAAGTTTACCAAAGGGGCGTATCCATACACCTTGTGCTACAAAATAAGCCTGAATTTTAGCCACATCAACATTGCCTGCTTCCGCTGTTAGCTCTACCACCCCAATAGCGCCTAAAGTACGTACATCGGCTACGTCATCAAGCTCTTTGCATTTATTGAGTTGCTGCAGTTGGCTGTTTAGATTGGCAATGCGCTGCTGCCAGTTTTTCTCAAGCAGTAAATCTATACTGGCACAGGCCACAGCGCAGGCAAGCGGATTGCCCATAAAAGTAGGGCCGTGCATTAATACACCGGCTTCGCCTTCGCTTATACCTGTGGCTATTTTGTCACTGGTAAGAGTGGCCGATAGGGTCATAGCGCCGCCAGTAAGTGCTTTGCCTATACACATTATATCGGGCTGAATATTAGCATGCTCTACGGCAAATAATTTACCGGTACGGCCAAAGCCAGTGGCTATTTCGTCGCATATAAGTAACACCTTATATTGCGTGCATAACTTGCGTACGCAGGCTAAGTACTCAGGGTGATAAAAGTTCATGCCACCAGCATTTTGTACAATTGGCTCAATAATAAATGCCGCTACGCTCTGGTGGTGCGCTTTAAAATACGCTTCAAGCTCGGTTGCCTCAGCTTGGTTAAACTCACTATTAAATTGGCTTACCGGGGCTGGTACAAAAATATGCTCGGGTAAAAAGCTGCTGTACAAACTGTGCATTGAATTAACTGGATCGCATACACTCATAGCCGCAAAGGTATCGCCATGATAGCCCTTGTAGGGAGTCATTAATTTTTGTTTGTTAGAAATGCCTTGGCTAAGCCAATACTGCAGCGCCATTTTTATAGCTACTTCAACACTTACCGAGCCGCTATCGGCTAAAAATACCTTAGTTAAGCTAGCAGGGGTAATGCTTACTAGCTTTTTACACAGCTCTACAGCGGGTTTATGGGTAAATCCGCCAAACATAATGTGGCTCATAGAGTTAATTTGCTCAATCATGGCGTTATTTAAAACTGGGTGGTTATAGCCATGTATAGCGCTCCACCATGAGGCCATGCCATCAATGAGTTGCTCGCCTGTTTCAAGCTCAATAATATTATGATTTGCGTGGGTAACAGGGTAAACCATTATAGGTTTGGTCATAGAGGTATAAGGGTGCCAAATATGCTGGCGATCAAAATTCAGGTCAATCGTGTTCTTTTTAATCATATGTAAACTTAAGTGGGCTTGGGTTCGTTGACAATGGTACTTCAAGAAGTAGACTAAGCCAATATCACCGTTATGAAAAAAATAAAGAGAGTAGAAAATTATGGAACTTGCACCTGTTCGTCACAACTGGACCCACAGTGAAGTTAAAGCAATATTTGAAATGCCATTTAACGATTTACTATTTAAAGCAGCATCGGTTCATCGTGCTAATTTCAACCCAAATGAAGTGCAAATTTCTACTTTATTATCGATTAAAACCGGTGCCTGCCCAGAAGATTGTAAATATTGCCCGCAGTCTGGGCATTACCGAACTGATTTAGAACGCGAACGCCTAATAGAAGTAGAAAAAGTAGTAGAACAAGCGCGTTTAGCCAAACAAAAAGGCGCAACTCGTTTTTGTATGGGTGCCGCGTGGTCAGATCCAAAAGACAGAGACATGCCGTATATTTCGAAAATGGTTAAAGAAGTAAAAGAACTTGGCCTAGAAACCTGTATGACCCTAGGCATGCTTAATAACGAAAAAGCCCACGAACTACGTAATGCTGGGCTTGACTACTACAACCATAACCTTGACACCTCGCCTGAGTATTACGAGCAAATTATATCTACCCGAACTTTTCAAGACCGCCTAGATACCATAGGCAATGTACGCGACGCGGGTATGAAAGTATGTTCGGGCGGTATTGTAGGTATGGGCGAGCAAGCAGCCGATCGCTATGGCTTATTAATGCAACTGGCCAACTTAGATCAACAACCAGAAAGCGTACCCATTAATATGCTGGTTAAAGTTAAAGGCACACCGCTTGAAAACGTAGATGACTTAGATCATTTTGAGTTTATACGCACAATTGCAACCGCGCGCATTATGATGCCGCACAGCTATGTGCGTTTGTCGGCAGGGCGCAACGCCATGAACGAGCAAATGCAGTCAATGTGCTTTTTTGCAGGTGCTAACTCTATATTTTATGGCGACAAACTGCTTACCACCGAAAACCCAGACGCCGATGCCGATATGGCCTTAATTAAAAAGTTAGGGATGAACCCAGAAACTCGTCACGACTATTCAGATGAAGCCGTAGCCGCGTCGCTTTCATCGCAAGTGGCCGACAAAGCAACGTCTAAGTTATTTTACGAAGCATAACCATAATTATAACTAAGTAATAACTAAGCTATAACTAAGCCTAGGTAAACACAGCCAAATGTCATTTGAATTTATAAATACGCATCTGCAAGCTCGCTTGCACGATGCGCTACTGCGTAAACGCCACCAAGTACAGCATGCTACGGCGCGCAAAATTACTATTAATAACAAAACCTATCTTAATTTTGCCAGTAACGACTACTTAGGCTTTGGCGATAACGCAATTGCTTTAAATGAATTACCGGCATTAGGGAGTCACAGCTCAGCGTTAGTTACCGGTTATCAAGTTCAGCAACACGCACTAGAGCAGTATTTATGCGCACAGTTAGGTTACGAAGCCGCCATGCTGTTTAGCTCGGGCTTTAGTGCTAATAGCAGTGTAATAAAAGCGCTGTTTCAAGATAAAACCGTAGCGCAGCACAGTGCTGTTTTTCAAGATAAGCTTAATCATGCCAGCCTAATAGACGGCGCACTGCATGCAAACGCCGCTTTAATCCGTTTTAATCATAACGACATGAACCATTTACGCGCCCGCTTAGAAAAATCAACAGCGCAGCATAAGCTAATTATAAGCGAAGGTGTATTTTCGATGGATGGCGACAAAGCGCCACTTAGCGAGCTACTGGCGTTAGCCAAACAGCACAATGCTTGGCTAATGATAGACGATGCTCATGGTTTTGGCGTATTAGGTAAAACCGGATTAGGCAGCTGCGAGGCGCTTAATACCGAGCAACTACCTGAGTTACTGGTTATTACTTTTGGCAAAGCGGTAGCCAGTAGCGGCGCGTGTGTATTAGGCAGTAAACATTTTATTGATTACATGCTGCAATTTAATCGCGATTACACTTATTCCACGGCTATGTCGCCGCTTATTGCAGGGCTTACTCTTGCACGTATTAAAGCGATTAAAACCGCAGATGATAAACGCGCTAAATTAAACGCAAATATTAGCTACTTTAAGCAACTTGCTAAACAACATAATATTGGCGTAATGGAGTCAAGTACCGCTATTCAGCCCATTGTTTTAGGCTGCGCCGAGCACACCTTAAACGTGGCTAGTAAACTTAAAGAATACGGTGTTTGGCTTACTGCTATTCGCCCGCCAACCGTTGCTCATAACACCGCACGTTTGCGAATTACACTCAGCGCAGCGCATACAAAGCACGACATTAACCATTTAGTTAATAGCTTAGTAGGTGCATTAGTATGATTGCTCAAACACTTTTAAATGCTGCTTCTATAACTACACAGCCATTAAATACAGAGCCAAATAGGCAGCCGTTAAATATACAATCATTATCAGCAGGGCCTATATTATTACCAAGCTGTAGCCTTAAAAAAGGGGCGCAGAGTAAATTTTCAAAAGCAGCCAGCAGTTATAACCACCATGCTAATGTGCAAAAACAAGCCGCAGATGATTTATTTAAACTTATAAAAGCGAATGCAAATAGCAGTAATAAAGCCAAACTGTGTATCGACTTAGGCGCAGGGCCATTAGTTAATACACATACTTTGCAAACATTATTTGGCAGCGTTATTGCCATGGATCTTAGTTTAAACATGCTACAAAGCAGCGCACTAAATACGCCACGGCTATGCGCCGATATGGATAATCTACCGCTGCAAGCCAATAGTATTGATATTATTTACAGTAACTTTGCAGTGCAATGGTCGGCCGATTTTGCTCAATTATTAAAATCGCTTTATACTGCGCTCAAACCAGGCGGGCAAGCCTATATTAGCTGCGTTATTGAAGGCTCACTTAACGAGATAAAAACCGCATTTAGCGCACTTGATAACAACAGCCATATAAATACCTTTAATAGCGAACAGTATATAAACCAATCAGTCCAAAAATCTGGGTTTACTATTAATACAATACAAAAAGCCCTGTATAGCGATGAGTTTACATCGCCATTAAATGCCATTCGCTCTATTAAGGCCATAGGTGCTACAGCGCAAAATCACAGTAATACGCGCAGAGGCTTGTTAACTAAGCACGCTTTGCAGCAGGTATGCAGCGCATATCCGCTTAAAAATAATAAAGCGCACGTGTCGTATCACGTTATGCTATTAGCACTTTGCAAAAAAACAGTTAAATAAAAACCAGTTAAATAAAACAGCAAAGGTAAATAACGCCATGAAAGAATTTTTTATTACCGGCACCGACACCGACGCCGGAAAAACCCACGTTACCAGTTTATTACTAAAGCTACTTGCCCAACATAAAAAGCAAGCAATTGGTTTTAAACCGCTCGCGTCTGGCTGCGAAATGGCGTTTGATCAGCTAGTAAATGCCGATGCACTAATATTAATGGAAAGCGCAACGGTAAGTGCCAAGTACGATATAATTAATCCGTTTGCCTTTGCACCTGCTATTGCCCCGCACATAGCCGCCGAGCAAGCAGGGGTTACTATTACTGCAGATAAGCTAAGCAGCGCGTATAAAAACGTAAAACAGCAAGGTGCCGATTATATACTTACCGAAGGTGCTGGTGGCTGGGCGCTGCCTATAAGCAACACAGATTATTTATACAATTGGGTTAAAACAGAGCAACTGCCGGTAATATTAGTAGTAGGTATGAAGTTAGGCTGCTTAAACCATGCGCTACTTACTGCTGCACATATGCAAAGCATGGGTATAAACTGCATTGGCTGGATTGCTAATCAGGTTGATCCAAACATAGACGAGTACCAAGCTAATCTTGATTCACTTAAATTACGTTTACCCTTTCCTATACTGGCAATAAGCCCATACAGTGAGCAAACCCCTAAATTACAAATATATAAAACACTGCTAGAAAATTTCGCACTAAACACATAAAAAACACTTGTTTTACGACATAGTTTGTCACAGAATAGCGCTAACGTTGTGACATACTGCGTCATAACGCAGTGATTGCTTTTAATCAATTTAGTGCCAAACGCACTAAACATATTAATAGTACCGCAATCGATATTATTTTTTGAGGACAAGTATGAAACGTGTTTTTTTATTTTTACTAACAAACCTCGCGGTTATGTTGGTATTAGGTGTAGTGCTTTCAATAGTGATGAGTGTATTTGGACTAAGCAACCGTAGCTTAGGCGGTATGCTAATGATTGCTACTGTGTTTGGTTTTGGTGGCTCGTTTATTTCGTTATTTATGTCGAAATGGATGGCTAAAAAATCAACCGGCGCACATGTTATTACCCAACCACGTAACGAAACCGAACATTGGCTAGTAACTACGGTTGCAGCACAAGCGCAAAAAGCCGGCATTAAAATGCCAGAAGTGGCCATTTACGACAGCCCAGAAATGAACGCATTTGCCACCGGCCCAAGTAAAAACAACTCACTAGTGGCAGTAAGCACAGGTTTATTACACAGCATGAGCCAAGATCAAGCCGAAGCCGTATTGGCCCACGAAGTATCGCATATTGCTAATGGCGACATGGTAACGCTTACACTTATACAAGGCGTGGTAAACACCTTTGTTATATTTGCCGCTAAAGTGCTAGCAGGCATAGTAGATAACTTTATAAACAGTAACAACGATGAACAAGAGGGCGGCAACAGCTGGACCTACTTCCTGTTCGATATGTTGTTTCAAGTAATTTTTGGCATTTTAGCCAGCGTTATAGTGGCTTATTACAGCCGCCAACGTGAGTTTGCTGCCGACAGCGGCGCTGCCAAACTAGTAGGCGCAGACAAAATGCGTTCAGCCCTTGAGCGATTAAAGCAAAATCATCCTTCGCAACTAGAAGGCTCAATGATGGCGTTTGGTATTGCCAGTGGTAAAGGCATGGCTGAGTTGTTTTCGTCGCACCCACCGCTTGACGCCCGTATAGACGCACTGCGTAAATAATGTTTTAGCGCAAAGTTATTGCATATATACCAAGCCAGCTTAACCGCTGGCTTTTTTGTGGCTAAATTACATGCTAAGTTGGTTGCTCATATGTTTAACCAAACCAGAGTTTATACATGAAACTATTAAGCACCACTTTTGTATTTGCGTTACTTTTTGTGTTTTTTCCGGCTAAAGCAACAAACGGCCTAATAACACTACAAAGCCAGCAAAGCGCCAAAGCCACTATGAATAAGTTTGAGCTACTGGCTAAAAATAAAGGACTGACAATTTTTGCACGTATTGATCACGCCGCAGGGGCTAAAAAAGTAGGGCAGCAGCTTGGCTATACCGAAGTTATTATATTTGGTAATCCACAAGGCGGTACTCCTTTAATGCAGTGCGCGCAAACAATGGGGATTGATTTACCGCTTAAAGCACTTGTTTGGCAAGACGCCAATGCAAAAGTATGGTTGAGCTACAACGATCCTAGCTATTTAGTTAAGCGCCATGGTGCAGGGCAATGCGCTGTTGCTACAAAGCTTGCCAATGTACTTGCAGATCTTGCTGCACAGGCTATACAGCCCTGAGCTTAATTACCAATCCTAAAAAAGTAATTTAAACAACGAGGGAATATACATGAAGTTTTTAGTATTTTTAGGCACAGTACGCAATAGCACACCACCTAAACCAGCAAGGCTTGGCGAGCGCGTAGCCCAAGCATGTATAGCGTGTTTGCAAAGCCAATTTAGTACACACGAAATAGAGCTAATCGACGCGCTAGATTACCCGCTCGAACCAGTATTTAAACCACACTTTGCTTATCCCAAAAGTAAAGCTCCGGAGCAGCTAAATACCCTAGCCGATAAAATTGCCGCAGCCGATGGCTACATTATGGTCAGCCCAGAGTACAACCATTCTATGAGCCCAGCACTGGCCAACTTATTAAATCATTTTGGCAGCTCACTGTTTTCGTACAAACCCAGCGCTATTGTTGCTTAACCTAAACTCTGGTTAAGAGATTTACTAACGTATTGAATCATTGTTATATTTAAATTTATTTTCTCTAGCCAGAGACTTTTAGTGAAAACAAGGCGAATTTACGCGTCAATAGCTGGCCTATTGCAAGTGAATTCAACGCAGTTAGCGCAGAAAGTAGCTGCTTGAGATAGATTTATTATCCAGAGTTTAGGTTATCCATTCCGCTGGGCAATGGGGTGGTATGCGCGCCGCTATGGGTATGCGTAACTTTTTAAGTGAATTAGGCTGCTTACCCGTATCAGCAATGATCCATGTACCAAAAGCGCAAGAGGTAATGACTGAAAATGGCTCGTTCAATGATCAAAGTGAACAAGACACTTGGTTTAATTACTTCTCACGTACATTTACCCAATTAGCCTGGTGGGCAGAGGCTGCTCAACAGCAAAAGCTAACTCAAAATCCAACTGAAGTATTAAGCAGCTTTACTAAAGATCCTTCACAGCGAAACGCTCCTAAATAAACTAAGTTTAATTAACAACGCCTACAAACAATAAAGCCAGCTTAGCTGCTGGCTTTGTAACTTTAAACATACGGCCTAGCTATTACTGAGACATAATAATTTCGGTAATGCCCTCGGCCGAGAGTATTTCTATCCAATAACCATCGGGGTCTTTAATAAACGCCAAACCTTTCATCGAGCCATCGTCTGGTTTTTTTACAAACTCTACATCGTATTTTGCAAAACGTTCGCACGCGGCGTATACATCGGGTACGCTAATACCAATATGGCCAAAGCCTTTAGGCTCTTCGTTACCACTTACATAGCCTGCAAAGCTATCGTCGTTTTCTGTGCCCCAATTATGGGTAAGCTCAATTAGTGCAGGGCGGCGAAACACCCATTCAGCTTTGGTTTTATCATCGCCCTCAGGCAGTTGTTGCTCGTAACCTAAAAAGTACAGGGTAAACTTCATACCAGGAAAGTCATATTTGCCCAACAACTTCATACCTAATACGTTTTCATAAAATGCTAATGACGGTTTTGGGTCTTTAATTCGCAGCATAGTTTGCTGCATTACATAATCTTCGGTCGCTTTAGTAACTTGCTCTGGAGATTCGTTATAGCTAGACATAAGATGATCCTTACTAAAAAATTTAAAGCACAACAGACTTATTAAGTATTTCTAGCGCCATCATAATCAACAGCACCGCAAATTAAAACCACCCTATGTAATTCATTCGTTATTCAATCACTATTCAATAATTAGTTAATTAAAATACCGCCAAGCAATGGCTATAAAGTAGTTTAATTTTAAAATTACTTAAAATAAGTTTACCGACCACTTTTAGAAACGTATAGTTTGCATAAGTAACACATAAAAAATAACTAATAAAAAGTATAAAAATCAGGAACACCAATGAACAAAGGATTGTTAACGTCGTGGAACGACAACCGAGGTTATGGTTTTATTAAATCTAGCAGCGTTGCACACGACACCTTTATACACATATCTTCGCTTAAACACATGAGCCGCAAACCCAAAGTAGGCGACACTATCTATTTTGAGGTAGCTACTGATCCCAATGGTAAAAGCAAAGCCGTAAACTGCCGCATTGAAGGCGTAATTGAAAGCAAAGTAGAAAGCAAATTAGAAAAAACAGCTGCTTTTAATAAACCCTTTAAAATGAGTAAAGCAAAAAAGAAGTCGAGCACTTTAGCTAACCTTGTTGCGCTGGTAATTATATTAAGCATAGGTTTTAGCGCATACAATAGGTACTTCGCAAACACTCATGCAGGCAATAAAAACAACACCCCCGTTATTACCAATGCCGACTTAACCACCTTTGATGAGAAATACCCAAAAATCGTTATTCCTAAAAGCACCCAAAACTTTACATGTGATGGCAGGCAACACTGTAGCCAAATGACCTCACGAGCCGAAGCTGTATTTTTTATTAATAACTGCCCGAATACAAAAATGGATGGCGATAACGACGGAATACCTTGTGAAAATGATTCAAGGTTTTAAATAGGTGATAATTGCAGATGCGTTTTTATAAAAAATAAATTTAATTTGATACTGTATATAAGTACAGTGCTGTAGGTTTTGTCCCATAACATTATTAAAGTTGTTTTGGGATTAAATTATAAAGGTTACAAAATAGCAGTTGTAACTATCTGTTTATAAATGAGTTGTTTGTTTTTTGTCGAACAACGTAATATGCGCCGTTTTGGGGTGTTCAATAAGCTGTTAGGCGCACTGCCATCATTGCGTATCACTTTAATTAAACAACAACTCCAACAAGGATAAGTACACATATGAAAAAGCTTTTTATAGCAACAGCGATTGCTGCAACAATTTTAACTAGTGGTTGTACAACAATACCAACAGCTCAAAAAGGGACTGAAGAATATAAGGAATTACTCGAGTTTAAACCTGTCGAAGATAAAGCCGTTATTTATGTTTATAGAAGGTTAGATTCAGATCATAAAGGTCAAATTACAACTATAGATATCGGAAAAGAAGAGTTGCCGACTGTAAGCAACTGTGTCGTTAGGCATATAGTTGATGGTGGTGATTTTAATATAGAACCTAACGGGAATGGCCTGTTTGCAATTGAAAAAGAACTTGATGCTTCTTTTCCAAATGGTAGCGTTAAAGCTATAGAGTTAAAGCATACCTTTCGAATAGCAATCCCTAATACTAGTGAACTTTTCTTACGGGATATTGTTGAATTAAAGGACGCAATTGAACAAGATAACTTATGTATGATAGATGGTTCAGATATTTCTTAAAAGCCAGCTTGTTTATTAATTAAGTTATGTTTCCTGATGTGCGCCTAACAAGCGCATTAACAGGGACAAATAAAGCTTGGCTTTTGTTCACTGCGTTCACTATTTTAGCCAAGCATTATTTGCCCGTTATGCGGGCGTTATATTCATACAAGGTAGTACTGAGTGAACCTGATAGAATTAAAGAATTTTAAAAAATTCGAAGAGATCAATGTTGATCTCAATGAAAAGGGGTTAACTCTAGTATCTGGAGTTAACAACTCTGGTAAAACTAGCCTTCTGCATGCTTTGGCAGTGTGGGAATATGCTAAGATTCTACTGGTTAATTATCGTGGTAAAGAATCACTTTTTGAAGAGTATAATATCGAAAAGAAAGGGCTAGGTATTCCCTCGGAATCTTTTTCTCCAATTAGCATCCCTTCATTGAAATACTTATGGAAAGATCAGAAGACGAACGGGTCATATCAACTTAAGATAAAAGTAGGTTGGAAAGGATCAGAAAACAGAAGTCTTTATTTAGAAATAGCTTATACACTTAACGGAAATAATTTTGCCATCAAGAAATCAGATTCTAACCTTGCTGAATCTGATGTAATCCCAACGATAGCATACCTTCCTCCTTTCGGTGGGATGAATGAAAATGAAAGTTGGCTATCAATTGCAGACAGAAGAAAGCTTATTGGAAAAGGTCAAGCTGGCTCTGTTATTCGAAACTTGTTGTTAGATTTACATAAATCACATGAAAACGATATTGAAAATCGCAAAAACGAGCTTTTTCCAAGCAAGCAGCGATTAACACAGGCTGACCAAAATAGACTTAAAGAAGTAGATACAGAATGGCGACAATTAAAAACAATATTATCTGACGTATTTCACGTGAATTTATATGTCCATGATTTCGATAGTCAGTTTCATAACTTCATAAGTGTTGATGTTTTAGATCTGTTTAAAAATCCTGAAACCCAAGAAAAAGAAAGGAATATTTCGAGTAAACGAGATCTTATGGTTGAAGGTAGCGGCTTTCTTCAATGGCTAAGTGTCTTTGCTCTAGCTCTAGATAAAAACAATAACATTCTCCTTTTAGATGAGCCTGACGCTCACTTACATTCTTCATTGCAATCGTTGCTTTTAGAAAAGCTGGAAAAGATATGCGAAGAAAATAATAAACAAGTTATTATGGTTAGTCATAGCTCTGATCTAATAAAACTTATTGATTACCAAAAGGTCTTACATGTTGAGAATTCAAAAGCAGAATATCTAAAAAATAATGAAGAAAAAGTACTGGTTTTGGAGGGGCTTGGTAGCAAATACTTCCCTCTTTTAGATTCAATGATTGAGCACAAGAAAGTACTATTGGTAGAGAATGCAAGTGACACGCGTATTCTTAAGAGCTTATGTGAAAAATCAGGAAAGGTCTGGCCTGAAAATCTGGTTGAGTGGGTCACAAATAAAAAACATAAAGAACGAAAAACTCTAATCATTGAACTCAATCAAAAGATACTCCAAGAAACGGGTAGCCCTATAATAGCTTATAGTCTAAGGGACTTAGATGACAATAATTATAATACTACTAATATTCAATTATTTGACAATGGTAAAGATGAACAAAGAGATGATTCTGGCGAATATGTAATTATGAAGTATCGAACCTTAAGGCGCAGAGAGATTGAAAACTATTTAATAATTCCTGAAGCTATAAGTCGGTATATAGTCAGTAATTGTAGAAATACTGAAATCCCTAAAGATGTTAATTCTGTAAGAGATTATCTAATAAATGAACACGGATTAGTGATTCCTGAAACGTTTAAGCTCTCAGATAGAACAAGCAGTACAGAAGCTCTATTTGTCAAAGATGTAAAACCAGTGCTTAAGGGAATAAATTCCTATTTCAGAGTTAGTTTCGATAGAGAAGAGTATATTAACTCTATAAACTCGGATGAAATATGTGAAGATCTTGTGACTATCATTGACGAGATAATTGGAATGTGTGAAACGATGAAACGGGACAGGCATAAAATAATCAACAGTGCCGTAAATTAAATCTTGGTATTTTATAAACTATTTCCCTAGGTGGAATGAGTTTAATTGAAACAAACACAAAGAATAAAATTATGATGACACCCACGCTAATCACTTTGAAAAAACTAGGGTGGGTGTCAATGCTATTCACTTGATTTCGCTATGCGTATCATTATGCGTATAGAGGGCTTAAAATCTAATTTTTAAAGATTGAAATCTAAAGTGAGACCAATCACTCAACGCTGTGATAGTTTGTTTTGTAGGGGGAGCGACATAGATTAAACCTGCAATGGCAATAATTGACGATAATGTAATTAATTTATTATTGAAGTCAGCTATTTTTAGAGCGGTCCCGAAAGAGCGTTTAATTGTGACATTACTTAAATCTACACTGTAAATTTCATCCAGCAATAAATGAATTAATCCTCCTAGTAAAATAAATCCACCCGTTAACCAGGCAAAAGTGGCTGCTTGTGGGGTTGATTGATCATTCAGTTCCCATGTTACTTGTGTTGTTAATAGCGCGCATAGCAGTATAAATAGTAAAGAGTGGCAACTGCCTCTATGTACTGTGATCCATTCAAAAAGTGGTCTAATAATATATTTCATAAATCCGTAAACCAATAACGGCACGACAATTAACTCGATAAAACTAATTTTAATAATTAGCTCAGTGGTTATGTAATGCAGTACCAGTAATACAGCGCTCAGTGCAAATAAGTTAAAAATAGTGTCGAGAGATGTGGAGTTATCTGAATCTATATCTGGTAATAAACCGCCGATTGAACCTAAAAACCATAACCAGAGCGCGCCCTTTAAATCAATATGTTCTGCAGATAATAAGGTGGCTGAGGCTAAGCCTGTGATGATTAGCGCAGTATTAAGATGAGTATTGAAATTTGCCATTGTGTCTCTTGATGGGGAAATAGGAGGGCATTCTAACAATTATGTTCTTTAAGACAAATAAAGGGACAGGCATAAAATAATTAACAGTGCCGTAAATTAATCCACTTGTATTTTCTAAGCCATTTTCCTAGATGGATTAGGAATATGGATGATTTTATACCAGGCTATTTGCTAATAAACTCAATTTAACTAGGACGTTAGGGAAGTAAAATGAGTTTAATTGAAGCAAGCACAAAGGAATTTGGCAATATTACGGTGTTTTTACATAGCCTAGGCTCATTTTGCTATCGTATTGAGTGGTATAGCAAAATGACAGGTGCCTCAATTAGTTTAGCGCGTATTAAAAAGGGTAAATATATAGTCATTCGAAAATGGGCAGCTATACGGGGTTTAACTGATGTGTCTACAGAGTTTGATAGAGCTAATCAAGCATTTATCCATTTATTAAATAATGTTGACGTGGTTAAAGGTAAAGACGATTTGATAGTTGCAGCTAAGCAGCACTGCGTAAACTTATTTGCAAAGTCGGAAGGGTTAAAACCAATTAGCAAACCTAGTTTGCCAAAGCCACGATTACAAGGCGCTATAGGCAAGCAAGTGGTGGTAAAGTCAAGGCTTGGCAACAGCCAAATAGCACAAGGTATGCTACTGCAGCTAATAGGTAACCAAGCTGAAATACAAGTTAATCCCGAACATATAGAAGCAGGCCAATTAAGGCAAAAGTTTTATACTAAACAAGTTTTTATTTGCTAAGCAATTTACAAATTAAGCAATGTGCTAACTAATCAAAGTAAAAAGGAAGCTTTACCTTAATGGTAAAGCCATTTTTTACACACACTTCAAAAGTTCCGCCCAATGCCATTGCGCGCTCTTCAATAAAAGCTAAACCATAATTACCCGAGTTGTTAGCAGGTGTTGCTAAACTGCCATTATCACTAATGGTTAGTGTAATAAAATTATTATCGGTTACGAGTTCTATATGCATTTTGCTGGCATTACTATGCTTAACACAGTTAGTTACAGCTTCTTGGCATATTCGATAAATAGCTATTTCATGATCTTTTGACAGGGCTTTATGAATTTTAAAGTCGGCCTGAAAATTAATTTTTGCCTTATGCAGTAAACTTTTTAGTCGCCCGGCTGTTATTGCCTTATTTAAGCCAAGTTCGTCTAATTCGCGTGGGCGAAGGTAATGCATTAATTGGTATACCGAATCGTACATGGTATTGGCATTCGTTTTTAAGCTTTTAACAAACGACTGAGTATCTTTATTACTCATGTGAGACAAAATAGATAAGTCAGTTTTTAAAGCAGTGAGATTTTGACCCAACTCGTCGTGTAACTCTTGAGAAAGATGTTTTCGCTCATTTTCTTGTACGCTAACCATTTTAGCCGCAAGGTGTGTGTTTTTAGTTAACTGCTTTCTGAGTTCTAGGTTCGTTTTATATAACTCATTATTTTTACGTTTTAGTTCAGTAATTGCAGCGCCTAAAACCATACTGGTAATTGCATTTGCTAAAATGAATAACTGGCTTATATAAGTGTTTTCAGGGGCATGAGTAAAGCTTGCCTCGAGTATAATTAAGCTATTAATTAACGTGGCACTGGTTACAGCGCCCAAAGAGCCAAACCTATACGAAAACCAAATAATGGGTAATAACGAGGCGAGCCTTAGTAGCGGGTAGGTGTCGGGGCGTAGTGCATATACAAAAATTACAATTAATAAAAGGCACAATAAAGCAGCCCCTAAATGCATCATTTTTAGTAATAGCGATTTATTTAATTTATGCCTCACGCTAAAAATTAGCATCATTAGCGGAGTGACTAATAGTGTGCCGGTAATATCCCCAAGGCACATATTTAACTGGTACTGTAATAATTCTGTAGCAACCAGTATATTGGTAAATTCAAACGCACTAGCAAATACAAACCATTTAATAGATGTACTAGCAACAGCCAGTAATATTAACGAAAGTATACCTTGGCTATCGTTAATACTGGGCGGCCAACGGCTGTTTTTTAAAATATAAATAAGCGCAACAAAGCAAAGCTCCTGCCAAAAACCATGAAATAAATTAAAATCCCATTGTGCAAGAGCTAAAACTTCATTATTAAAAGCACCCACAAAGGCAGCGAGAAGACGAGATGCTACCCATAAAGTTAGCCAATACTTTGTAGGTAAAAGTAAAAAGAAGGCAATTTTAATGCCCGCAGGAATAAAAATTGCGCTGCTTTCGGGGACTGTTTCTAGATTTTTGCTGAGCCAAAAAGTTGCAGCAAATATAACAAAATAAACAAGCCCAACAAGTAACTGCTTGGTTACTTGTTTAAAAGCTGTAGTAATAAAAAAACTAAACGAGGGGGATAGGCTAAGTAAGCTCATCTAGTTGTATTACTCCTACATCTATTGCAATTTTTAACAGCTCGAATGAAGTTGTAACGTTAAGCTTAGTGTATATATTTGCCTTATGGACATGAGCAGTTTTAGGCATTATTCCTAATGCTTGTGCTACTTGCTTGGCATTAAGCCCCTTAGAAAATAATGGTAAGGCCTCTATTTCTCGATTTGTTAGTAGCGTAAGTGCGCTACTTTCTGTGGTTAGGGCAAAGTTTACGTCTTCGCTTATATAGCGCTTACCCAAAGCTACAGACTTAACCGCATCTATTAATTCTTCAGAAGCAGAGCGTTTTGACACATAACCTAACGCGCCAAGTCGCAAAGCGTTACTCACATAGGGTTCGTGGTCATGCATGGAGGCAACAATGGTTTTAATGTTAGGAAAATGCTCAAAAAGGTAAGATAAAAAAGTAAGCCCGGTTTCTTTACCGTTAAGCGATATATCCACTATAAATATATCGGGTTGTTCTAGTTCAACCGCAAGCTTTGCTTCATTTACGCTGCAAGCTTCTATTATTACTTTCCAATCTGGCTGTAATTCGAGTAGCTTTTTAAAGCTATCTCTTACTAGTTGATGATCTTCTATGATACCAATGTGCATTTATATCTCCCTTTAAAATTATTATACATGGTAATAGGTAAGTATTGGCTAGGAAAAAATCTTAGAAAGGGTAATTAGGTAGAAAAATAAAGGCAAAAAATAAAGGGACAGGCATAAAATAATTTACAGTGCCTAAATTTTTGAATACTTCACGATCTTACTAAAAATAAGCTGTGGAATTTAATGTCAGCTAGCTTAATCTCTAGAAGATTTATAGTTTGGGCTGGTGGTTATTTGAAAGTCTATGTTTGCTCTTAGATGGATAAGTCTATTTATAAGCTCCTTGTTCGTAAAGTTATTTCAGGACGGGTCAGTGAGCAACAAAAAAGCCTAGCATGTTAACGCTAGGCTTTTTGTTATTTATTTATAAGAATTATACTTTAAATCTATGCACTGGTTTTATTACGAATCAATTTGTAGTTTAAAAATTCAGTAATACCAAGGGTACCAAGTTCACGACCGAAGCCTGAGCGCTTAACACCGCCAAAAGGGGTGTTGGCTTCAGTACCAGAAGGTGCGTTTATGGTCACCATGCCGACTTCTAACTGATCAGCAATCTCAGCTGCCAATTCTGAGTCTTTAGTCTGGATTGACGCACCAAGACCAAATGGAACATCGTTGGCAATTTTGATCGCATCAGCGATATCACGAGCTTTATAAATAACAGCAACAGGACCAAATAGTTCTTCGCTATAAACAGCCATTGAGTTATCGACATTGGTAAGTACTGCTGGAGCAAACCAAGCGCCTGGCTTGTCTTTGACAATGCCGCCTTCAATTAGAACGGTGGCACCAGCTTTTATTGCTTCATCTAACTGCTTTTGTAAATTGACTGCAGCGCTTTTTGAGGACATCGGTCCGATAAAGGTTGTTTGATCTAATGGATCAGACAACGTCATCTCACGAACCGCATCGGCAAAGCCTTGTACAAACTTATCATAAACGGCTTCAACGACAATTAGGCGCTTAGCGGCGTTACAAGCTTGTCCTGTATTGCCAAAGCGGCCGGTGATGGCATCTGCTACTGCTCGCTCAATATCAGCATCTGCTGCAACGATAAAGGCATCTGAACCGCCAAGCTCTAAAACGACCTTTTTAAGGGCGCCGCCTGCTATTTTAGCAACTGCTTGTCCTGCACGCTCAGAACCTGTTAATGAGATGCCTTGTATTCTGCTGTCTTCGATGATAGTTGCGGCTTGATCATTGGTAGCAAATACATTGTTATATACGCCATCTGGTAAACCGGCATCTTTAAGAATT
This sequence comes from Pseudoalteromonas sp. SCQQ13, assembly GCF_015864415.1. Classification (NCBI taxonomy): domain Bacteria; kingdom Pseudomonadati; phylum Pseudomonadota; class Gammaproteobacteria; order Alteromonadales; family Pseudoalteromonadaceae; genus Pseudoalteromonas; species Pseudoalteromonas sp. SCQQ13. The sequence continues at coordinate 54,688 of NZ_JADYXG010000006.1, read as the reverse complement.
TCGACAATTACTTCTGCCGTTTTAGGGCACTGCGGGGCATGCTTTAAAATAATTGTATTGCCTGCCATAAAGTTAGGTGCTGCAAAGCGTGCTACTTGATAATGCGGATAGTTCCACGGCATAATTCCTAGCAATGCGCCTACTGGCAGTTTCTCTACAAAAGCTGAGCCTTCGGCTACATTGATTTGGTTATGTGCTAATAGCTGTTCTGCGTTGTCTGCATAATAGCGATATATTTCAGCGACTAGAGCGAGCTCTCCTTTACCTTGGGCTACAGGCTTGCCCATTTCTACAGCGATCATGTTTGCCAGCTCATCTTGACGCTCAATATAGATATCTGCAATTTTGTGCAGAAGTGCGCTGCGCTCGCTAAGAGAGATGTTACGCCATTCTTTATAGGCATCATCAGCTTTTGTGATGGCTTGCTGAATATCTTGTTCATTTGCAGTAGGGTAGCTGGCTTCAACTTTGCCAGTTGCTGGATTGGTTACTTTATATTCGCTCATAAATATTCCTTGGATTAAAAGTTCATTTATAGTGACTCACTGAGTACAACTATTATTTATACAACTGCAACATGTAAGCGTACATCAATACTAAATGTTGCATTAGAGTAAGGACAGGTTAGATGAGATTTTGTGATTGCACATTGTTAATACGTGATACTTCAACAGACAGATCTATATATATTAAGTTATAGCTATTATCGGCTTTCATACCAAGACCGACTTGAGCAGATGTATTGAAGCTGTAATTGGTAATTTTAACTGTTGTGCTGCCATGTTCAGGGCGCGCTATCGAAACACGCTGCATAACCCATCACAAACAGCTGTTCTGGATTAAAACCCTTTTTATCTGGTTCTTGAAAGAACACCAAATCAAAAACTTAGTGAACCATTGTCAAGACTTGTATGCCCAAACCGATCACCGGCTGCTATTGCCTAAGCTGTGTAATACTTTCATTTTGTGATGCGATCATTATAAGGGACAGCTTAATAATTCGTTATAATAGTCCTACAAATGTGTTGCCTAATCCTATAAAAATTTGTACTGTCAATCAGGTTCTAAAAATAAGTAAAATATGATGCAGAAAACAAACATTGAGCAACTACTTAGATTAATCCCTAAGAACCAAACCATCGAATCAGATATTCCAGACTTAGTATTTCATTGTGCCGACAGGCCAGAAAAAATAATCGGTTACGTCCTAGAGCCTAGTATATGTATTGTTTTACAAGGCGAGCGCGAGGTTTACTTAGGAACAGATTGTGTAAAGTTTGACAATACTAACCTGATGTTTTGTCCAGTAGACGCTCCATTGAACATACATATTAAACAGGCTTCGTTAGACAATCCTGTTGTTGTATTATCTATGAAATTAAATTTGCTAATGATTCGCGACGTTCTGGCTAAAATACCACCTAAAAAACATATAGACGAGGGTTATTTTGGAATCAAATGGCAATTAGATGACTCTATCATGCCATCGTTTGATCGATTGATAGAGTTACTTAATTATCCAAATGATATTGAATTTCTATCTCCTTTAATACAGCAAGAAATTTATTATCGATTACTATCAGGAAAACAAGGCGATAAGCTGCGCCAACTGGTAACGAATGGCAGCCATATTCATCGTATTGCTCAAGCAGTCGATTGGCTGAAAGCACATCTAGATGAACCTTTGGTTATTGCAGACTTGGCAAGCCGCTGCGGTATGAGTGTTTCAGGGTTTCACCAACACTTTAAGAAAATTACTCAGTTGAGTCCGCTACAGTATCAAAAAAACTTACGATTAATGGAGGCGCGACGGCTGATTAAAATCAATGACGCGCAAATATCATACATTGCCTTGCAAGTAGGATATGAAAGCCCTAGCCAGTTTAGCCGAGAATATAAACGACTGTTTGGCATCAGTCCAAATAATGACTTGGATTAAAGCATCGCAACAGCAGTCTTCCAGATGGTCACAAAGCAGAAATAAAGGTAAAGAAATAAAGGGACATAAAGATATAAAGGGACAGGCATAAAATAATTAACAGTGCCGTAAATTAAACCCTGATATTTTCTAAGCCATTTTCCTAGGTGGGTTAGGAATATGAATGATTCTATACCCCAGGCTATTTGCTAATAAACTCATTTTAACTAGGAAAATAAAGGGACAGGCATAAAGCAATTAACAGGTTTATGCCTGTCCTTTAATAATCATGTCCTTTACTAATCAAAACTTTATTTTTACTAAATTAAAACGGCTTATTTTTAGCCGCTATTTCTTTTAAAATCTTTTATAACTAAAGCGCTTCAAAAATAGCAGCTATACCTTGTCCGCCACCAATACACATAGTGACCAAGCCGTATTTACCGTTAATGCGTTTCAGTTCGTACAGGCATTTGGTTGATAAAATAGCACCGGTTGCGCCAACAGGGTGGCCAAGTGCTATAGCTCCGCCATTGGGGTTTACTCTATGCTCAGGAAAGTTTAACTCATTGCCTACGCATAATGCCTGTGCGGCAAAGGCTTCGTTTGATTCTATTACGTCCATGTCATCAATAGTTAATCCAGTTTTGTCAAACACCTGTTGCACAGCAGGAATAGGCCCTGTGCCCATTAATGAAGGCTCAACACCTGCTCTGGCATAACCGACTAGGCGACCGAGTGGTTTTAAGCCTTGTTCATTGGCCTTTTGCTCCGACATAAGCACTAACATGGCTGCGCCATCATTAATACCTGATGAGGTAGCTGCGGTGACTGTACCATTTTGTTTAAAGTAGGGTTTTAAGGTGGCGAGTTTTTCGACCGTTGTGTCAGCACGAACATGCTCGTCAGTATCAAAAATTTGATTACCGTTACGAGATTTAATTTCGATGGGCATTATTTGCTGTTTAAAATAGCCTGCGGTAATGGCTTTAGCCGCTTTATGATGGCTTTGTGCTGCGTAAGCGTCTTGTTGCTTGCGGCTAATGCTATATTTTTCTGCAATATTTTCAGCGGTAACGCCCATAGGGGTGTTGTCCCATGGGTCTTGTAATGTGGTAGTTAGCTCATCAACTACTGTACTATCACCCATTTTTTGGCCCCAACGATTACTTGCTAGAGTATAGCCTGAGCTACTCATGCTTTCTGCTCCGCCTGCTAAAGCTGCGTTTACATCACCTAATTGAATTTGTTGTGCTGCTTGTATAATGGCTTCTAAACCCGAACCACACAAGCGGTTGAGTGTTACCGCGTGACTGCAAATTGGTAACCCTGCATCTAGCCCAATAACTCGCGACAAATACGCGTCTTTAGGACCGTTATGTATCACTTTACCTACCACACATGAACCAACTTGCTTTGGTGAAATATTGGCTCTACCTAATGCTTCTTTGGCGCACATAGTGCCTAACTGAGCGGGAGTGAAGTTTTTAAGGCTGCCACCAAAGCCACCGATAGCAGTGCGTACTGCGCTTAATATTACTACGCTATTGTTATTAAATTTTGTCATTGTGTTCTCTTTATTATTTTTTTTGCTTGTATCCACTTTATTCTAAATGATATTAAAAGAGCAAAAGGATAAAGGTTGACTTTAATTCATCAAAACATAATTTTAAAATAAACTAAAGCTGCAGGCGTTGAGTTGATATATAACTTTGTTAATCATTTTATGTTTTTGCTTTAAAGAGATTTAAAAAGAGGATTTAAAAGGACAGGTACAAAGTATTTGCAAAACTCACATTAGCTACTACTGTTATTATATCCAGTGGTTATTGGTTTTGTATTTTATGACACGCGCAAGAAAAAATCTCATTGATTTGGCATCAACATCTTATTATCACTTAATAGCTAGATGCGTTAGGCGAGCTTTTTTGTGTGGTGATGATAAATACACAGGTAAAAACTTTGATCACCGCAGAGAGTGGCTAGTAGAGCGTATAAAGTTGTTAAGTAGTGTGTTTGCCATAGAGATTGCAGCTTACGCAATTATGAGTAATCACTATCACTTAGTTGTAAATGTTAATAGAAAGCAGACACTAGATTGGGCAAATAGTGAAGTAATTGAACGCTGGTATAGGCTTTATAATGGCCACGCTTTGGTGGATAGTTACTTAAAAGGCGAGCAGTTAGATAATGCGAGTTTAGTTTGCGTTAATGAAATTATAGCTAAATGGCGAGAAAGACTTTACGACATAAGCTGGTATATGAAAAACCTAAATGAATACATTGCCCGTGAAGCAAATAAGGAAGATAGCTGCACAGGTAAGTACTGGGAAGGGCGCTATAAATCACAAGCATTATTAGATGAAACCGCATTGCTTAGTTGCATGGCCTATGTCGATTTAAATCCTATTAGAGCAAACATGGCCGGTACGTTAGAAGACAGTGATTTTACTTCTATTCAAGAACGTATAGCGCAATTGACAGCCTTTACTAAAAATACGGTTCAAACAAATAACCCCTCAAAGCAAAAAGATAGTGTTCAAGATCAAAGTCAACCAAGTCAGCTAAAGCCATTTTGCGCTAACAACATAAAACCCACTATACCTTTTGCGTTACTAGATTACCTAGAATTAGTAGATTGGAGTGGTCGTCAAATTTCTCCAAACAAAAAAGGATATATAAATAAAGCAATTCCTAAAGTGCTAGTTACTCTGAATATAGAAGAAGCACAATGGCTTGAATCGATTCAACGATTTAGGCATAAATATTCAAACTTTGCAGGGAGTAAACAACGATTAAAGCAGCAAGCCGCGAATAACGATGTTAAATGGTACAAAGGTGCAGGGTGAGCGCCACACCTTCAGCGATAACTTAAACAACAACTTTAACAAACCACCTTTGAAACTAACATATGCCTGTCCCATTTTTAATAGAGCGTAGAAGTGAGAGGGAATTAGTAAATAACGATGACGAACTTTGAGGTTAAATAAACCAGGTAATATGTGCCTGTCCCATTTTAATCCCTTTTTAATATGCCAGTCTCATTTTTAATAATAAATAACTTCATGCCAATATTGCAATAAACACTGTTTATGGTATAAGACTGCCAGCTTTAGTTTACTCAATATAGTATGGATAATAGCAAGGGTGAACAAGCCAATTTAATCTATTGAATTTTTTGGACTTTTATCGAAAAACGGCGCCCAGTATTATCTTTAATATAAAGCCGCTTTGCAGCAACAGCACTTAACCAAACACACCGAATTTATTTTAGCCTACGGCTACACCTTAAATCATACGTACCGCACGAATGCTTATATGAGCACGTACCTGGGTATTTAGTATTAATTACACGCCGCTGGTGATGATCACGCTAGGCATGTCATTTTGTAAGTTAATTAATTCTAATCACACGGCTATGGCCGTAAATTTGTATAACCAGTTTATAAGCTACAGCACGTTTATAAACGTCAATGCTTTAAACGTAATCCAACAAAAGCGGCATTACCTCACATGCCAAGCTTTGCAAACAGCCTATAAGTACTAAGCACTAGTTACTGCTTTAGGCTGCAATTCAATTTTAGTTATGTAATTAACAAGGTTAACAATGAACACCAATTTTAAAGAGCGTAAGCTTACTTATTTATCTGCTTGTTTAGTTTTCTTATTTACCAGCCAAACAAGCTCAGCCTTTGAGCAACCACCGCTAATTAATCAGGCTAATACAGCTATAGAGAGGGTTGCAGTGATAGGCTCGCGCCATGTATACAGCAGTAACTTTACGCCTTTAGAAACACCACAAGCTGAGCAAACAATCGATTTAGCAACGCTTGAAAATGCTGGCGCATGGGATTTAAACCAAGCATTGGATCTATCTGCTTCGGTTGCTAGGCAAAATAACTTTGGTGGCCTGTTAAATAATTTTGCTTTACGTGGTTTTACAGGAGATGAAAACCTCTCGAGTAACTACTTAGTTAATGGCTTTAATATAGGCTGGGGCTTGGGTGGTACGCGAGATCTGTCAAGTATTGCCTCGGTTGAGGTGCTAAAAGGGCCGCGTGCTGCGTTATTTGGTCGGGGAGAACCTGGCGGAGTGGTTAACTTAATAACTAAACGGCCAACATTTGATACCGCAGGCGAACTAAAACTTGCTGTTGCAAGTGAGGATACTTATAGGGCTGATATAGATTACACCACTGGGGTTTCTGATGATGTTGCAATTAGACTGATCGGTTTTTATGAAGATTCAAATAGCTTTAGAGACACCATTAAAAAAACCAAACAAGGCGTTAGCCCATCAGTAGCTTGGTATATTAACGACAATAGTGAACTGATTTACGAACTTGAATACAGTAAGCAAACAATACCTTTTGATAGAGGAGTGTTAGCAATAAATGGTGAGCTTGGGGTTATTCCTGCAAACCGATTTTTAGGTGAGCCGGGTGATGGCCCTATTACAGCACAAGTAGTTGGCCATCAGCTTGAACTTAAGCATGATATTAATGACGACTGGAGTGTATTAATTGCTGCTAATTACCGTGATACTAAGTTAACCGGTTTTGCCACTGAAACTGGTTTTGCAGGTGTAGTGAATGATGAGGTTAATCGCTTTAGGCGTTATCGAGATTACAGTGCAAACTATAAGGTTTTACGCGGCGAAGTTACTGGCGATATTAATTTTGCAGGGTTTGAGCATCGTTTAACTATAGGGGCTGATACCGATAAATTTGAAAACGATCAGTTTTTACTACAGGTAAAGGGCGATCAATATATTAATGTATATAACCCAGAGTATGGTGCTTATGCGCTACCTGCACCCACCACTCATACTGATCGTATTGAAATTCAGCAATCATTGGGCGTATTTATACAAGATCAAATAAGTTTAACCAATAAGCTAGATATACGTCTTGGCGCGCGTTTAGACGATTTTAAGCAAACACTTAATAATCGTTTAACTAATACAGGGTATAAACAAACAGAATCGCGTATTAGTCCGCAATTAGGGGCTGTGTATGCGGTGTCTGACTTTATATCGGCTTATGCGGCTTATGGTGAAAACTTTCGTCCGCTTTCGGGTACCGACGCGCAGGGAAACGGCTTTAAACCAAACCAAACAACTTCAAAGGAAGTAGGCGTTAAGGTTAGTTTAAATAACGGTGCGCTGGTGGGCACCTTAGCCTTATTTAAAGTTGAGCAACAAAATATGTTGGTAGTAGACGATCCAACAGCATTTACCAGTGCCGCTATTGGGGAGGCGCAAAGTAAAGGGTTTGAAATTGATATAAATGGTCAACTAACGAATAACTTAAACCTGTGGGCGTCTTATGCTTATGTTGATGCAACAACCAAAAATTCATTTTACGATAGCAACTTTGGCCTAAATATAGCTGCAGGCAGCTCGCTGTTAAATATTCCTCAGCATCAATTGAGTTTACAGTTGGTAAAGTCGACAGAAGTGAATGGAAAAGCATTAAAATTGGGTGGTGGTTTACTTTATGTGGGAGATCGAAATGGCTTTTTTGGTACCGACTTTACACTGCCAAGTTATATAACTGCTCGGGCATTTATGCGTTACGCCGTATCAGACTCAATAACGCTAACAGGGGAGCTAGATAACTTATTTAATGAAACTTATTATATCAGCTCATTTTCAGACGCTTGGGTGCAACCAGGCACGCCTCGTAGCGTTAGATTTTCTGCCTCGTTTAAGTTTTAATACCTTACACGTATTTTAAAAACGTATAACAGGCTGGTTAGTATAAGCAGCCTGTTAGTTAATCTAGTATTGAGTAAGGTATTTTATTGTGGGTACTTTAATGGTTTGCTTTATCGCCCCAAATTTCTTCTAGACGGTTGTCGCGCCCACAACGCCAGCGATAGGTATTGTAGCGAATAGGATTGTTTTTATAATAATCTTGATGGTAACTTTCATCGCCATTAATTGGGTAAAAGGTACTGGTGTTTAGTATAGGGGTAACCACGGTTTTATTTGGGAACTGTTTGCTCACTGCTTGTTTAGATTGCTCTGCTAATTTGCGCTCTTGCTCGTTAGCTACAAAAATAGCGCTTAGGTAACTTGGCCCTTTATCGCAAAATTGGCCTTTAGCATCAAAGGGATCAATGTTTACCCAGTAATGGTCGAGTATAGCTTTATAGCTAACTATTGCAGGATCGTAAGTAATTTCTACAGCTTCATAATGACCACGATGATTGCCGTTATAAGTTGGGTTTTTAAGTTTACCTCCTGTAAAACCCGATATTACATCGGTTACACCTGCTAGCTTTTCAAAATCACTTTCCATACACCAAAAGCAACCTCCGGCTAAAACGGCTTTTTCGGTTTTGTTTGCATGGGCGAGCGATGCATAAAATATAACGGATGATGTTAACGCTAAGGCTAATATTCTTTTCATAAAATCTCGCATCTGTTTGATGAATGTATAAATAAATATATTGGTATAGTTACTAGACCCGCTATTAGTAAAACGTATTTCATTTTTATTTGTAAGCCGCAACGCGCTTTAGTGAATGAGGCCACTTTAATAAAACCCACTTTAAAGCCTAAACCCTATTTTTGAGACTAACGCAAAGCTTGTTAGCAAATTTTAAGAACAGTAAAACTAATAAAATGCTTATTGCCGGTGGATCACAACTAGGCATTAGCAAAAAGATAGCGGGTAGGTGCTTAGTACACAAGCTTATAAAATGTTAACTGCCAATACCGCTGGTGGGGGTATGTATTTAAAAAGTAGGGAAGTAAGATATTTAGCACAAATGGCGTTGACTGTGTGCGTACAGTGTTTGTTTTTATATAATAAACTTTATGTATAAATTCAGTTTTATAATAGGTTGTTATATATAAAGTTTTAACTTTAAATGGTGCCGGTTTACTTAGCTGGGTTACAATATTGCAGGCAACTGTATTTATATACAGTAATTGTTTGGGAATGTATAATATTACCTGTACTTATTAAAGTGCAGAATAGGAGTTTAATAAGAAATGGCTAGTGTATTAAACACCTTATTCAGAGCTTATTTTATTTATACTTTATATTATTAGATTTAATGGACAAAGTTATGAGTAAAAAGAACACATCATGCTTTGCTGTGGGTGAGTATAGTTTAGCAATAGCGCTAATCTTTATGTTTTCTTTATCATAAGTAAAGGGCGGGGCTTACCGCATAGCGATGCTCCGTTTTAGTTACCAGTAATTATATAGTGCTCTGTTTATAGCAAAGCTATTTTTTGGGTAAGTTGCCTTAACATAGCATCGGCATTGGGAGATTGCTCGTTTAACCCGCTAATTAAAGTCATAAAGTAGCAGTCAATCATTACGCTTGCTTTTACGTCATCAATTTGAGTTTGCTGCTGAAATAATAACTGTTTAAACAGGCTTACTTGCTCACTAAAAAAGGTTGCTTGCCAAATAACATTACTGATAAGTATTTTACTAAATTCACTGTTTTCACAATAAAAATAATACAGGGGATGTGCATAATGACGCAGCTTTAATCTAGGAGAGTGTTGTTTATCGGATGCGCGAGCTTGATTAATTATAGCGGTAATTTGTTGCTGCATTCCGGCAATTAATAAGTCTATTTTATTTTCGAAATGACTAAATACAGTGCCCACAGCCACACCAGCAGCTGTTGCAATTTCTCGGGTTGAGGTATGCTCGTAACCTTGTAATAAAAATAACTCCCAAGCAGATACTAAAATTTTATTACGTGTTCTCTGTTTTTTATCCATTATATTTGTGTATTGCTCTCTACTAGTTTTATTAAGTAATGTTTGTAAGTGCAAAATAAGTGTTTATAAAACTGCATTAAAAACAATTGAGTACCCTATTTCAAGCTTGCAAATGCTTATTGACTATTCGCTACTTACTAAATTAAGTAAATAGTAATTGAGTGTGCTCATTTTTATTGTGAGCATGCTCAATTAATAATCTGCATTGTTATTATTATAGCAAACATGTATTTGTTCATTCTACAGGTTCTAGTTTGTTTATCTAACTCTCAAGTTAGAGTTTATTGCCTTATTTAAGCGCATTAAAATAAACCAATAGCTTGGTTATAAGCGATAATATTTACTCGCGTAAATGCTATAAAAATTAGCACAGTGTAATACTTAGGATATGTTGTTTAATAGCTGCATTTTAACTAAAATAACTTTATTTATAATGGTTGGTGTGTAAATGAATCAATTAACCGAAAAATCGATTGGCTGCCCTTATTGCGGCGAAACAATTGACGTTTTACTAGATGCTGCAGATTTAGACCAACAGTATATTGAAGACTGCCAGGTATGTTGTAAGCCAATTATTTTTAAAGTTTTTGAAGATGCTGATGCTGAGCTTGGTGTTAATGTATACAGTGAAGATGATGCATTTTAACTTTTATAATCTCGCAGATTTAATTTAAAACTAAAAGGTTGCTTTTTATCAAAGCAGCCTTTTGGTTATTTATGTAAGCTAAAAAGTCGTTATTTATTTTGCTGCTCTCTTGCTAATTGGTTTGGCAATAACTGCTCTATAATTTCGCGAGCGGGAAGGGTGTAGCGCGTGCCGTCAAACATCACCGAAGTGAACTCGTTAATATTAGTAATCCCCGTTAGGGTCCAACCTTCGCCGCGCTCAGGGCAATAAACCGTGGTAGTGGGCTGTATTACTTTAAAATCGTCACTCATGGCTAATTACTCTCAATATATTGCTTGTTAATGCAGTATGGTAAGTTAATAATACTGTTATATAAAGTGCTATTTATTGCTTAATAGCTATTTTTACAAATATTGAATTTAAGTAGTAGGTAGCTCAAAAATTTATAATTTTGGTAATTGCATGTTTAAAACAATAACACTACCGCGAGTTACCTTGCGTTTAATAACTCACAAACATGGCGCAGCTTTGTTTGGCATTTTAAATCATCCTTTAGTGTCTCAATATAACGATTACCAAACACCGCTTAGCCAGCAACAGGTAAAGCAATTAATACAAAACGATATTAGCGGCTATTACGAAGGGGGTGTATTGCGCTTAGCAATTGAGCATAACAGCAATGGCCAATTGTTAGGCTCGTGTGGTTTATACAAAATAAATACAGACAAGCAAACTGCTTTTATAGGTTTTGAGCTACACCCAAATTTTTGGCAACAAGGAATTATGCAAGAAGTGCTTTTAGGTTTTATGGCAGTAATGCCTGCATTACAATTAAAACATTTGTATGCTGAGGTGAGTACACACAACCAACGTTCACACGCTTTGCTAATAAAGCTAGGATTTACGCCAAAGTGTGGTGTACAAAATAGTGATAACAGTTCACTTTGGTATAAATTATTATAGAGTTAACGTGCTACAATAGCCGGTTTAAATCTAAACGTTACCTCCGTAATTACTGTAATTATTTATAAGTAAACACAGTAAAGAACACATCATACTTGCTGAGAGGGAGTAATACCTTAGCAAAGGTGTTAAATTTATAAAGTAGCAGGGAGTAGTAAATGCTAAGCGCAGATATTTATTTCAAATTACAATATCTGAGATCCTGACGACTTATCCGGTTCACTTAAATTGCACATTTGAGTTCGGCGTGTTTAACTTTTATGGTGGCTTTGGTCCGCACTTATACAACCTACTATATGCAAGTGCACGTAACGTTATTTGAAATGACAGCTACAGAGCAAATTGATATAGCGTTTTCAAGGCCATTACTAAGAAGCACAATTAGCAATGAATTTATTAGCCATGCGGTCTATCCAGATAAGCTAGTTGCTCTTGTTAATCAAGGCCATAAATGTGAAAGTAAATAAGTCGGGTTTTCGCCAAATAGTGTTAGCAAACCTAGGCATATGCAAATATTAGTAACCGAGATTGTAATGTTTAGGAGTGGGGTGATAGGACTGTATTGTGCACAAGAAATTTTACAGTGAGGATGTCATTTTATAACGCTAGAGAATGTAAGTACGCAAAGTCCACTACAAATTCAATTTAAAAAATGACGTAAGTACAACATTTGTAAATATAGTTTTAAGCGCCCAAATAGACATTCAAAGCAGCATGGCTGAGTGATGCTATAAACTTAAAACCAATAAAAAAGGCCTTGTTATGCTCTATAACAAGGCCTTTATAAAACTATGTTAAGCTTTAAAGTATATACCTAAAACCAATTGCGATGCCGTCATCTTCCGATTGTTCCATAAGTGCTTGTTGTTCTTTATTAGCACTTTCAAAGTCACCAAAATCTTTACGTGCTTCTATGTAAAGCTGGGTATTGTCGTCAAGTAAGTAATGAACACCAATAACGGCAAATTGACGCTTAAATACATCGTTAGGGTCGGCGTTAAAGTTAGGTTGAATTACGTAATCGTCGCCAGCATCAAAAAGGTTGTATGCAATAAATGGTCTAAAGTCATTATCGAAACGGTAAGATACAAATGTTTCTATACCAACTGCTTCTTTAATTAAGCGACCCAGATTGTCGGTATCATGGTTTTCGTTTTTATTAATGTTAGCGGCAGCGTATAAACCTGGTGCGTTAATGTTACCCCAAATAATACCAGCGCCATAAATTATATCTTCTACTGAGCGAGTTGTGCCATCGCCAAAGTGTAAGTCAAACTCACCGCGGTTAATGCCGGCAGTTAACGTAAGCATATTGGTTACGTTATAAGTTACTGCGCCACCAAAAGTGTAATTAAACTCTACTTTTTGTGCTGTCGCATCGCCAGCTTCCCATTTTGTTTGGCACTGTGCTTCTGTAATATTGCTTACATCACAAGTGTAAAACTCACTGTTTTTTAGCTGCGTTTGTACGCTAAATTCAAAGTCGTTGTAAGTATTGCGATATTGCAGCGTTTTATCACCGCGACCGGTACCATTTACTGCGCCATCGTCTTTATTATATGTGTAAACACCTGCTGCGTTACCATCCCACACATAGCTGTAGTTGGTGGCGTAAACAACATCGAACCACGAACCCCATTGTTTACCAATGGTAATTTGACCATATTTATCATGCGATAAGCCGGCATAACCTAAGCGGTTATATAAAAACTCATCTTGAATAGATTCAAAACGGTTATTATAAACAATATCACTGTTACCAACAGGGTTTACACCCCATTCAATTAAGGCCAGTGCTTCCCAATCATTTTTTAATTGGCGTTTAAAAGCAAAGTTAATACGCGAGGCACCATTTACTATTTCAGTTTGGTTTTGGGTATTGATCGCACGAACGTCAATATAACCACCAATAGAGACAGCATTTTTATCGTCTTTATAAACTTCTACTGCTGATACAGCTGGAGCCGCTAAAATACTTACGCTTAGTAGAGTTGCTAACTTGTTATTTATCATTTGTTGCCTTGTGTAAATTTGATGCTTTTTTATTGGGGTATATCTGTGGGGTTGAAGACTAACAAAGCAATAATATGCTCAAAAGTGAAAAATAATCACCCGCAATAAACAAAATAAATGGCAAATATTCACCAAGCGTTAATTTTGTTTTTGTAGTGTTGCTTTTTTTAATGCTTTGAGTTGCTGGGTAGTTGTTTGGTATTAGAAATTAAAAAAATAAAGGTGAATTTTTTTCAAGTTGGCTAAAAAGTGAAGGGTAGTGCAAAAGCTCTAAGTGGCTTTTATATCATCAATATATACAAAAATATTTTTAATAAAAACTAAATGCGACAAACAAGCTAACAAACAGGTTAAACAGTTGTATTAAATAATTTTGCAGATGTTAACAACGGCGAATGAAATTCAGTCAGCAAAAATTTATTAATTAAATACGCACCAGCAGCAATATCAATTGCTGACTGATGTTGTTTTTGGATACAAATATTAAGGAGTTGCTAACTTTTCAAAATTGAAATTTGTTTAATTATGCGGCAATTTAATCGCTTTGTAAGGTGCGTTACCTAGTGTGCGTTAAGTAATATTTTACAACTTAATTATAGTTATTAAAGCAGGCTCTTATTTGCGTATTTAGCCTTTAAACTTTCATAGAAAAAACGATGAATTTGGTTTAAACTGCGCGCAATTAAAATACATCATGTCTCCCTTGGAGGGTAGCGCTATTATTAGTACAGCTAACATCACCATGCAATTTGGTGCTAAACCATTATTTGAAAACATCTCAGCAAAATTTGGCGACGGCAACCGTTACGGTTTGATCGGTGCTAATGGTTGCGGTAAATCAACATTTATGAAAATTCTAAGTGGTGAGCTTGAGCCGTCTTCGGGTAACGTTAGCACTGATCCAAATGAACGAGTTGCTAAACTAAACCAAGACCAGTTTGCGTACGAAGAGTATTCTGTAATTGATACTGTGATCATGGGTCACAAGCAGTTATGGGAAATTAAACAAGAACGCGACCGTATTTACTCTTTAGCTGAAATGAGCGAAGCGGATGGCATGAAAGTAGCCGATTTGGAAACTGAATTTGCCGAAATGGACGGTTACTCTGCAGAATCTAAAGCGGGTGAGTTGTTATTAGGTGTAGGTATTGCTACTGAGCAACACTATGGCCCTATGTCAGAAATTGCGCCAGGTTTTAAATTGCGTGTACTTTTAGCACAGGTACTGTTTTCAGATCCTGAAATAATGCTACTCGATGAACCTACTAATAACTTGGATATTTATACAATCAAGTGGTTAGAAGATGTATTGAACCAACGCGATTGCACAATGATAATAATTTCGCATGACCGCCACTTTTTAAACTCGGTTTGTACCCACATGGCCGATATTGATTACGGTGAGCTGCGTATTTATTCAGGTAACTACGACGAATACATGTTTGCTGCAACGCAAGCACGTGAGCGTCTGTTAAGTGAAAACGCCAAAAAGAAAAACCAAATTGCTGAACTTCAACAATTTGTATCACGTTTTTCTGCTAATGCGTCAAAAGCTAAGCAAGCAACGTCGCGTGCTAAACGTATCGACAAAATTCAGTTAGATGAAGTTAAAGCGTCATCACGTCAAACGCCATTTATTCGTTTCGATCAAGAAAAACAATTATTCCGTAATGCGCTAGAAATGACTAACCTTAGCCAAGGTTTTGGCGACAACACTTTGTTCTCTGGCCTTGAAGGTTTAGTAGAAGTAGGTGAACGCATTGCTATTATTGGCGAAAACGGTGTAGGTAAAACAACACTGTTAAATACCTTTGCTGGGCGTTTAGCGCCTAAGTCGGGTGAGTTTAAGTGGTCTGAAAATGCCAATATTGGTTATTACGCGCAAGATCATGCAGATGAATTTGCCACCGATATGAACTTATTTGAGTGGATGGAGCAATGGCAGCAAGAAGGCGACGACGAGCAAGTGGTGCGCAGCTTTTTAGGCCGTATGTTGTTCTCTCAAAACGATATTAAAAAGTCGGTTAAAGTAATATCAGGTGGTGAGCAAGGCCGTATGTTATTTGGTAAAATTATGATGCATAAACCAAATATATTACTAATGGATGAGCCAACCAACCACATGGATATGGAATCTATTGAAGCACTTAACTTAGCACTTGAAGCCTACGAAGGTACTTTATTGTTTGTGTCTCACGATCGCCAATTTGTATCATCGGTTGCTACGCGTATCTGGGAAGTTAAAGACGGTAAGGTTATTGACTTTAGAGGTACCTACGCTGAGTACCTAGCAAGTAAAGAGGCGTAAATAGCGCTTTACTGCTAACTTTTAAAAGCCATGTTTAACATGGCTTTTTTTGTTTTTGTTAGTCGCAATTTAATGACTTTTGGGTATAATACCCGCCATAAAAGCGGACATAAGTCCGCTAGTTAAAATAGTATATTACTGAGGAGTATTTATGAAAGTTGGCATTATTATGGGTTCTAAATCAGATTGGCCAACCATGGAACATGCGGCGCTCATGCTAGAAAAATTTGGCATTGAGTACGAAACAAAAGTAGTTTCTGCCCACCGAACTCCTCAACTCCTTGCTGATTACGCAAGCTCAGCAAGCGACCGTGGTATTAAAGTTATAATTGCAGGCGCAGGCGGCGCGGCCCATTTGCCGGGTATGGCAGCTGCATTTACCTCATTACCAGTACTTGGTGTGCCAGTTAAATCAAAAGCGCTTAATGGTATTGATTCGCTACTTTCTATTTGCCAAATGCCTAAAGGTGTTGCGGTAGGGACATTAGCTATTGGTGAGCCTGGCGCTGCTAATGCAGGTTTACTTGCAGCGCAAATTTTAGGGTGTCAAAATCCTGAAATATTCGCAAAAATTGAAGCGTTTCGTAAAGAACAAACCGACACTATTTTAGCTAACCCTAATCCTGCAGAGTAATAATGACTATTTTAATTTTAGGTGCAGGGCAATTAGCACGCATGATGAGCCTTGCTGGCGCGCCACTTAATTTAAATGTGGTTGCGTACGATGTAGGCAGCCAAAAAATTGTGCACCCACTCACAGGCGAAGTTTACTCAACCACATTAGAGCAAGCCATAGCAAACGCAGATGCAATTACTGCTGAGTTTGAGCATATACCTGACGATGTATTAACACTTTGTTGTAATAGCAATAAGTTTTATCCGGGTAAAGCGGCCATTAAAACCGGTGGCGATCGCCAAATCGAAAAAGCACTACTAGATAAAACAGCTGTAGCGTGCGCACCGTATCAACTTATTACTGAAAAAGCGCACCTTGAGCTTGCGGTTAAAAACCTAGGTAAACCTTTAGTTATTAAAACCTGTCAAGCAGGCTACGATGGTAAAGGCCAATGGCGATTAAAGTCTGACGATCAAATTGATGAAATTTGGGCTCAAATGTCTGATTTTATTACCTCAGGCACAGCACATGCACCTCATACTATTATTGCTGAAAAAATGATTCCGTTCGATCGTGAAGTATCTATTATTGGTGCACGCGATAAAAACGGTAATGTTGCAATTTATCCGTTAACCGAAAACCAGCACACCAATGGTGTATTAACCTTATCGGTAGCAGGTTTAAATAATAGCCATGTAGAGCAGCAAGCTATTGATGCCTTTACTAAATTAGCGAATGAGCTTAATTATGTGGGTGTATTGGCAATTGAGTTTTTTGACGTTAAAGGCACTTTACTGGTAAACGAAATTGCCCCGCGTGTACACAACTCAGGCCACTGGACACAGCAAGGTTGCCATTGCTCGCAGTTTGAAAACCATATGCGTGCGGTTGCAGGGCTGCCTCTGGGTAATACTGAGCTTAAACACGCCACTGCGATGATAAATGTGCTTGGCCAAGCCAGTATTCCTACTGCAGTTTTAGAAGTGACTGATGTAACTAGTCATTGGTACGGTAAAACAGTAAAACCAGGGCGTAAAATGGGTCATATTAATGTCTCAGCTCAAAGTCTACATCAACTAGGTGAGCGCTTAGCTGAACTTAGCGAGTGTTTACCAGAACAAGCCTACCCAGGTATTTTAGCCACGAGTACATCTTTGATACTCAACTAAAAATAAGCAATAAATTGGGACATCTCAATTTATTGCTTAACGCCAAAGGCTACACCTATGTTTAACCCTAAATACCGCAATGTTGTGTTTGCATTTTTAATGGCACTATTAATGTCGGGCTTTATGTCTTTTGTGATCTCATTATTTAACGTGGGAATGGTCGATAATATTATAACTATATGGCTCAAAGCATGGATATTTGCATTTTCTATCGCATTTCCTACAGTTATTCTAGTTGCACCTTTAGTACACAAGTTAACTGATAAAATAATTCGAGCGTAATACAGCATGCCATTAACACTCAAAAAGCCATTGTTTTTAATTCTTTTAGCATTATGTATCACTCCTTTTATTGGCGCTGGTAGTGCACTGGTAATAGGCGCTGCTTTTGCTATGACATTAGGTAATCCGTTTGCCGAGCTTTCGCAAAAAGCCAGTAAGTGGATGTTAAAAGCAGCGGTGGTCGGGCTTGGTTTTGCCGTTGACTTTAATCAGGTAATTGAAGTGGGTAGCAGCTCTTTAGTGCTCACTATTGTGAGTATTACCGCAATAATTGGCTTAGGTGAAATACTTACCCAAGTATTTAAACTTAACCGCAATACCGGCGTATTAATTTCATTTGGCACTGCTATTTGTGGTGGCAGTGCTATTGCAGCTATGGCACCGGTAATTAAAGCAAAAGATCATGAAGTGGCTGTGGCACTTGGCGTAGTATTTATGCTCAATGGCGTGGGCTTACTGTTGTTTCCGGCCATTGGCCATTATTTTAATTTAACCGAGCAGCAATTTGGCATGTGGGCTGCTTTAGCTATTCACGATACCAGCAGTGTTGTAGGTGCATCCGCTACTTATGGCGCTGTGGCACTAAGCATTGCCACCACAGTAAAATTAACCCGCGCTATGTGGATCATTCCTTATACTGCGCTTGCTGGGGTGTTTTTACGCTCAGATGAAAAAGCCAGTATTCCACTATTTATTGTTGGCTTTGTACTCGCCGCACTTATTAATACTTATTTGCCACAGTTTTCACCTGTATGGAGCGTTATTAATATAGTTGCTAAACAATTGCTTATAGTTACATTATTTTTAATTGGTAGTGGCCTATCATTAGCAGTACTAAAACAAGCCGGACTTAAGCCCTTTATAATGGCAATTTTATTATGGATAGTGGTAAGTAGTGTTATTTTATTATTAATTTTAGATGGGTTGATATAATGAAAGGTAATTTAAGTAGTATTACTTTGGGTAGTACGTTGTTTTGTTTACTGCTAAGCAACTACGTTGCAGCGGCGCAACTGCGTGTTGCCACCTTTAATGTAAGTATGGATGCAACTAACTATACACCAAGAAAAACCCCTGTAAAAAGCGATTCTTTGGTTAGCGCGCTTAAAGCAGAGCATTCACAAATTAAAAATATTGCCGAAATAATTCAACGTGTTCGCCCCGATATAATACTATTAAACGAGTTTGACTATGTGCCAAAAGAGCAGGGTATAGCGTACTTTAAAAGCCATTATTTAAACGTGAGTCAAAATAATCAAGCGGCAATAGACTATCCTTATTTTTATATTGCGCCAGTTAATACCGGTTTAGCCACTGAGTTTGATTTAGATAACGATGGTAAAAAAACAGGAATAATGGGTGACGCTCACGGTTTTGGTTTTTTTGAAGGCCATTACGGTATGGCTGTTTTATCTCGTTATCCAATCGATTTAGATAAAGTACGAACGCTGCAAACTTTTAAATATAAAGATATGCCTAATGCGCAAATGCCTATCGATCCAACCACAGGCAAAAACTGGTATAACGAGCAAGAATGGCAAAACATTCGTTTGAGCTCAAAATCTTTTTGGGATTTACCCATATCAGTTAATAATAAAACGGTACATATACTTGCATCGCACCCAACCCCGCCGGTTTTTGATGGCTTAGAGGACAGAAACGGCAAGCGTAACCATGATGAAGTAAGGTTAGTTGCAGACTACATTAATAATGCCGATTATATTTATGACGATAAAGGTAAAAAAGGCGGTTTAAATGCTCAGTCTCGGTTTGTTATTTTAGGTGACTTAAATGCCGCCCCTGAGGGTGATAAACAGCGAACTATAACTACAGATCAGCTACTTAAGCATCCGCTTGTAAACGCCAGTTTTATACCGAAAAGTGCTGGCGCAAAAGAGCAATATCCACAGCACAGCCATGCTAAAAATTACAGTGCAAGTTGGCAAGCACGGGTTGACTATGTTTTGCCATCGCATTATGGGTTAAAAATTATTGATGGTGGGGTATTTTGGCCAACTAAAAATAGCCAGCTATACCGCTTAATTAAAGACAGAAATGCGTCGAGTGATCATCGACTAGTTTGGCTAGATTTACGCTTAGAATAAGCAACCTAACTCAGTTACACCGGCGTTTGTCTTAAAAAATTGCAATCACCAAAGTGCTTCTGCTTAAATACGGCTTAATTATAATTACCGTTAAGAAGCACTATGATTTTTAATATCTCATCGTCCAAAACATTAATAGCACTGGCTGTTGCCTCAAGTGTTTTTTTAGCAGGGTGTCAAGCAACTGCATCATCTTCAACAGCTACGCAAAATAATGTAACAACGTCTCCTGTTGCTGCCGTTGTTAATACCCCCGCCGATATGGGCTCTACTAAAATAACGTTAGAGCAAGCTATGGCCCATCCCGATTGGCTTGGACGTCAACCAGAGCGCGCATTTTGGGGCAGTGATTCTGCTACCATTATTTATGCACGTAAAGAGCAAGGTAATGAGTTACGTAACTTATTTAGCCAATCAATTACAAGCCAAAGCGCAGAGCAAATAGCACTTAATAAACTGCACACTGTAGGTGCAAATAAAGCTGTTTATTCAAAAAATAAAGCCCTGCAAGCCTATGTATTTGAGGGTAATATATTTGTAAAAAGCGTTACAACAGGTGCAATTCAACAAGTAACGCATACCTCTAGCACTGAATCTAAACCACAATTTTTAAATGATGGCAGCTTAGCTTATCGTCAAGGTAATACATTTTTTAAAGTTGACTTAAGCTCAGGCTTAACCACTGAAATTGCTAATTTAAAACTGGCAGATAAGCCCCAGGGCATTACAGAGCCAAGCAGTTATATTGCTAAAGAGCAGCACAAACTTATTGATTACATAGCGCTAACGCATAAAAACAATAAAGATAAACAAGCACGCAAAGCACAGCTTAAGCAGCAAAATAGCTCAATTGCTAATACTGAGTTTTATTTAGGCAAAGGTAATAGTGTAAAAGACGTGCAGTTATCGCCAAATGGTGATGCTTTATTAGTGGTAGTGCAAGAGCAAAGAGATTGGCGCGATGATAGCGATATAATGCCAAATTATATTACCGATGATGCCCGCATTGAACCTAAAAAAGCGCGCCGCCGAGTAGCTGACGAAAAGTCGCAAACCTCAGAGCTGGTATACATTAATTTAAACGATAAAAGTCAAAATACCTTAAGCTTTGATACCCTACCGGGCTTTGATGAAGACGTATTGGCAGCGGTTAAAAAAGAAAACTATGCCCGTGATGGTAAAACGTATAAGTCTAAAAAATCGCCGCGTGGTATAAATTTAATTAGCGATTGGGGCTGGGATCAAAGCCCTATAATTTGGAACGACGACGGCTCAAACGTAGCAATAATGCTAGAAGCGTGGGATAACAAAGATCGCTGGTTAGCAACCGTCGATTTTAAAAATAATAAGTTAGTGTCGCAACATCGTTTACATGACGACGCTTGGATAGCCTATGCTTTTAACGATTTTGGCTGGCTACACAACTCTAACACCTTATATTATTTATCAGAGCAGTCGGGTTACAGTCAGCTTTATAAAAAGCCGTTAAATGGTAAAGCAACAGCGCTAACAACAGGTAAGTTTGAAGTATCTAATCTTACGCTTACCGACGATAACAGTGCTATTTATTATAAAGCTAACGTTGAACACCCAGGCCTATACGAAATTTACCGTGTAAATCCACTAACCGGTAAAAACGAGCAAGTAACCGACCTTAACGGTATGACCGACTATACACTTAGCCCTGATCAAACCAAGCTGCTGTTAAAGCACTCAACAATTATGTTACCAACTGAGTTGTATGTGGCTGATGCAAAAGCAAACACACAGGTTACCCGGTTAACACATACGGTTTCGGATGAGTTTTTAGCTAAAAAGCTAACGGCCCCTAAAATAATTGCAGTGCCATCTAGCCATACTGATCAACCTATTTACGCAAAAGTGTACTATCCGGCTGATTATGTAGAGGGCGAAGTGGGTAAAAAGCGTAAAGCGGTTATTTTTAACCACGGTGCAGGTTACTTACAAAACTCGCACTTGGGCTGGTCTGGGTATTTTCGTGAGTTTATGTTTCATTCGTTATTAGCTGACGAAGGTTATGTAGTAATGGATATGGATTACCGCGCATCTAAAGGCTATGGACGTGATTGGCGTACGGCAATTTATCGTCAAATGGGTACACCCGAAACCCAAGATTTAGCTGATGGGGTTAAATGGATGGCAGAAAATGCCAACGTAAATACGCAAGCTGTAGGCACGTATGGCGGCTCTTATGGCGGCTTTATGACCTTTATGGCGTTATTTACCGCGCCAGAATTGTTTCAAGCGGGTGCTGCACTTCGCCCCGTTACCGATTGGGCTCATTATAATGCGCCGTACACGGCAAATATATTAAACCATCCGGATGTTGATCCAATTGCATATGAGCGCAGTTCGCCTATTTACTATGCTGAGGGTTTAAACAAACGCTTATTAATTAATGCGCCTATGGTTGACGACAACGTGTTTTTTCAAGATACGGTTAGATTAGTACAGCGTTTAATTGAGCTTGAAAAAGAAAACTTTGAAACGGCTATTTTTCCGGTAGAGCCGCACGGTTTTGTGCAGCCATCGAGCTGGTTAGATGAATATCGCCGTATTTATAAACTGTTTAAAGAAACCCTGTAACGATTAATAACAAGTTACACCTAAAACGCCACTTTTAAGTGGCGTTTTTTATATTTAGTTTTTGTTTTTAATGTAGTTAACTAATAAAGGTGCAGCTAACAAAGTACCACCAATAGCACCAATTAAGTGCGCGTCAATTGCAACGGTTGAGTTTATAAGCTTACCAATATCGGCATTAGGACCATTTAGCTGCTCAAATATTATTTTAAGCCACACCCCAATAAACAATAAATAGCCTGATTTAAGCCCAAGCGTTGTATCTTTAACTGCGCCCCAAATAATAACGCCATGTAACAGTGCGCTTAGCCCAGTGTAAATATAAATACTGGGGCAAAACCAGTAAACACCTAAGCCGCACCACAGAGCCAATAAGCTAATATTAATAGCGTAGCGTTTAGGCGACGTATATTCGCCATGTAGTAACCAAATTAAAATAATACCGCCGCAGTTTAGCGCCAAATGTGCCCAGTTAGCATGAACAAATTGGCTGCTAAAAACTCGCCACAATTCGCCCTGACTAACTAAATCGCGATTAAATTCGAGTAAGTCATTTAAATCAAAAGTAGCAAAAGTAACGCTTAGCAGCATTAAAAATAAAGGAGGGAGTAAATAACGAGGTTGCACTGGTAAATTAAGCATTTAATTGTAATTTTTAGTATTAATTTTTGCATATTGTGCCTGTTTAACTTTAAGATGCCAATTAACTCCTGATAATTTAGGTTATTTACTCTTTATGAACTTTAAA
Organism: Pseudoalteromonas sp. SCQQ13; assembly: GCF_015864415.1. NCBI lineage: Bacteria > Pseudomonadati > Pseudomonadota > Gammaproteobacteria > Alteromonadales > Pseudoalteromonadaceae > Pseudoalteromonas > Pseudoalteromonas sp. SCQQ13. The sequence continues at coordinate 31,581 of NZ_JADYXG010000006.1, read as the reverse complement.
CATCACGCATTACTTGCTATTACATTATGTGCAACGTCTTTTCCTTTATTTGCACAACCCCTTACTCAAATTGAAACGCGCGAGCCAGAAGCCGCAACCGGCCTAGTACATAAACAAGCCGTGAGCGGCAATAAATATATGGTGGTTGCAGCTAACCCGTATGCATCTCGTGCTGGGCAGCAAATATTAGCGCAAGGCGGCAGCGCTGTTGATGCTGCAATAGCAACGCAACTGGTACTGACTTTAGTAGAACCACAATCGTCAGGTATTGGTGGCGGCACCTTTATGCTGTACTACAACAAAGTAAACAACAAATTAACCAGTTTTGATGGCCGTGAAACTGCACCAGAAAACGCCGACGAAACATTGTTTTTAGATAAGCATGGCAAAGCCGTGAAGTGGATTGAAGCCATAGTAGGTGGACGCTCAGTAGGTGTGCCAGGGGTTTTACATGCCTTTGCTAACGCACATAAACAATACGGTAAACTACCTTGGGCTGATTTATTTAAACCAGCCATTGAGCTTGCAGAGCAAGGCTTTGAGGTTTCGCCGCGATTACACGGTTTACTGCAGCGCCAATTAAACCCTGGCGTAATGAGCATGCCAGTAATTAACGACTACTTTTTCCCAAACGGTAAATTAATTGCGATAGGTAGCATCAAAAAAAACCAGCCATTAGCTAATTTATACAAAGAGATTGCTAGTAATGGTATTGATGCATTTTATAAGGGCGCTAATGCCAAACAAATGGTTAATGCGGTACAGCACTCTAAAATAGCGCCTGGCAAATTAAATGAGCAAGATCTGGCTAATTACACTAGCAAAGAGCGCGAGGCGGTATGTATTGAGTACCGTGTTTATAATGTATGTTCTATGGCACCACCCAGTAGCGGCGGGGTAGCTGTGCTGCAAATGCTTGGCTTATTAGAGCATAAAAACATGGGCGCACTGCCAGTAAATGGTGAGCAAGCACTGCATTACTTTAGCCAAGCATCAAGAATTGCGTTTGCCGATAGGGATGTTTACATGGGCGATCCCGATTTTACCCAAGTACCTACCAAGGAATTATTAAATAAAGACTATATAGCCACACGTGCAAAACTAATTACCGAGCAAGATATAACAGCCGTTGCTGGTAACCCAGTTGATTACTTAAGTTATGCCAAAGACGACTCGTTCGAATTGCCATCAACCAGCCATGTGTCGATTGTAGATAGCCAAGGTAATGCAGTGTCTATGACCAGTTCAATAGAAATGGCTTTTGGCTCAACGGTAATGGTAAATGGTTTTATTTTAAATAATCAGCTGACTGACTTTTCATTATCGCCGCGTAAAAACGGCCAGCTTGTAGCAAACCGAGTTGAAGCTGGCAAGCGCCCGCGCAGCTCTATGTCGCCAGTAATGGTATTTAATAAAGATGGAAGTTTACGTTTGGTTGTCGGATCTCCTGGCGGAAGCCGTATTATTAGTTACGTTGCGCAAGTGGTAATTGGCGTGCTTGATTGGGATTTATCTGTTCAAGAAGCAATTAATCTACCACGTACTACTAATCGTAACGACTACACTAGCCTTGAAAAAGGCACTGCGCTTGAAGCATTAGCGCCAGCACTTAGCAAGCGTGGTCATAATGTTAGAATTTTAGATTTAAATTCTGGTTTACATGCAGTTGAAGTAAAAAACAACACATTAATAGGCGGCGCCGATCCTCGCCGTGAAGGGGTGGCTTTGTCTGATTTAACTGATAAAAGCGCCACTTTAAAATTCTAAATTATGTATAATACAAATGCGCTAAGCTAGTGTTTAAAATTAGCGCATTTATATATTCTCAATGGTCTGACAAGGTTAAATAGCATTGCAATTTAGCCTTTAACACCGATAATGGCAGATCATAACTTAAGACTAAGTAAAGCTTGGAAATATGACTACAAATACCGATCCAAATTATCTTTATATTCATCATTCTGGCCCCGGCCTTCTTGAAACGCCATTACTCAATAAAGGCAGTGCATTTAGCCAAAAAGAACGCGAAAACTTTAATATTGCGGGTTTACTGCCTCCTCGTTATGAAACAATCGAAGAGCAGGTAGAGCGTTGTTACCAGCAGTATTCTAGTTTTACCGACAATCTTAATAAGCATATTTATTTACGTGCAATTCAAGATAATAACGAAACACTTTATTATCGTTTAGTGCGTGATCATATTGAAGAAATGATGCCAATAATTTACACCCCAACAGTGGGTGATGCCTGTGAAAAATTCTCAGATATATATCGCAGCGCACGTGGATTATTTATTTCATATGAAAATCGTTTTCAAATAGACGACATTTTACGCAATGCCACCAAAGGTAAAGTAAAAGTAATTGTGGTAACCGATGGTGAACGCATTTTAGGCTTAGGTGACCAAGGTATTGGTGGCATGGGTATTCCTATTGGTAAGCTATCTTTGTATACCGCATGTGGTGGCATTAGCCCTGCGTATACATTACCGGTAATGCTAGATGTGGGTACAAATAACGAGAAGCTATTAAACGATCCTATGTATATGGGTGCGCGTCATAAGCGTATTACTCAAGATGAGTACGATGAGTTTTTAGACTTATTTATTAAAGCAATCAAGCGTCGCTGGCCAAATGTATTACTACAGTTTGAAGACTTTGCTCAGCCAAATGCGATGCCACTGCTGAAACGTTACCGCAATGAAATTTGTAGTTTTAATGACGACATTCAAGGCACAGCTGCAGTAACTGTTGGCTCATTGCTTGCTGCGTGTAGAGTTAAAAACGAACGCCTAGCAGATCAAAAAGTAGTATTTGTTGGTGCTGGCTCTGCGGGTTGTGGTATTGCTGAGCAAATTGTAAGCCAAATGGTTTTTGAAGGTATTAGCGAAGCGCAAGCACGCAGCCAGGTATTTATGGTTGACCGCTTTGGCTTGTTATCGGAAGGTATGGAAGGTCTACGCGACTTTCAGCAAGTTTTAGCGCAACCACAAGCTCGTTTGAGTGAATGGACGTACAGCGGCGAATTTGCGTCATTACTTGATGTAATGCATTGCTCTAAACCCGATATTTTAATTGGTGTTTCGGGCCAACCTGGTTTATTTACCGAACAAGTAATACGCGCTATGTATTCAGGTTGTGCACAACCTATTATTTTCCCATTAAGTAACCCGTCAAAACAGGTAGAAGCACACCCAATAGATATTATTAACTGGACCGAAGGTAAAGCACTTGTTGCTACAGGTAGCCCATTTGCCCCAGTTGAATATAATGGTGAGCTTTTCCCAATTCCGCAGTGTAACAACAGTTATATTTTCCCGGGAATTGGTTTAGGGGTTATAGCTGCAAAAGCAACGCGTATTACAGATGCTATGTTAAGTGTTTCTAGCGAAATGCTGGCTGAATCATCGCCGCGTGCAAACACAGGTAAAGGAAGTTTATTGCCGGCACTTACAGAAATTGAAACCCTAAGTAAACGTATTGCATTTGCTGTAGGCAAAAAAGCGATTGAAGAGGGCGTTGCTCTTGATATTTCTGACGACGCACTATGGGCTGCTATCGATAAAAACTACTGGTTACCTAAGTACCGTAACTATAAGCGCAGTAGCATTTAAAGCTGCAACTTAGTATTTAGTAATAATTAAAAAACAGGCTACGGCCTGTTTTTTGTACTTGTTCATCTGTAATTAACCACTTAAAGTGTTTAATAAGCTTAATATATAGCAAGCTGTAAATACTTTTTGTATTAAATTAGTGACCAATAAAGGATTGCGAATTTAATAAAGTTAGTAATATAACCAGCTGTTACGGTTAATATAAAAGGATTCACTTATGAAAACGTTTACTTTATTTTTAGGTGCAGCACTGAGCTTTAATGCATTTGCTGCGGCCACACCCGATACACCGCATATTTATGTTAAAGGTGAGGCAACAATTACCACCATGCCAGACCATGTATTATTAAATGTTGGCATTACCGAAATAGATAAAGATTTAATTGCAGCAAAAAATAAAACCGATATAACCATGGCTAAGGCAATAAAATTAGTAACAGCATTAGGTGTAAGTGATGCAGATATTAATGCCGGGCAAATATCAATAAACCGAGAAAGCCAATATAATCGTGAAAGCGGTGAGCAACAATTTAAAGGTTTTAGGGTTAGCAGATCTTTAACGGTTAAGCTTAATGCCATTAATAAATATCCCGAGTTACTACAAAACTTAGTAAACAATGGTATTAACGAAATTAACCATACGCGTTTTTTAGCAAGCAATTACGATGAACTCTACAAAAAAGCGCAAAAACTGGCTATAAAAGATACTCGCGATGCAGCTAAAGAATTTAGCAGTGAGTTTGGCGTAGAGTTAAAAGGCTTATATAGCGCATCTATGCAGCCATTAAATGTGCAATCAGCCCCTTATATGCGCGCCGAAAAAGTGATGCTCTCAGATAGTACACCGAGTAATTATGTTCCCGATGCCTATCATGCAGGTGAAATCATTATAACTGCATCTAGTTATGCAGTTTATTATATAGATTAAGTTTATACATTACTGGCGCTTAAAACGTGCCAGTAATGTATCACCTTGTTGCTTACTAATACGGGCAATTGATTTAAGCATATTATTAATTTCCTGCCTGTCGTACTCATTCGTTACGTGCTCGTTAATGTCATCAACAATAGCATTTAAATAATTAAATAAACTTTCCCTCGCCGCTGAATTTTCGTGAGCAACAAATAAAATATTTTTAAATGCTTCTAACACATTGGTCATTACGTACGCATCGCCTTTAGCGTAATTACGTAGCGGTGTAAAATTATCATGCAGTAATTCATCAAAGCGGGTTTCGTGTATATATAATAATGGCGTATCTTTGCTGTGCTTAAAGCTGTAATTAATATCACTTATTGAAAGTCGTTTAATTAATAAAATACTCAACATATCAATGGCTTTAACTGCTGTACCCGGATCGTTTATGCCTGGGCTCATCGCTTTAACGGCTATTTCTGATATTTGCGTTAAACCATAACGATAATGGTCGCTAATATACTCTTCTATATAAAAAATAAAACAGCTTAAAATTTTAGTAATTAACTCATCATTACTTGAAATATCTTTATTACACTTTAAAAATGGATAACCTTTAACTGTAAAATAACCTTGTTTAACAGTGATATAAAGCTCAATTTCTTCTGCAGATAATAAGGCGCAAAGCTTATCGGTGTGCACTCCTTTGTAGTAGCCTTCAGTTTGACTATTTATAGAATGCCAATCAGTAAAGTCGGGAAGATTTTTAAGTGGCGCTTCTTGCTGACTTTTAATAATGGTTTTAATTTCACTTTTTGTTTGGCTAAATAAACCATTTAAAACATTATCTACTTGAATAGCGCGAGATATAGAGTGAATAAAAAATACGAATAGCCCTAACGAAATCAAACCAAAAATAAGCGCAAATAATACCCCAAGTGCCGGTATAGCCATGGCGCCATTCTCGAGTTTATTAATATTTATGAGCATAATTACTGAGTAAATAATACTGCCTAAATAAAAACCTAATACCAGTTGGTGAGATTTCCGGGTTATTAATCCAGGTACTACACGCGGCGATAAACTGGCACTGGCTGAGTTTAATACCACCATTACCATTGAAAAACTAAACACAGTTAACGAAATAATACTGCCGGCTAAGGTACTTAAAACAGTTCGCGCATTTTCGGCGCTATCTACTAATACTACAGATATAAACGACTTTAGCTTTTCAATAATGGGCATATATTCAACCGACATCGTAATAACCGCAAAGGTTAAAAATGCAATTGAAAGTAAAGAAGGGTAAAAGCCAATACTATTTATCATTTCTCGATAACTGTCGGCTACTTTGCGAGGTACAAACATAAAATCCTTATGCTTTATTGTATAAGAGTATTATTAATACTTTAGCATAGTTGTAAACTAAACTTCTGATAATGAAGGTTAACTTGTGTGTTATTATTGCCAAAAATATTAGGATAATACTGTGATCATTTCAACATACGCTGCATTACTTGCATTTTACTATATTTACTTAAGCTTTAACGTAATAAACGTGCGCAGGGCAGCGCAAATATCACTTGGTGAAGGCGAAAATCCACAGTTGCAACGGGCAATTCGTGCCCATGGTAATTTTATGGAATATGTACCGTTTGCTATTATTTTGCTTTTTTTAGCAGAATATCAGGGGTTAGCGAGTCATTATTGCCATGCACTTGGTGCAATGTTGCTTATAGGCCGCGTTTTTCATAATTTTGGCATAGTAGAAAAAAACCTAAAGTACCGCCAAATTGGTGTTATAGCTACATTTTTAACTATGCTTATAAGTGCTTTAGTTATTTTATTAACCCGCTTTAGTTAAATTTAATAGTATGAATAACAAAATATTTATTATTGGTTTACCGCGTACAGGCACTACAAGTGTTTGCCATGCTTTTTTAGAGTTTGGTATACCAACAGCGCATACTGCTTACACAAACAATTGTTTTGATAACGCCCATGCAATTGCCGATACGCCAATTTTTAATGATTATAAAGCCCTCGATAAGTATTATCCGGATGCAAAATTTATTTATTTAGAGCGTGAGCTTAACGTATGGCTACCATCAATAAAGCAATTATTATTACGTATGCATACTAATTTAACACGCACTGATGGTGGCTTTAATATTCATATAAAGCATTGTTATTTAAATACATTTAGTAATTTAACAATTGATAATATAAACGATGATAGTTACTTAACGCATTGTTATAACACGCATATCAATGACGCTAAAAATTATTTTAAACACCAAGAGCAACGCTTTTTATCAATAAATATAGCAAAACCGCAAAGCTACAAAATGCTCTGTGATTTTTTAGCGATTAAAAGTAATAAAACAGATTTTGAAAAAATGAATATGGGCGGCAAAGTTACTGCCTGGAACGATATAAAACATCCGCTAAAAGTTGAATCAACAGCAAAAGGGCGCATAGATAAACTGTTACGCTACAAGGTTTAACTTTACAGGCTTAGGAGCATGATTTTTTGCCTAATATACGCTAAAATCTGCGCATTATTTTACACCTTGTTATAAGTAGTACAGAGCATGTTTGAATTAAAATACCACACTCCATTTGAATGGACCGAAGTTGTACTTGATGACTTCGATACTTTTTTACAAGACCACGCCGCAGCCGAAAAAAAAGCATCGGGTATGGCCATGTCTATGCTGTCGCATTACCCCGATAAACGTAAACTGGTTACAGCTATGGCAGACTTAGCACTTGAAGAAATGATTCATTTTAAAGAAGTGCTGAAAATTTTAATTTCACGTGATGTAAATTTAGGTGACGACAAAAAAGACCCTTATATAAAACAAATACGTGCTTTATTTAGACACGGCCGCGACGGTTTTTTAATGGATCGATTATTAGTCGGTGGGGTTATTGAGGCAAGAGGGCACGAACGTTTTTCACTAGTGGCGCAAGCGCTACCAGAGGGCAAAGAAAAAGAGTTTTACATTGCGATTGCCGAATCAGAAGAAAAACATAAAAACTTATTTGTAGAACTAGCGTATGAGTATTTTGATAAAGAAGAAGTAGACATACGCCTAGAAGAGCTACTAATAGCGGAAGCTAAAATTTGTGAAAGCATTCCGTTTACTGCGGCACTGCATTAATTTAAGCTGTTAATGCCATACTCTAAAAGCGCTAAATTTATATTTGGCGCTTTTTTGTTTGTAACAATTACGCATAATTTAATAATTATTATGTTTGGACAAAGCTGATGATTAATATATTTTCAAAATATAAAGTAATACCAACAACAGCAGGTATTCTATTTATGCTGTCATCCACATCGGTTGCTTCATCATTAGCGTGTAGTGATTTGACTGGCTGTGAAAAAAAATTTTTCGAGATAGAAAGCCAGCTTGCCATAGCTAAGGAACATGGCAATAAATACAAGATTGAAGGGTTAAAAAAGGCATTACATGCAGCAAAAGCTAATTGCAGCGAAAAAATATTGAAAGAAAATTTAATAGAAAAAATAAACGATGCTAACAATGATATTGCTGAATATGAAGAAGATCTGCTAGATGCTAAACAAGCAGGTAAAAGTGATAAAGTTAGTAAGTATCAAAAAAAGATTACAGCAGAAAGCTTAAACTAAAACATCTGAAAGATGAGCTTGGCAAAATTAATTAAATCACCAGTGGCTACTTGTTGTTAACGCTTTAGGTTATCGTTAACAGCAAGTGTACTGCGAATATTATCGGATTAACCATCATATTTAATTACATTATTACGCAACAATAACTATATACAGTGCAGGGCACTTCAATCTTTAAAACTAGCCTAATTAAAATACACTTAAAAATTATACTTAAAAAGTCATACTACAAATAGCAATCAAACATTATGGGGAAGCGCGCTTCCATTACTCTGTTTTATACCAGCTGTCTTTCAACAACTTAGAAGTTCATAGTTAAAACCACTATCAGCAGTGAGTTTTAGTTAAATAACCAAGCGCATTACTGTGACAAACATAATCACACCACAATTTAACATAATTTAACATAATTTAAATGACTAATAATTAAACCAAATATAACTAAAACTGAAAATTAAAACCCTACATAATAGGCTATTTAAAGCACCTGCTTATAAAACGAACTAAACCAGCTGATTTATTACTGTTAATAGCGTTATTTTGTAAAACTAGCTATGTAAATACAGGTAAAACCCATGAGTGTAACAGTGATAAACCAGATCTTTTTGAGGTTTATTTATAAAAAACTATTACAACTGATAGCCAAAGTATAAGCATATGGTATATCAATTCAAATATTATGGCCGGATTGTTACTCATAAAGAGTAATAAAACAGCATGGGATTGAAATAGAAATGTTAGTTAGCTATTGGAATAGAAGATAAAATAAAGCGATTAACTAGGTTAAAGACTTAAGCTTATTTATAGGCGTTAATTATGTAGTAAGTTATGGCGCAAATTTAATTGAATTATCACTTAGTTAAAATCACAGTAAGGCTGCTAGTAAATTTATAGATATAAGTTAAATAATATAGAGAGCAAAGATGTGCATATAGAGATTTATAAGTAACGTGTAGGTATGAAATAGTAGCTGAATATTACCTAAGTTAAATTCGTGATTTATGCATAGCCAAAAAAAGTAATGCTTTAAGGGGCCTGATTCATTAAGCTAGATAAGATAATAATTGCAACATTAGTGTTTATATACAAAGAGTATAAGAAGCCACATAAATAGTAAGCAGCAAAATTCCGTTCTTTGAATTGAAAATATAGCAAAGGCATAACAATATACTTGCAGACTGGTTAGTTATAGATAGGTGCGCTTTATAAACAAGGAGAACTTTAACCGCTAAATTATCAGCGGGGTTGTTTTATACAAATACATGTTTAAATAACAAACTTGCTTTATAGGGCTCATGTAAGTAAAGCATCCATATTTAAAGTTATGTATTCGTAGTAGTAGGAAAGCAGCTGTATTGAATTTGCTTAAAAACGTAAAATACACTTAATAATCTCGTAACGAGAAGGCTTACAACACACATAGTTATACTGAATAGCTTACTGCAAACCCTATTTAACATAATATAAATTATAGGTAGTTATATATGTATTAATAAGGAGTGCCATATATTCTCTTTATTAGCTCTACAATGTCCAATACTAGACGGTATCGGACATTAAAGAGGTTTTTATCTAAGTTAGTTATTCTCAGTTTGGTACATTTAAATTTAATTAATATTTTCTAATGTATGTAATCTAATGCATGGAATATTATATTTCAGGATTTCATTTAAAATATAAGTTACTCAATACTTAGTAAACGCTCGGCCGTGTATTCGTTAGTAATAAGCCCACTAATCATTTTAGATCTTAGCGCACCTAAAATGGCTAATACTTTTTCTTCTCCGGCAGCTATGGCAAAAATTTGTTTATCTGAATTAACTTTTAATGGCGTACTTGCTACTCGTTGATTAACATTACAATCTAATAACTTACCATTTTTATCAAACACCCAGCTTATCATTTCTCCTACAGCACCTTGCTGTTGTAACTCTTGGAGTTCGTCAAGGCTTACAAAACCGTCTTTATGAAGTGGCGAATTTAATCCTAAATTGCCAACGCCTACAAATGTAACATCTGCATTCGTGGCTAATTTTAAATTACTAGCAACATTCTGCTGTGAATGCAGTTGCAGCTTTTCCTCAATGGTGCGTGGCAAAACAGGTAACGGCATTGGGTAATGTTTAGCATTTATATGTTCCGCCATTCTTACTACTACATCGTATGGCGATGCCGATCCGTCTAATGCCATATTGCCTAACATGGCAACTATTTTATGTTGTTGGCAATCTTGTGTTCGCAGCTCATCTACGCATGCGCGTAAAACTCGCCCAGTTCCCATTGCAATAACTTTTGGTTGTGGTGATTTTAAATGGCGTTCTATTTCAGCCGCACCAGCTTGTGCCAAACCTAATGTAGATGAAGGTTCTGACGGATCACTAGGGACTACATCACAAGAGAGCAAACCAAAACGTGTTTTAATTTGTTCAGCCAAATCCATACATTTAGCAATAGGATGATCGAGTCTTACTTTTATTAATCCTTGGCTAACAGATAGCGCTACCATTCTTTGTGCCGATTGGCGTGAGGTATTAAGCTTTTTAGCTATTTCGTCTTGTGTTTTACCTGCAACATAATACAACCACCCTGCTCTTGCTGCGTCATCGAGTTTTCTAATTTCTGTATTAGATAGCTTGGCCACTGAAACCTCTTAAAATCAAAATAAAAAGACTATTAAAATTGATTAACAGCAAAATATTTTTGTTAATTGAACGAATTATTTAATTGTTATTAGCCCTCTAAATATACCATTCATTTAATAAAAGTGTCGAATTTTCATGTTATTGCACTAATAGAAATCAAGTTAACGCTTTCTAATTGCTCACAACATATTTTTTCTATTACAGCTAAGTGCAAGTTATGGCCACAGCTATAAAAATTATAAAAACGTAAATGCGACCTGTAATGCACCTTTATTTTGCGCGGGGTTCCACATAGCTGTTGCCGATATAGGAAAATTATACTCTAGTATTTGTAAGCTCTTGGAGTAAGTAAAACCTAAGTTAACTATATTAGCGTTATCATCATAAAAGTTTTGCTGATCTAAAAAAGAAAAAGCACCACCAATAAATACAGAGACTTGCTCATCTAATTCATTACCCTTCCACACGGGCATGCTAGCTTCGAGATAGTTAGTGTAAGCTTGTTTGTTTTTTCCTGAACTTTCATCTAAATAGGTATCTATCCCTTGAACTATTACTGAGTAGTAAAGTGATAATGGCATTTCGCCCGCAAAGGTGTAACCAAGGCCGACATCAATAAAGTTTCCGGTTTTATCCGGATCGCTTGAATAGTCAAAAATATCTACATTATTAATCGACGAGTGGTTACCATGATTAACAATTTCAATGAACAGCTGCTCTGAAAACTTATAAGAAGCAAAATAAGTAAACTCCTGATACTCACCATCAAAAGAGGTCCCACCCCATAAACCTAAGGTGATTTTATTATCCGCCGTTTTATAAGTTAATTCACCAGCAACCATTGGGCCTGGCGTTACAATTGAGCCATGCCATAAGTGATTTGTTTTAAATTCTAACCCTAAATTAAAATCGTTGCTGTGTACCTGGCTACTATAAGTTGCTATTGCTGCCGTTAGTGTTAATACATGTTTAGCTTTCATAAATATGCTTCTTTGGTTGTATAAGCTCTGCGTTTGGCTTGAGTTATATAGTGCTAAATTACAATGTGGGCATAAGCCCTTCTTGTGGTCATAATCCCAGCAAGAAGTTCGTACGTCAACTATTTAAATAACAAAAAATTCACAATGCATTACCTTGCAATAATAAGCCAATTATATCAGTAGGTTAAAACACCATAATTGTTAATTTGTTTTTGTTAATTAAACGTAAATCACTTACAGCGTAAATTTTTACAATATTAAAGGATAAGTAATGCGCGGAGGTTATTTAATAAAACGACAAAGTAGCAAAAAATTATTTAAATCAGTTATTAATGACTGTTTTTTAGTTACTATCTTGAGCTTATGAGGTGGTTAGCTTAGTATTGAAAGTACTCAAATGGTATTAACAATAGAAGTAACAACATATGGAATTTGTGCACCCACTAGAACCTATTTTAATCATTGATGATACAAAAAACAGTCGCGACTATCTAAACCAAATTTTAACGGATCTTGGTTATGAAGATATTCTTGAGTGTGAAGATTTTGATTGTGCAAAACCGCTGCTTAGCGAAAAGTCCCCAAAGGTTATATTTTTAGATGTCGAAATACCTGACTCTGAAGGTAGTGATATTTTAACTTATATAAATAATTGCTATCCGCATATTCATGTTGTTATTTGCTTTGGCCATAACAGTTTCGAAAATGTAGAAAATACGTGGGAACTTGGTGCTAAAGGGGTTATAGCAAAACCGTTTAATGTACAAAAAGTAGATACAGTAATGAAGCGTTTAGAGCTCATTGAATAATAATAAGGTTAGTATGCAAAGTTCTGTTAGTGCAATTATCGATGATTTATCTAATGTTATTTTTGGTAAAAAACAACAAATAAAGCTCGCGCTCACCTGCTTATTTAGTGAAGGCCATTTACTAATTGAAGATTTACCTGGCATGGGTAAAACAACGTTATCGCATGCCTTAGCAGCCGTTTTAGGCTTGTCGTATCAACGGATACAATTTACCAGCGACTTACTCCCAGCCGACATATTAGGTACTAATGTATTTAATAGTAATGAACACAGTTTTAGCTTTCATAAAGGGCCTATTTTTAGCCAAGTTGTTTTAGCAGACGAAATAAACAGAGCGGGACCTAAAACACAAAGCGCCTTACTTGAGGCAATGGAAGAACAACAAGTTACTGTTGATGGTAAAAAGTATTCTCTTCCTACCCCATTTTTTGTTATTGCTACACAAAATCCATTACATCAATCAGGTACTTACCCTTTACCTGAGTCGCAGCTAGATCGTTTTTTAATGCGTATTAGCCTTGGTTTTCCGCCAAAAGAAGCCGAAAAAAGGCTGTTACTAAATATGCAAAAGCGTGACTACACCCAGCTACCACAACGTATTACTGAGCAACAATTAGCTCAAATTCAAACTGAAATTAGCAATATTACACTTAGTAATCCTGTAATTGATTATATTATTGAATTGGTAAATTATACACGCGAAAGTAATAATTTTGCTGCATCGTTATCGCCACGCGCTAGCATGGCATTAGCAAAAGCTGCTAAATCATGGGCTTATATTGACGGTCGTGACTTTGTTATGCCTGAAGATGTGCAAGCAGTTTTTGCCAGTGTTTGTCAGCACCGTTTAGGGTTACACAATGAGTCGGGCGAAGCGCAAGTTATGCAAATATTAAAAGCTGTTATGGTTCCGGTATAGCATTTATGCCAAATAAAAAAGCTAAGCGCCCTGCTTTATTTAAGTCATTTAAACGTGCCATATTTAATAAATTATTAAAAAATAAACATTTAAAACAGTCAATTACACTTGAACACAAAACTATTTATGTTTTTCCATCAGCCCTTGGCTGCTACTTTATTAGTGTAGCTATTTTAAATTTTGTGATGGGGATTAACTATCAAAACAACTTAATTTTGATCATGGCTTATTTAATGTTTGTGGTAATGATTATTGCTGTACTACTGGGTTACAGCAATGCAAAAGGCCTAACTGTTACTTTTAAAAATTCACTTTCGAGCTTTGCACCACAAAATCCACAAGTTCAGTTTGCTGTACAAAGCCCCTCGATTTGCCAATCTGTGATGCTAATTTATCAAGGCGATCAACAAACGCAAATTGATCATGATGAAATAACCAATACAGCCCAAATGCTAAGCTTACCACTACCCTATAACAAACGCGGATGTTACTCACTACAGCGAATAAAAATTGCCAGTAATTATCCCTTTGGCTTGATCACTGTTTGGAGCTACATTCAACTACAATCAAGTGTTTATATTTACCCTTCACTTGAAAAGGTGTTTAGTGACGCTCAGATAAATAGTCTAGCCGATCAAGCCGAAAACAGTATTGCCAAACAACTCGGTAGTGAAGAGTTTGAAACATTAATACCGCACTTGCCTGAAATGGGATTGCAAAGAATTTCTTGGAAACATTTTGCTAAAACACAGCAGTTATTAGTTAAAGAGTTTGTTGATTTTAAAGCTGCTGATGCATTATTTGATTTTGATTTAATGCATGGCGATACCGAGCAACGCTTAAACCAGCTGTGCTTTTTAGTATGTGAAGCAACAGAGAATAACACCCCCTTTATGCTAAAACTACCAAGTAAAATAATAGCTACCAACGTAGGTGTGCAACATAAAACACTTTGTTTAGAATCACTTAGTACATTTAATGGTTATACAAAGTGACGGCAATAAAAAACATAAAAGTAATAAATTATTCACTGTGTTTTATATACAGCTGCTTAGTCGTGTTTTTTATTGCTCACTTACCAATTGTATTTATTAGTGTACTAGCGCTACTTTGTGCGTGGAACTTTTATGTAACCATAAGTAATAAAACTAAACCTAATGCCTGGCTGGCTAATGCTTTAGCAGCACTTGCTTTAGGGTTAATGCTTTTTAGTGTGGGATTTAGCGACACGGTTATTTTATTTGTGGCTATGTTGTTGCTTTCAAGCTTATTTAAGTTGTTACAGGCGAAAACTAAAAAGCATTATCATGTAATAACTACGCTGACATTTTTTTCGCTTTCGGCGGTTTATTTATTTAACCAAAGTATTTTAACTACTTTAGTAGTGAGTAGTTTGTACATTTTAAACTTTGCTGTACTGGGCTTGTTAGAATCAAAACATAATTTAAAAGTCGCATCTAAACAAAGCGGTAAATTACTATTATTGGCATTACCGCTGGCGGTATTTTTATTAATATTTTTACCAAAAATGCCGGCATTTTGGCAACTACCTGGGCCAAAGTTAGCTAAAACAGGTTTGTCTGAGCAAATAGATCCGTTTGATATTGCCAAGTTATCTAATTCAGATGAACTGGTGTTTAGAGCTAAATTTAATGATCTAGCACCTAAAGCTCCCCTGTATTGGCGAGCCTTAGTACACGATAAGTTTAACGGAAATGCGTGGCTCACTTCCAATTTATTAAAGCATAACAGCGTAACTCAAACTAAAACGCAACAAGTTAGTAGTTTAACAAAATACGACTATTCGATTATTGCCGAGCCCTCGAGTCAAAAGTGGTTATATGGGCTCAACTTTGCAACCAGTAATAACGATAACGTAGAGAGTGACTCACTGGGCTTACTGCGTAAAAAAAATTACCAAGCTAAAAGTGTGCAATACACAGCAAGTAGCTCTGCACTAACAAATGCTCCTTTATTACAGTGGCAAACTAAACACTACAAACACTTAGTAAATAACGACAATAACAACAATAACAAAGCAAGTGCCCTTGCCTATAATTTAAAACAAAACTTAACCAGCGACCGTGATTTTTACAATGCATTACTACAGTACTTTATAGACGAAAAATTTAGTTATACGCTTAACCCGACGCCAATGAGCGGCAACAATACTATTGATCAGTTTATGTTTGAGCAACAACGTGGGTTTTGTGGCCACTATGCCAGTGCCGCAGCTTATATTTTTAGAAGTGCGGGTATACCGGCAAGAGTTGTCAGTGGCTATTTAGGTGGTGAGCTTAATACTGATAATAATACTTTATCTGTTCGCCAATATGATGCACATGCATGGGTAGAAGTGTATTTAGATAATGAAGGCTGGCAAATATTTGATGCCACAGCGGTGGTTGCTCCCGATAGGCTTACAGGATCGCTTTCACAAAATAATGAATTAAATAATGAGTTTAAAAGCAATCTCGACTTTGGTTTGGTCAGTTTAAGTAACTTTGCAGCTATTAATTGGCTAAGACTAGAGCTAGAAAACTTAGATTATAAGTGGTCTAGCTGGGTACTTGGTTTTGATGATGAAAAACAAAACGACTTTTTAAAGTCTATTTTTGGCAGCAAAAATATTTGGCTGGTACCGCTGGCTGTAATTGTTATTTTAGGGCTAACTTTTGTTAGTTATTTTGTTTATTTAAATTGGCCTAAGCCCGCTACTAAATTAGCTCCTATGGTTAAAGAGTTTGAACAATTAATAAATTGGGCTAAAAAACGTAAACTTAAGATAGCCGATCATTTAACGCCTACTCAACAATTACAACACTTAGCATCGCAAGCGCCGCATGTTGAGCAACAATTACTCGAGTTTAGTCAGTTATTTAACCAAGTACGTTATGCTAAAAAACCATTTAATAAAGAACGTAAAACTCAGGCAAAATATCTGATAAAATTAATTAAATCTACGAAACAGAGAAATCTATGAATGCGGTTGTTATAGGCGTTTTATTAATGCTTGGGCTTACCTTGGTCCGCGTAAATGTTATTGTTGCAATGATAATAAGTGCCCTAGTTGCTGGTTTAACCGCTGGTTTGGGCTTAAAAGAAAGTATAGACGCCTTTAATTCGGGATTG
Organism: Pseudoalteromonas sp. SCQQ13; assembly: GCF_015864415.1. NCBI lineage: Bacteria > Pseudomonadati > Pseudomonadota > Gammaproteobacteria > Alteromonadales > Pseudoalteromonadaceae > Pseudoalteromonas > Pseudoalteromonas sp. SCQQ13. The sequence continues at coordinate 14,912 of NZ_JADYXG010000006.1, read as the reverse complement.
TCGGCAGGTGCTGAAATAGCACTAAGTTATGCCATGTTAGGCGCTTTTGCAGTGGCTATTTCTAAGTCAGGTTTAACACGTATTTTAGCCGCAAAATTATTAGCTAAAGTTAATGCACAAAAAAGTGGCAGTGAAACCCTGCTCAGTTATTTTATTTTATTTATAATAATGATCTGCGCCATTTCATCGCAAAACTTAGTGCCGGTTCATATCGCCTTTATTCCTATTCTTATTCCACCGCTGCTGGTAATTTTTAATAAACTTAGGCTGGATAGACGTGCAATAGCTTGTATATTAACTTTTGGTTTAGCTACTTCTTATATGGTACTACCGTATGGCTTTGGTGGTATTTACTTATATTCAATACTCCATAAAAATTTAGTGGATAACGGTTTAGAAATAATAAATACCCAAGTGCCTATGGCAATGATAATTCCGGCTTTGGGCATGTTTGCAGGTTTATTAATTGCAATATTTTTTAGTTACAGAAAACGTCGCGACTACGCAGCGCTACCGCTTACCATAGAAAGTAAAGAAACCACGGTAGAAAACCCAAAAAAGGTAATGTTAGTTGGCCTGTTTGCTGTACTTGCTTCACTTATTGCGCAAAACGCTAGCGGTTCAATGATTTTAGGTGGCTTAGTGGGTGTAATGATTTTTAGCGTTTTCGGCATCGTTAAATGGGAAGATAATGGCGACGTATTTAGTAAAGGCGTCGCTATGATGGCAATGATTGGTTTTATAATGATTTCTGCTCAAGGATTTGCAGCTGTTATGCAAGCTACAGGTCATGTGGCTAGTTTAGTACACAGTGGCGCTGAGTTATTTGCTGGGAATAAACCCATTGCGGCAGCGGTTATTTTATTAGTTGGATTGTTTATTACCATGGGTATAGGTAGCTCATTTTCAACCGTGCCAATTATAGCTACTTTATTTGTTCCTTTATGTTTAGAGCTGGGCTTTTCGGTTATGGCCACTGCTGCTTTAGTGGGTACGGCCGGTGCGTTAGGTGATGCAGGCTCCCCCGCTTCTGACTCTACACTTGGGCCAACTTCCGGGCTAAATGCTGATGGCCAGCACGACCACATTTGGGATTCAGTAGTGCCTACCTTTATTCACTTTAATATACCGTTATTAATATTTGGCTGGATAGCCGCCATGGTGCTTTAACCTAAGTAATGTAAAACGATAACCTAATAATAGATTAGGTTATCGACCTCCCACCTTGATAATTATTATTAAAATTGACTCTGCTGTTTAGCTATATCTTTTGCAATTAATTAGTATGATGTGTTCTTTAGTGGTGTTTAAATAAGCACTACTTAAAGTGCTTATTTTTAATAACATTAAAATACTTTATTCTAATGTTTACTTGTCAAAACCATAAATCATTTTATCGCAAACCACAGGCGTTGGTCGGTGATCATCATTTACTGCAACAAAGGTAAAGCTGCCACTAATAGCAGAATGCTTGTTGTCATTATGCATAGTTTCTAGAAGTATATCGACATCAACTTTTAAACTGGTATTACCTACATGCACCACCTTTGCTATAAGTTCAGCAAAAGTACCTGCAGGAATAGCTTCTTTAAAGTCTACTCGATCTGATGAAATGGTAACTAAAGGCTTACGGCAAAAACGCGTTGCCGCTATAAAAGCAACCTCGTCCATCCAAGCTAAAGCGTCGCCACCAAATAAAGTGTTGTGGTGATTAGTTCGCCCCGGAAACACTGTTTTAGTTACCGATGTGGTGGAATCTTTAATACGTTGCGCGATAATAGCATCGCGCTCTACTTGTGTCATAGTATCTACTTTTTATTAGCTAATTTGTTTTGCATTAATAAGGCCGGATCAAGGCGTTCACCTTGCCAGTTAAAACGCCAATCTAAATGTGGGCCTGTTACCCGCCCTGTTGCACCTATCTCAGCTATTTTACTACCTTGCTCAATTTTATCGCCCAGCTTTACATCAAGCTTACTTAAATGAATATAAGTAGAGGTAACGCCGTGGCCATGGTCTAAAATAAGTGTGCCACCTGAATAATAAATATCCGGCTGCGAAAACACCACTGTACCACTTATAGGTGCATACACAGGTGTCCCCGTTTTATTGGCTATATCTAAGCCAAAATGTGGTCTGCGTGGCTCGCCATTAAAATAACGTTGGCTACCATACACCCCAGATATACGCCCTTGTGCAGGTTTTAGCACAGGATCTAAAAAGTACAATAGGTCAGAATTAACCTGGCGCGCAGCTCTAATCGCAGCAGCCTCTTTACTTATACGTGCGCTGAGTTCTTTAGCCGGCGATACATATTTTTTAGCAACGCCGGTAATTTTATCAATTTGATAGTCGCGCTTAGTAATTACTAGGCTTTCACTGTGCTCAACACCAGCTTTATCAACCCATTTAAGTGTGTGATTTGTTGGTGCATCGCGGCCAAAGCCAAATACAAAATCACCCTTACTCGAAAGCTTAAGTGTTTTGTCGTTAAAGCTAACCGACTGCGCGTTGCTAATATTACCGGTTACTAAACCGCCTTGAGTTAATTGCCCTTTTAGCTCAAGTGCCATTGCACTTAAGCTAGTAGAGGAAATTAACACGGCTGCTAATAATGTTTTAAGCATGGCTAATAGACCCTTTGCCTACTCCTTCGTAGGCCGTTATTTTTACCGCTTTTTCAGGATATTGTGCTTTTACCTGACCCGCTAAGTATTCTGCAATGCATTCAACCGTGGTATCGCTAGGTAAAATATCGCAACGCGATTCGCTAATAGCCATTTCAAAATAGCCTTGCGCTGAAGTATATGCAAAACATACATCGCCAGCTTTTGCGCTAACGTGCTGTAACTCGTCTGCCTTAATTTGATCCTCAGCGGTGGCTAGATAAATGTCTTGCCACTTTTGTGACCATTCTTTTTGCAGGCGAGGCATAGAAATACCATCTAAACTAATACCAATTTGAGAACGATGCCCATGAATAATACGTTGGCAATTACCATCATGCTTTTTAAGGCCATGGCTGTAATGGTAATAATAGCTTTGATTATGCTCTGGCTTCAATGACAGCTCAATTTTTTCTATATTATCTGGCAGTTGTGGCAAAATAGTCGCTATTAAAAAATCTGTAACCGATGCAATAGTTACTTCATCTGCGTTAATCATACAATAAGCTTGATGTGGAGCACTCATCGCCAAATGGTGGTTATCACCAAATGTACAATCTAATGTTTTATGGTCGCTAAATTCGCTAACCACGCCATTTAGATTATTAGGTACAGCTAAACGATGATCAATACACTCATCTATAATGCCTTTAATTTGCTTTTTAACTAAGCCAAAGTCTAATACCATAGACTCATCGTTTAGTTTGCCATGCAAAGTTAAATCAACAATCCAGCTCTCGCCAACTGCGCCGCGTTTATTACACAAGTAAGAAAAATCTATCACTGTTAGTGAGTTAACAAAAAGGATCATAAATTTCCTTTAAACAGGTTAAAAGTCAGCGGTAATTATAATGATTTATGATTGTAATTGCGCGGTTTAATCAGGCTAAAATCAATTACACCAATCGATTGATTAAAAAACCTGCTAAATTTAGCTTTTTTAACTGATCCGAGTTGTTCAGCGTACAAGTGTACGCTAAAGTAGTTGGCAATTTATAAGCGAAGATAAGTGTTATGGAACCTAAAAATAGCTATACAAAAGAAGACTTGATCCTATGTGGTGAAGGTAAAATGTTTGGTGAAGGTAACTGCCGTTTACCAAGCGACAATATGTTAATGATGGACCGCATTACCTCTATTACTGCCGATGGCGGAATACACGGTAAAGGCGAAATTGTTGCTGAGCTAGATATTGACCCTAGCTTATGGTTTTTCGACTGCCATTTTAAAGGTGACCCTGTAATGCCCGGTTGCTTAGGTTTAGACGCTATGTGGCAGTTAGTTGGATTTTACTTAGGTTGGTCTGGCGGTCCAGGTCTTGGCCGTGCGCTAGGTGTGGGTGAAGTTAAATTTACCGGCCAAATTTTACCAACCGCTAAAAAAGTAACCTACCGCCTAGTAATGAAACGCGTAATTAAACGCAAATTATTTATGGGTGTTGCCGATGGCACGGTAGAAGTAGATGGCCGTGTAATCTACGAAGCGAAAGATTTAAAAGTAGGTCTATTTCAAGACACCAGTGCATTTTAATTAACTGTTAATAATTAAAATACACATACAAAAATGCCTCCACTTGGAGGCATTTTTGCTTAAATTCAGTTATATACTATGTTTTATAAATATTACGATTGTCTATTGCTTCGCGCCAACCACCTAACCATTCTGATTTTGGATCAACTTGTTGATAGGGACAATGCTCTTTAGAGCGACCTGCTAAACCTGCTTTAAATCCTTGAGAATGTGCTCTCTCTAAACGATCTCTTTTTTGTCTCTTCATCGGTAATATCCTCACCTTTGTATTTATATATTTTGTAGCATTAGTGAAATCTACATGTAATGAATAGCTAATAAAAAAGGTTAATTCAAATTATAAAAGCAATTAATTAGTTTGACTTTAACTAAGCTGCTGATGCAATGATGAATTAGCTTTTTAAAAAGTAAGTGGTCGTACTTGCACTGTATTGACCGGTTTAATCTAACTTAAAAACACGATTAAAAAATCGTTTTATTACACTGTTGTGTATATATTGTGACCGGCTAATTTAGCCTTAGTTCCAAATTAATCTAGTCTATTTTTTAATTATTTTAAATTTCATTTAGCTTATTTAATAAACAACACAATTAATGCTTGATTATTTAAAGTCGATCGGTCTAATATGTTGTATGAACAAAAACACACCAACTCCAGTAAGGCGTGGCCGCCCACCCAAAGTAGCCAGAGAAAACGCAGATACCAAAGCGTTACTTATTCGCACAGGCCTAGAAACACTAACCGAGTTTGGTTTTAGCGCAACTGGCCTCGATACCATATTAAAAAAAGCAGCCGTACCTAAAGGCTCTTTTTATCATTACTTTAAAAGTAAAGAAGCGTACGGTATTGCCCTTGTTGATGCTTACGACAGTTATTTTATTGCCAAACTTAATCATTATTTACAACAAAGTGACGTGCCCCCGCTGGAGCGAATAGTCAACTTTACCCAAAGTGCCATTAAAGGGATGAAGAAGTACGATTATAAGCGTGGCTGTTTAGTAGGCAATTTAAATCAAGAACTGAATCACTTAAGTGACGAATTCCAAACCCGCTTATTGCAAAGTTATACTAGCTGGCAAAACTTGGTAGAGGTGTGTTTAAACCAAGCAAAGCAGCAAGGTACAATTGCCAACAGTGTAAACACCCCATTAATGAGTGAGTATTTTTGGATTGGTTGGGAGGGTGCGGTTATGCGTGCCAAGCTCACTAAGTCTAATACTCCACTTACTTTGTATACAGAAATGTTTTTACGCGCATTACTAACCTAATGCGTTTTTTTTACTAATTAAAAGACGATCGGTCTAAAAGGATATCCCATGAGTAACCCAATTAAAGCCATTGTTATTAATAAAGATGATAATAACTACAGCGCCTCTTTAAGCAGCATTAAGAATAGTGACCTGCCGAATGAAAATGTCACTATTGATGTGCTATACAGCACTTTAAATTATAAAGATGGCTTAGCAATAACCGGAAAAGGGCCTGTGGTACGCAGTTTTCCTATGGTGCCGGGTATAGATTTAGTAGGCACTGTGAGCCACTCCACCAGCGATGAATTTAAAAGTGGCGATAAGGTAATTTTAAATGGGTTTGGTGTAGGCGAAAAACACTGGGGTGGGCTTGCTCAAAAAGCAGCACTTAATAGCGATTGGTTAATCCCCTTGCCTGCTGGCATTTCACCTAAACAAGCTATGCAAGTTGGCACTGCGGGTTACACCGCTATGCTCAGTGTAATTGCACTCGAAAAACAAGGCATAACACCCGATTCAGGCCAAGTGCTGGTAACCGGTGCCAATGGTGGCGTAGGTAGTTTTGCAATATATTTACTAAATCAGCTTGGCTACAATGTAACCGCAGCTACTGGACGAATGGAGCAAAGTGATTATTTAAAAGAGCTAGGAGCAGCAAATGTAATTAATCGTGATGAGCTTTCAAACCCAGGTAAGCCGCTACAAAAAGAGCGTTTTGCCGCAGCTATAGACTCAGTAGGTAGCCATACTTTAGCTAATATTTGCGCCTCATTAAAATATGGAGGTGTTGTAACCGCATGTGGGCTTGCACAAGGTATGGATTTACCTGGCTCTGTAGCACCATTTATATTACGTGGCATTCGATTAATAGGCATTGATAGCGTAATGCGCCCAAAAGCCGACCGAATTGAAGCATGGGATCGTTTAGCATCTTTAGTAGCAGCTGATTACCTTGATAAAATATCGACCGAAATAACGCTTGAACAAGTAATTGATAACGCCGAGCAGCTTATGAAAGGTAAAATTCGCGGCCGTGTTGTAGTTAATTGCCAAAGTTAAGCTTTTTACACTGTTAAAGCCTCGTTATTAAATTTATAATACAATTTGTATTTTAATAACGAGGCAACACCTATGAGCAACCAAGAACTTTTCAGTAATAACCCACTGCAAGGCGTAAAATTAGAACAAGTGGTTGAAGAGCTGGTTGAACAATATGGGTGGGAACTCCTATACGCTTATTTACAGCTAAATTGCTTTAAAAATAATCCTGATATTAAATCGGCGGTTAAATTTTTACGTAAAACACAGTGGGCACAAGAAAAAGTAGATAACTTTTATTTGTATCGCCTTAAAAACTTACCACGTCCTGATGATGTACAATACGAACTGCCACCGCGTGATCGCGTGATCCCTGCTGATCATAAACCTGGTGAGCCGTGTGAGTTAAGCTTTACTGATGCAAAGCGTATTATGGAGAAAAAAGAGACTAAGCAACGTGCGCGTACCCGTAAACAGCGTGTTAGCTCAACTAATCCTTGGGGCAACTAAAGCACAAGGTTAAACCACTCATTATTAAAGCTGGCATTGCCGGCTTTTTTATTACGCCTTTTTACTCATACCCTATAAGTTAACAGCAACAGAGGTATAAACTTTACTTTAGTGGCTTGTATCCCCTATCTTGCCAAAACTCTACAGCCGAGCGCTCTGTAGCCAGTGCTACATTAAATGTTTTATCCGCTATAAGTTTGCCATTGTACTCTATGGTCATGCGCCAATTACCAAGTTTATTATTAATTGGTGGCCATAAAGTATCACCTAAATAAAAATGCCAGTCGCTGTCTTTAACATACACCACTCCGGAAAAAGGAGGCATTATGTCGCCTTCATCATCGGGTATATTAGGATGATAAATGCTGTAATGTAATTTTTCGCCTTTGGCTTTTTTAATATTTATGATCAAACCAAATTCAACATCAAGAGTAGCGATGACCTCAGTAGTAAATTGCTCTATTTGCGGCAATGCTTTACTCTCGTTATCCCATGTTGAGTAAATACCGTAGCTTTGCAGCGTAATTATCGGTTTTAATTTAGCCATATCACCTAACTTTATATTTAACGTTTATTGTATGCCAGCAGAGTGTAAATTTGCCATATTTAAAGTGTCATTTTTGGGTTTTTAGGATAGTAATGATTGCTCTGCTGCTCGCACAAACTAAACTCACGAGTATTTTTGTAAGGTAACTTCATAAAACCGGCTACCCCTACGTCGGTAATATTAACTGCGTATTGCATCAACTTATTAAGCAGCCGCCTAAACTCATCCTCTTTACTGGCATCGAGCAACCGGTAGTAATGATGTATTTTGAGCCTATCGGGCAGCGCTTCAAAAATAATGCAGCCAGTGTGGTGTATTTGATTTAGCTCAAACACACATTTAATTACTTTTTTTGGCAGTTGTAGTTGCTCGTCGGGATCTTTACCATCTTCAAAGTAAGAATGTGGCCGGGTAACATCACTGGCATTTACATTCACCGTTTCAAAATCAAGTTCTGGTAAACTTTCAAACTTAAAGGCGCCGGTTCTATCGCGCTCTAGCTGAATGGTTTTACGTGCGTCAAACAAACAACATTTAAACAGCCCTTTTTGGCTAATTGCTTGTGCCAGCATTACGGTGTTATTTACCGCATCGGTAAATGCAGCGGCTAACGTTTCGTTATACAAAATTAGCGATGATTCAACAAACAGTGACTCATCTTTCCAATGAAAGCTTAATCCGCCTACGGCAGGATATTTTGCTAAACGACTAATTGAAGCTAAAAATGCTTTTTCGGTATCTCCGGTATCAAACAAAAACTCTTTGTAGTAACGATCTAATTGGGCATCGTTTACATCAAGCAATTGCTGTTTATGATCGGCTTGGCGTAAAAACTGCTTTCGTGAACTGTATACAACGGTTTCGGGCTCTTCGTCATAACTAAACCAAAACGGAATCGCGGCTTTAACTACTTTTTTAGGTAACTCAGGTAGGTACGCTTTCGCCATACTAGTAATGTTACGCATAAAGTAATCACCTGCGCTATCTCTCACTTGTTTGTTTTTAGAGAGCATACCGTCAATTACTTTAGCCAGCTCTATTGGTAGCCCTAAACTGCTGGCCGGAATAACGTCTACTCCAAACCGACAAGACTGTGCAGAAGCAAGGGCGTACAAGGTTGCCGCTACGCCTTGCTCATCAAAGCGTGGAGATGATTGCTCTCCCGACATTTGTGCTTCACCAATAAAGTAAACATCGCCCATACGTGCGTTAGTGGTGCTTAGGTCTGCCGACATTAAATCCATAAAATTACTGGCAATGGGGTTACCGTCACTATCTATTTGCGCGTATACCGAGCTTCCCCAATCCACTAACGATAGTGCATCACTGGCTTCGTCCCATACTAAGTTTGAAGGTTTAATGTCGCCATGCACAATAGGCTGCGCCGTTATACCCGTATTATGATTGCGCAGATCGAGCAGCACGTTTCTGAGTCGCACTGCCAGCGTCATAATTTTTGCAGCGCCAATTCGGCCTTTTTTCAACGATACTTTTTCAAGGTCTTCGCCCATGGCGCGAGCCATCATTAAAATGCCTTGTTTTTTAATTCGTTCAAATGCATAAAATTCAGGTACAAGTGGATTGTTAATTTGCGATAGCATGTAAGCTTCGTCTTCTAGGCGGTCGCGTATACTTTGCGCTAGCGTAATACGCGAAAACTTAAATACCCAAGGTAAGCCGGTATCGTCGTGTCCCGCAAATACAAAACCAAAAGCGCCTGAGCCAATCATTTCTACATTTTCGTAACCAAGTAAGGTAAGTTTTTTAATACATATATTAAGCCACTGTCTATGCTTTTTAGCATCGTGGTGTGAGAGCAAATAAACAGATTGCTCTTCGTTAATATAAAAGTTACGAATTTCTTTGGCTTGCACTGTATTTTCTCAATTAAGGAAGTGTAACGGCTTAAATTAATAACCCTTTTAGCTGTGTAATACTCTATTTTATTTAAAGTTTTATCTCAAGTAATAGCGCTCGTTTAAATTTTAAGGCTACATATCGCTAGAAATTGCGGATTCAACGTATAGGGCTTAACCTATTGGGCTAAAATAAGGTAAAACAGGGCTTTATATTCTTTTGGGTCAAACAATGACAAACATAATTAAAGCCTCTTCTTTAGCTATAGCGCTTTGTGCTGGTATGAGTACGCACGCAGCTGAGTTTACTTTCTCATCAAACATAAACAAAGATGCACAAACATTAGTCGTATTTTATAGCCAAGATGGAAAAAACAAACAATTTAAAGCACTTAATAAAGAGTTTAAACAGCATTTACAGCGCGTAATAGACATTGAAAACTTTAAAGGCGATTACGCCAGTGTTGCCGAACTTATAGCACCACAAAACAGTAAATATGATCGTATATTAGTGGTAGGTACGGGTAAACAAAAAGAACTAGATAAAGCCCGTATTGCAAAATTAGGTGGCAATATACATGCTCGCTTACTCGGTAATAAAGTAACAACCGCAAGTGTAATATTTGATGACGTAACCGGCTTAAATAATAATGCCGAGTTAGCAGCTAACTTTGCTCACGGTGCTAATTTACGCGACCACCGCTTTGAAAAATATAAGCAAAAAGCCAGCACAGAAACTATTAGTTACACATTTGATGTTGCTAACACTAAGCAAACACAAAAAACATATAAGTTGCTACAAAGCATTCAAGCTGGGGTGTTTTTGGCCCGCGACTTAACTTCTGAAGTTGCTACCCACATGACCCCGGTCGACTTTGCCAATGCAGCTAAAGAGTTAGAGTCTCTTGGCGTTACTATTAGCGTACTTGAGCCTGCACAATTAAAAGAGCTAGGTATGGGAGCGCTTGAAGCTGTTGGCCGTGGTAGCGAACAAGGCGCTCGCCTTGTAGTTGCTCATTATAAAGGGTCTAACGACGCACCTATTGCCCTAATAGGTAAAGGTATTACATTTGACTCTGGCGGCTACAGCATTAAAACAGGTGCATCTATTGCACGAATGAAATCAGACATGGCAGGTGCAGCAGCGGTACTGGGTACTGTAAAAGCAATGGCACTTGCTAAAGCAGATAAAAACGTAGTTGCAGTGATGGGTATGGCCGCTAACATGGTGTCGCAATTTGCTGTAGCACCGGGCGACGTAGTACGTACCGCTGAAGGTTTAAGTGTAGAAATACTTAATACCGACGCAGAGGGCCGCTTGGTACTTAGCGATTCAATGTGGTATGCGCGTAAGCACTTTAATCCTGAAATAATGATTGATGTAGCCACATTAACTGGCTCTAAAGTAGGTGCTGTTGGCAATGAATACGCGGCAGTATTTTCACAAGATGATAAATTAGTAACGCAATTAACCTTAGCCGGAAAACAGGTTAACGAAAACTTATGGCGCCTACCTTTAGGGTATAAAGATGCTTTAAAGTCGGATATTGCTGATTTAACCAATGTTGGCTCCAGCGGCCCTGGTGCAACTACTGCAGCAAGCTTTTTAGAGCATTTTGCCGGTGACACTCGCTGGGTACACATTGACATAGCCGGCAATGCATTAGCTAAAAAAGGCAAAGACGAAGTATCTGCTGGCGGTACCGGATTTGGCGTGCGTTTATTGAGTGAATGGCTACTAAGTAATTAAATATACATTAGTTAGCTTTACTAGCTAAAACACAAAACGCCAAAAGCACATATATGCTTTTGGCGTTTTTTATTGTTAGTTAAAGCAATATAACCTTTAACCTAGAAGGTCAAACACGTTTTAGTCGTAACCATACTTATTATTAAACGCTTCATCGCTCATGGTTAATAAAATAATAAACTCTACAAATGCAATGATCGCCGGAATAGCTGTCCAAAAGAACAACAGATAAATAAAGCCTAAGCCAATTTGCCCTAAGTAAAACTTATGAACACCAAAGCCACCCAAAAATACCGCAAGCAATGCTGCAGCTATTTTACTCTTACCATTGGGCGCAGTACCACCTAATGAATTAGGTTGCGCTGTTTGTCTTACCCCACATTTAGGACAAATTTCTGCTTTTAAACTAATTACGCCTCCACAGTCCGAACAAAACTTTTCGTCTGCACTTTTTAATGTTGCTGCATCACTCATTAATAACTCTCCATTGTTTATAAATATGCTTCATAGCGTAGTTAAGTAAATGTCAGTATATAAATTATTAGTTTTAATTTTTAGATACTTGAAAATATTTAACAGCTAAAAACTTAGCACAATAGGCAAACCATATTCAACAAAAATAAAACAACTATTTTACATTTGGGTGCTTATACATGATTTATATAGTGCAAATAAACGATGTGCAGCTATTAAAACTCGATAGTATCAATAATCAACACTAAATAACGTTAACAAAATTTACATTTAGTTAGTTGTTCTGCATAAACCCTTTTTGCTTAATAGCGCAGCACTAAGTTAATTGTGGTTTTTTAATGGAGTATCAAAATGATAAAATTTGAATCGATAACACTATTTGTTAAAATGTGTACTGTTACGGCATTATTAACCAGCTCAGCCGCATACTCACTAGGCTTCTCACAAACCTACACACAGGCTTACTTACAAGCCTATGCTCAAGCTTCATCTAAAGATAGCAAACAGGCTCCAGCTCAAAACATTCCTCAAAACTCGATTTACCAATTAAATAATACGTGGTTAGATCAAGATGGCCACGAGCGTTTATTAAGTAGCTTTAGTGGTAAAAAGCAAATAGTGAGCCTTATTTACACACATTGTGCGCATACCTGCCCTACTATTGTGTCGACCATGCAAGCTATTGAAAATAAGCTTAGTAATGAAGAAAAAAACAATGTTGGATTTATATTAGTCTCGCTTACTCCTGATACAGACACCCCGACGGTATTACAAAGCTTTGCCCAAAGCAGAAAACTAAGTGCACATAATTGGAGCTTATTAACAGGCTCAGCCGATGATGTGCGCAGCTTAGCTGCAGCATTAAACATTAAGTATCAAAATATAGGGAATAGCGAGGTAGAGCACTCTAATATAATGACGGTGCTTGATCAGCAAGGCAGAATCAAGTTCCAAAAAACGGGTGTAATTAGTAATGCAACTTTCACTGCTAAGGAGCTTGCCAACTTTTAAGCTACTCACTATTACTAAAAACACAAATATAAAACACTTTATTAGCAAATAGAGTGTTTATATTATTTTATAAATGTTTACTTAAAATACCTCCCTACCAGTTAAGTCCACTTTTAATCTCTAATATATTTTTAATCAACTACTTCACTTGCTTACAGCATAGAGTATTAATGACGTATATATACCAACAAGTTATAGGGTAGCGTTGGACTTATTTGCAGCACAATAGAATAATCCGCCCTTCACTCACACTTCAGCTTTGTATTATTAATTATTGGGTACTTACGTGAATAAAAAACAAGCCATACTAGGTAGCGCTATTGCTATTTTATCTATTTTGTTAGGGGCACTATTTCTCGAAACATCATCACTGTTTTTACGTCTACTGCTAGGCTTAGCTTTGGGTTTTGCCTTAGCGAAAGGTTCAATTGGTTTTGCTGGCAGCATTAATCGCGCATACCGACGTGGCTCAACACAGCTATTGCAAACTCTTATGTTTATGTTTGTTATTACTGCCATTATAAATGCTGGCTTATTAGTAAATACAGATTCAACAAGTTATAACTTATGGGTTAACCCTATTAATTTAGGCCTGATTATTGGTGGCGTAATGTTTGGTGCCGGTATGAGCTTGTCGAGCTGCTGTGCTACCGGCATGATGGTAGAAATGGTAAGCGATGTACCACGCGCACTAACAACATTGGTATTTTTTGGAGCAGGTGTGTTTTTTGGCTTTCCGCTACAAGCAACGCAAAGCTGGATCACGCAAAGTGTAATCTCTACAAGTAGTTATGCTGGGCAAGGTGTTTACCTGCCCGATTTGTTTAGTTGGGGGCCATTAAATGGCTACTTTATTGCTATTTTAGTTACGATTGCTTTTGCTTTAATTGTTGTAGTGCTGGCTAAAAAATATGAGAACTACCGACAAAAAAGTGGATCTTATTTAGGGGTTGACGGTGAAATAGCCCGACAAAACCAGTTATTACACAACAGTACACAACAATTTACATTTTTTAGCACCCACACATATAAACGCTGGATAGGAAACATGTGGGAAATGCGCACTTCTGCTTTAGTAATTGCAATTATATTTGGTGTAATGATGGCGTCAACTGGTTCGGGCTGGGGCGCTTCTACCCCTTTTGGCATATGGTTTGGTAAGCTTGTAATGCAACTTGGCATAAGCGCAAACGATATTGCAAACTATACTCTAAGACCCGAAGTAATGTTTACTACAGGCTTTTTTGATCATGCTATTTCGGTACAAAACTTTGCAATAATGTTAGGCACATTAATAGCCGTGCTGCTTATGGGTAAATTTTCGTTTTCATTTAAAATAAACCACTCAGCTAAACAGTTTGCTTTATTTGCACTTGGCGGGCTACTAATGGGGTTTGGTACGCGTTTTGCCAATGGCTGCAATGTAGGTGCATTATTTACCCCTATCGCTAACTTTTCATTGTCAGGTTGGATTTACCTAATTTTTTTACTGCTTGGTGGAATACTGGGTAATAAGCTGCAACATGCTGTTATTAAATAATACCTTTTATAATTAAAATGCCGACTTAAATTATAAGTCGGCATTTTTACTAACCGTTATTTTTTAAACAGTATACGTTTAAGTGTATTGTCTTTAATAATATAATGATGCAGAAGTGCTGCGCTGGCATGTAATGCAATTAAGTAATAACCAAGTACGCCCGTTGTTTCGTGTAGGTATTTAATTTGTTTTGCCAGATCAGTGTTTTTTGCCGCTAATGCGGGTAATTCAAAACCATAAAAAGGGATTGGCGCATCAAATAAACTCAGCATAAACCAACCTGCCAAAGGCATTGCAAACATAAAAGCATAAAGTGCAATGTGCGTAATACTAGCCGCCATGGTTTGCCATTTTGCTGGACTGGGCGTTATTAATGGTTTAGAACCACTTTTTAAACGAATAAATAGCCGAATAGTTACAAGCAATAAAACTGATAACCCCAGCATAAAATGCCACATTTTAAATAAATCGCGAGTTTCTGTGCCCTTATCAAATAAAACCCGTAGTTCAATAGATGCATACACAGCAATTAATACTAATAACATTAGCCAGTGCAGGATTATTGAGAGTTTATTGTAATGGGTAGATGTGTTTTTTATAGCCATAAAACCTCTAAAAATATAAGAAATAAATGCGCTCTTTACTTCTCAAGCACACCGTACTTAACCTGAACTCTGGTTAAGAGATTTACTAACATATTGAATCATCGTTATATTTAATTTTATTTTCTCTAGCCAGA
>NZ_JADYXG010000059.1:0-625 GCF_015864415.1 Pseudoalteromonas sp. SCQQ13 | reverse complement strand
CAATGAATGACCTCCTGTTGCTGCAGTGACATTATACAGTACATTTAGGCATGCGCTCTGCCAGAATCTCGAGACCGCCCACCTTGGCCCACCATAGTGCCTTAACTGCATTTACGGATGGAGCCATCAACACACACGACCCACAGCACTCCCAGGTCAAAGCTCACATGCTGGTGACCATTGGGACAGGCAACCACTGGGATCCAGTCTGTGCCATCGGGTGTGCAGCGAGTGACACCAGTTCGTTTGAATAAGCTCCCTTGAGAGTTTACACCATAGACACTGCCATCAGTTGCTACTTCAATCATGGACAGAAGTCCAGGAATATTCACAAAGCTGCCGGACCCTGAACAGACACTAGACGACACATCCTTCATGATGAAGATTTGGTCGTTGTGGTTCACTCCCCAACAGCTGTATGGACCACAGCTGTAGTACTTCAGCTTTCCACCAATATTAATCCAAGGAATGTTACTGGATAACCATTTGTTGTTAGCATCCATATTTGAACAGAATATGTCATCATACATATTGACACCTGCAATGATCTGATCACCTCCGGCATCCACCTGATTGAGAAGCCCTTCAAGCCTAACAAAACCGCCACTCTGAAACCTAAAGATGT
>NZ_JADYXG010000058.1:0-640 GCF_015864415.1 Pseudoalteromonas sp. SCQQ13 | reverse complement strand
GTACCTTGTGGTGTTTGTACAAAGTCGTGTTTTTTTAGGCCAAATAGCTTGCCGACTGGTATCCGCTTTTCGGAGCGAACCCCCTTTGTCTGTTGGTAGTCACCAGAAGCCACATGACGTTTACGTAAAACATGTTTGGCTTGTTGTACAAGCTCGCCATTTTCACAACAAATTGACACGGCATCATAGTAATGAGTTTTCGGTAAGCCCAATACTTGCTCGCGCTTAAATTTGGTCACATAGCCAAACGTTTCTTCAAAATCCCAGCACTGTTTTAACTGGACTTTGACTATACCTATTTCAGTCGCATGTTTTGTCTTTGAGCGCTTCACTTTTAGCTCAAACTTTCCTGCATGTAAATCATTATGGCACGTCTCGCATAGCGTTATTAGGTTACAGGGTGCATCAGTGCCGCCCTGAGAACGAAATACTTTGTGGTGTACGTGCAGCTTGGCGCTGTGCTTCGTTTTGTGTCCACTTTGACATTTATAATTGTCACGCTGCAATACGTAGGCTTTAACGTTGTAGTAGCCCAGCTGTGCGCCTTGCTGGTAGCCGGCACCAGTCACAATTGGGTTAGTTATCTTGTGTATATCGAAGCTAGCAGTTTCAACCTTCCAATGTGAAATTGGTAAGATAG
>NZ_JADYXG010000057.1:0-641 GCF_015864415.1 Pseudoalteromonas sp. SCQQ13 | reverse complement strand
TGCACAAGAGCCTCTTGGTCTTCAGGAGAAGCAGGTGTTGCAGGGTCCAGTGAAGCCTTTGGACTGGAGGTTTCCCATTGTTCCAGAAGTGCCGAGTGAGATGGCGGTGGATTTCCATTTGAGGCAACCTGTGACCCCCAGTAGTGTAGCTATTCAATGCGGTGAGAACCGGATTCATGTGGAGGTACAGCAGGACTTGTTTAGCAATGGTGAACTGATCCAGCCATCTGGTCTGACTCTGGGAGGATGTCCTGTTGTCGGTTTGGTCCCAGGCTCTAAGGTGCTCTTCTTTGAGAATGAACTGCAGGACTGCAACAGTGTCTTGATGATGACCAAGGATGAGCTTGTCTACACCTTTGCCCTTACCTACACTCCTGAGGCGTTTGCTGGCACTCCGATTACCCGTGCAGGTGGTGCAGTTATTGGAGTTCAATGCCACTATCAAAGGTTTCAAAATGTCAGCAGTAGTGCCTTGAAGCCAACTTGGGTCCCTTATGCCTCAACGGAGGCTGGTGAAGAAGTCTTGGTGTTCTCCCTGAAGCTCATGACTGATGACTGGTCCTATGAGAGGCCTTCAAACTCTTACTTCCTGGGTGACGTTATTAATGTTGAGGCATCTGTGAAGGTATACAACCACGTCC
>NZ_JADYXG010000056.1:0-642 GCF_015864415.1 Pseudoalteromonas sp. SCQQ13 | reverse complement strand
TCCTCTTCTGGTACTACATGTGGAGTCACAGCAGCCACACACCTGGTCAGAACCATCTGCAGACACCCAACCATTAGCAGAGAAGGAACAAGCTTTCTGTTCAGGATTTGGAGTCGTTGTTGCTACGGCCACCTTCACCATGCAGGTGATGTAAACCAGTCCACTGTCTGGTTGCTGGAACCTGAAAGCCTCTAGCTGAAGCTGCAACTTGTCACCTTGAGTTCGAGGCATGAAGTGAGATCTGGAGCCTGTGAGCTTGGCATCAACCAGGCACCCATTGTTCTCAATAAAGGAGTATCTGGGGACAGATGTGACATCAGGGACTATTGTAGCCACACAGCTGTCCACAAACACACGGATGGGAACATGGCTGTATGAAAGCACAGATGCTTCAAGGTTTATGATGTCACCCAGGAAGTATTGGTTAGAAGGCCTCTCGAATCTCCAGTCATCGGTCATGAGCTTGAGGGAGAAGACGAAGACCTCCTCTGCAGCTTCCATAGAGGTATATGGGACCCAACGGGGCACTAAGGAATCGCTGCTCACATTATGCTTTCTTGAATAATGACACTCGATTCCAACCACTGCACTAATGCTCCGAACAATAGGAACACCAAGTGAAGCCTCTTGTGGGGTGTGGAG
>NZ_JADYXG010000055.1:0-691 GCF_015864415.1 Pseudoalteromonas sp. SCQQ13 | reverse complement strand
TAATTATGTTACTTGGTGTAATTGCAGACGACTTTACCGGAGCAACCGACATTGCTGGTTTCCTCGTTGAACATGGTATGCGTACGGTACAACTTAACGATGTACCTCACAGTAACACTGTGGTTGACGCGGATGCGGTTGTCGTAAGCCTTAAAACGCGTTCTTGCCCTGTAGAGCAAGCAATAGAGCAAAGCTTAGCCGCATTAAAATGGCTACAACAGCAAGGCTGTCAGCAGTTTTATTTCAAATATTGTTCAACCTTCGATAGTACGGCTAAAGGTAATATTGGCCCGGTAACCGACGCTTTATTAGCGGCACTCGGTGAGTCTTTTACTATTGTATGCCCTGCTTTGCCAGTGAATGGTCGCACCGTATTTAACGGTCACTTATTTGTACTTGGCGAGCCGCTTAATGAGTCGGGTATGCGTAATCACCCGGTAACGCCAATGACCGATTCAAGCTTGGTGCGCTTAATGAATAGCCAGTCGCAAGGAGAAGCCGGTTTAGTCAATTACCAAACCATTGAGCAAGGCGCTGAGGCCATCACTAACCAGTTTGCTGAGCTACAAAGTGCAGGTAAACGCTACGCTGTGGTTGATGCCTTTAATAGTGCACATTTAGCAACCCTAGGCAAAGCGGCTAAGTCGCTAAAGTTAATTACTGGCGGCTCTGGATTGGCAGCGGGCATTGC
>NZ_JADYXG010000054.1:0-705 GCF_015864415.1 Pseudoalteromonas sp. SCQQ13 | reverse complement strand
TCGCGTGACAAATCTCTCTCCTACACCAAAACCATCGGAGCAGATGACTGAGAAAGAGCTCAGAGAAGAGTTGGAGTATTTACGTGCAGAGAACGCTGTTCTAAAAAAGTTGGAAGCCTTGGCTCAAGCCAGACAGAGAAAAGCAAAGACAAGACGGTAATCGTCGAAGAGCTCAAGGCAACATACAGCTTACAACATTTACTAAAGGCCACAGGGCTGCCCAGAAGCGTGTATTACTATCACCGTAGTACGCTCAAACTGCCCTGTGCCGATACTGACTTACGCGTAAAAATACGTGATATCTATCACAAACATAAAGGCCGATATGGCTATCGCAGAATAACCAGTGCCCTAAGAACAATGGGCTTGGTGATTAACCACAAACGTGTTCAGCGTCTTATGAACGAGCTTGGTCTTAAATCGAAAGTAAGGCCTAAAAGATATAAATCCTATAAAGGTGAAGTCGGCAGAATCGCTGAAAACGCCCTAAACCGTGATTTCACAGCAAAGAAGCCTAATCAGAAATGGGTGACTGATGTGACTGAATTTAAAGTGAATAACCAGAAGGTGTATCTGTCGCCTATGATAGATCTGTTTAACCAAGAGGTTGTCAGCTACGAAGTACGAACATCCGTCGCGCTACCGTTAGTCACTGATATGCTCAAAGCCGCGACGAGTAAACTACAGCAACACGAGAAGCCACTG
>NZ_JADYXG010000053.1:0-731 GCF_015864415.1 Pseudoalteromonas sp. SCQQ13 | reverse complement strand
CCTACCGCAACGACAGCAGCAACAACGCCTTGAGCGATTTCTTTTCTGTCTTGCGCGGCTAATATCTCACATTTGTACTGAGTGAGTGCTCTATATTTAACTTCTCTGTTAAGCGCGTAGATATAGTTAGCTTCATCAGTATTTTCGGCGGTATAACTTTTAGCGAGGATATCTTTATCATTAAGGTAGTTTCGACACACTTGAGCATCTGTTAATTCAGAGTCACCGGTAATGATGGCGTGTCTAGAGGCTGAACAGCCAGTAATGAAGCTAAGTATCAGAAAAGATACAATAGTGTTTTTAACTAAAGCCATCAGTAAATTATTCCATAATTAAATAAGCTTTGAGTAAGCTCATAATTCCTTTGTGAAATTTTAACAAACCGATGGTAATTTTACTAATTGTTATTAAAGGGGTTTTTAATCTTTAAGTCTAAAACATGCTTATACCAGCTCTAATTAAACAATCGTCTTCACAAAAAGAACCTTGGCATAATTTGAACCTTAAATTACACTGTATATATAAACAGTACTTGAGGTGTGTATGTTCGTTATTCCAATTTTTATAGAAGCAGGCATTACCGGCTTTGAATCTCCTGCCGCAGAATATGTAGAGCTCGGTATTTCAATCGATGAACTAATCATTAAACACCCGAATGCTACTTTTATTGGTATAGCTTCTGGGCAATCCATGCAAGAAGTAGGAATATTCGATGGTGACTTATTAGTCAT
>NZ_JADYXG010000052.1:0-732 GCF_015864415.1 Pseudoalteromonas sp. SCQQ13 | reverse complement strand
CCTACCGCAACGACAGCAGCAACAACGCCTTGAGCGATTTCTTTTCTGTCTTGCGCGGCTAATATCTCACATTTGTATTGAGTGAGTGTTCTATATTTAACTTCTCTGTTAAGCGCGTAGATATAGTTCGCTTCATCAGTATTTTCGGCGGTATAATTTTTAGCGAGGATATCTTTATCATTAAGGTAATTTCGACACACTTGAGCATCTGTTAATTCAGAGTCACCGGCAATGATGGCGTGTCTAGAGGCTGAACAGCCAGTAATAAAGCTAAGTATCAGAAAAGATACAATAGTGTTTTTAACTAAAGTCATCAGTAAATTATTCCGTAATTAAAATAAGCTTTGAGTAAGCTCATAATTCCTTTGTGAAATTTTAACAAACCGATGGTAATTTTACTAATTGTTATTAAAGGGGTTTTTAATCTTTAAGTCTAAAACATGCTTATACCAGCTCTAATTAAACTATCGTCTTCACAAAAAGAACCTTGGCATAATTTGAACCTTAAATTACACTGTATATATAAACAGTGTTTGAGGTGTGTATGTTCGTTATTCCAATTTTTATAGAAGCTGGCATTACCGGCTTTGAATCTCCTGCCGCAGAATATGTAGAGCTCGGTATTTCAATCGATGAGCTAATCATTAAACACCCCAATGCTACTTTTATTGGTATAGCTTCTGGGCAATCCATGCAAGAAGTAGGAATATTCGATGGTGACTTATTAGTCAT
>NZ_JADYXG010000051.1:0-738 GCF_015864415.1 Pseudoalteromonas sp. SCQQ13 | reverse complement strand
CTCGTGCCACATGCGGTCACAGGGAACTGGTATATAGCAAAGGAAGGTGTAGACCCCACAGGAGCACAAGGTGGGTCATTTCCACCCAGTAGATGAACCGTATCCAGACTCAGTCGAGGCAGAGTAACATCTCTAGACACCACTACCACAAACTGACCATCTCTAATACACTGGACGGTCACCGCCCTTCCATAGAAACACTGCTGTCCGTTAAAGCAGCAGTTGATAGCTTCACACTCAGCACCACTGATCCCAGGTAGACCACATTGGATCTGCTCAGAATCAGCTACAGCTACACATTTATCAAAGGGCTCTGCCTGCACTACTGGCTTCTGAAACTGCTGTTTAACTGGCTTCTGAATCGGAAACTGCGGCTTAGTTAACTGTTGAACAGGCTTCTGAAGTGGAAATTGCGGGTTAGGTAGGTGTTGAACTGGTTTCTGAATCGGAAACTGCTGGTTAGTTAACTGTTGAACAGGCTTCTGAAGTGGAAATTGCGGGTTAGGTAGGTGTTGAACTGGTTTCTGAATCGGAAACTGCTGGTTAGTTAGCTGTTGAACAGGCTTCTGAAGCGGAAACTGCGGCTTAGTTAGCTGTTGAACTGGCTTCCGAAGCGGAAACTGCTGGTTAGTTAGCGGTTGAACAGGCTTCTGAAGCGGATACTGCGGCTTAGTTAACTGTTGAACAGGCTTCTGAAGTGGAAATTGCGGGTTAGGTAGGTGTTGAACTGGTTTCTGA
>NZ_JADYXG010000050.1:0-782 GCF_015864415.1 Pseudoalteromonas sp. SCQQ13 | reverse complement strand
TCCAAATCCTACATGTGGTTGTATGCCACAGGCGCAGACTCGCCTGAAGGAAAACTCACCGATACCGACATTCCCCATATTGTACTGTTTGATTACCATGCTAGTCGCGCAGGCCAGTGTGCGGTGGATTACTTAGATGGATATCAAGGTTATCTGCAAGTAGACGGTTATGCGGGCTATCACAAAACTCAAGCGACACTCGTGGGTTGTTGGGCGCATGCAAGACGTAAATTTACCGATGCTAAAACAGCCATGGGTAAACACAAAAGCGGCAAAGTAGAATGGGCATTGAATCACATTCAAAAGCTGTACAGGATAGAAATCCAAATCAAAAACAAAACACCGGACGAGCGACTCAAAATAAGACAAGAAAAAAGCTTACTCCTGCTTAAACAGTTTGAAGCATGGCTCATCAAATCCGAACAAGAGGTGCTGCCCAAAACCAAATTGGGTGAAGCGATTCAATATTGTTTAAATCAATGGGTAAAACTACAACGCTACACCCTTGATGGGCACTTAAGCATTGACAACAATCGCGCTGAACGCGCGATTAAACCCTTCGTTATCGGCAGAAAAGCATGGCTGTTCAGCCAAACCGCCAACGGCGCACATGCTAGTGCTGTACTTTACTCCATCATCGAGACTGCCAAGGCGAATGGACTGACGCCATTCGTCTATGTCATGCACCTGCTAGAGGAGCTGAGCCAGCCTGAACCTGATATTGAATCGGTGCTGCCATGGAATGTTAAGTTAGGCTAGACGTCTTTTACAAGACAGTTACT
>NZ_JADYXG010000005.1:181655-201902 GCF_015864415.1 Pseudoalteromonas sp. SCQQ13 | reverse complement strand
ATGTGAAAGTAGGACATTGCCAGGCTCCAAATTGTAGAAAGCCCGAATTTAACGATTCGGGCTTTTTTACGTCTGCAAGAAAGTGAAATGTGGGTGGCTGAACTTTGAACGCTGACGTTTTCAATATAAATGGTATCTATATTTTTTGCTTATTCTGATATAATAATGTTTGAATTTAGCGCAGATACGCCTGATTTTATATTCTAAAACACCCCTTTTGATTGTTCCCTACGGTGTAGTTATTTATTAATAATAGATCTAAATGTGTGTAAATAAGCAAAAAAGAGATATTTAAATTGAACGAAATGTACTTAAACTTATATAGCACGGTGTACCAATGAAACCACTCGATAGACGCTTTTCTGTAGCACCCATGTTGGATTGGACTGATCGTCATTGTCGTACTTTTCATCGTAAAATGACTAAGCATACAGTGTTGTACACGGAAATGATCACCACGGGTGCTATTTTGTTTGGCCGAGGCGACTACCTACACTTTAATCAACACGAAGGGCCTGTTGCATTGCAGCTGGGTGGCTCTGATCCACAGGCTCTTGCACAATGTGCAAAGCTTGCGGGTGAGCGTGGTTATGACGAAATTAACTTAAACGTAGGTTGCCCGTCAGATCGCGTGCAGAATGGTCGTTTCGGTGCTTGTTTAATGGGTGAGCCGCAATTAGTTGCTGACTGTGTGGCGGCAATGAAAGCAGAAGTAAATATACCTGTTACGGTTAAAACGCGCATTGGTATTGATGAGCAAGACTCGTATGAGTTTTTGTGTGCACTTATAGAAGCGTCGCATAATGTTGGGTGTGATGATTTTATTATTCATGCTCGTAAAGCTTGGTTAAAGGGGTTAAGCCCTAAAGAAAACCGTGAGGTACCGCCGCTTGATTATCCACGTGTTTATCAGTTGAAAAAAGATTATCCACAACTCGATTTAAGTCTTAATGGTGGTGTTAAAACAATTGAACAAAGTTTAGAGCATTTACAGCATATTGATGGTGTGATGATTGGTAGAGAAGCGTATAGCAACCCATTTATACTCAATGAAGTGGATGAAAAGATTTATGGTGATATCGCTAACACGCAATCTCGTCATGATGTCGTGCGCTCTATGTATAGTTATATTGAAGACGAAATGCGCTTAGGGGCTAACTTTTGGCATGTTGCTCGTCATATGCTGGGGATTTTTCAGGGGCAGCCTGGTGCCCGTGGATTTAGGCGTCATCTGTCTGAAAATGGCCATGGAAAACAAGCCGACTTATCGGTAATGGATAAAGCTTTGAGTTTTGTACCTGAATAATCAGCTAAGTGAATAATTTAATAAATGAATAAATACAGCCATCTTCGGATGGCTTTTTTGATCCTAAAAAATAGTCAAAAGTTTAGTTTATTGGCTAATTACACTTAATCATATTCAGTTAAAAGTAACTTTAATTTATAAATTATAAGTTTAAGTTTTTGAATTTAATGTGTTTTACTGTTTATATTATTACTTGGCATAACTCTTGGAATCTAATTTGTGTAATCACTTAAAAAGTTAACAGGAGAATCTCATGGGAATATTTAATCGCGTAAACGATATTGTTCAAGCAAATATAGTGTCGATATTAGACAAGGCAGAAGATCCAGAAAAATTACTTAATTTAATGCTCAGCGAGATGCAAGATGCACTTACTGAGTGTCGCATTACGACAGCGGCTTTGTTGTGCGAAGAAAAAACACTTAAACGTCAAATTGAAAATAAAAATAACAATTTAGTATATTGGCAGGATAAAGCTGAGCTAGCAATAGAGAGAGGTCGAGATGATTTGGCAAAATCAGCTTTGCTTGAAAAACAAACCATTAGTAACACAGTTGTAGCAAAGCAGCTGCAACTAGAAACGCTGCAGCAATCAATAACTAAAATGACAGCGGATTGTCAGCGTTTGCAACAAAGAATAGCCGAGGCTAAAGCCAAGCAAACACAGTTAGTACAGCGGCACAATATAGTGGCTGCAAGGGGGCAAATAAATAGCCAATTACAAAGTGAAAAAGTTGCACATGCACTCTCTCGATTTGAGAAAGTAGAGCAGCGCGTAGAAGGTATTGAAGCACAGGTAGAAGCGTACGAGCTTACTGATTCAGAAAATACTATAGCTGCACAAATAGACGCTTTGGTGAAAAACGAACAAGTAGATGCAGAATTAGCTCGCTTAAAAGCTGATTTAAAAACTAACTTAAAACAGAGTGCTTAAGGAGATAATTATGAATAGTTTTAACAGCAAACGTGGTTGGTACAAAGATCCACTTGATAAAAAAATATCTGGTGTGTGCAGTGGTTTAGCGCAGCGATTAGATTTACCTGTGTGGTCAACACGACTTGTCACTATTTTATTATTTTTGAGTTTTCCGTTTGCAATTGCACTAGGTTATTTTATTGCGCATTGCTGCCTAGAAGAAAAAATAATTTAAGCTAATTTACATTTAGATTGAATTAAGGAGAGCTAAATGAAAGCGTTAGCCGTATGTATAATTGTTTATTTACTATTTTTTACTGATGTTGTCTCTGCGGTGCACTTTGATACTTGGCAATTACCGCTTTGGATTGCAGATACAAGTTGGACTGGGCTTGAGCTAATAGGAGTTTTAGCGGCTATTATTATTTTTGTAGCTGTTGCAGTACTAATAACGATAGGATTAGTTGGCGCAGCAGCAGTTGCATTAGTCGGAACTGTATTGGCATTTTTATTTGGATCGCTGATGATTGCTTGGCCATTACTATTTATTGCGGTACTTTGCTGGTTAGTAGCTGATAACAAAAAAGTAGCATCTTAACTCCAAATTAACTGACTATTGCAACTGAACTATGTTAAATTTGATACTTAGCATTATGTTTTAACAAGGATTAGAGTGGTGATTAAACAGTGTATTTCAATTGTTTTGGTGTCGGTTTTAAGTCTTTTTTCATCATCATCGATGGCACATTCAGGGCATGATCACGATGCGGATGTTGCTATTATTAAGGTTAGTAATGCACAAGTAAGGGAGTTTTTACCTGCCACAACTTCAAGTGTAGGTTATTTAAGTATTATAAATCATAGTGATACTGTGGCTACGTTGACTAAAGCAACTATTGATGGCTTAGGTCGCGTTGAAATTCATGAGCACTCGCACGTAGATGGCATGATGAAAATGCAAAAAGTTGAATCGTTAACAATTAACGCCCATCAACAAATCGATTTTAAGCCTGGTGGCTATCATTTAATGATTTTTGAACCACAAGAACCGTTAAAAGTAGGCCAACAACGTAAACTCACACTATATTTTAGTGATGGCAACCGTGTATTTACCAATGCTCAGGTGGTATCGCTTGCATCACAAGCAGAACAATCACAAGCATCAAAACAACATACTCATCATTAGGAGGATCAATGTCACAACATAAAGGGAAAATAGTTGCAGCATTAGCTATATTACTAATTATTTTTTACGCAATAGCTGTTTATTGGAGTACGGAGCCTGCTCGTTTTAATGTGGTAGAAAAAGCAAAGCAGCAAGCGCAGCAACGTAATGAGCAATTTGTTATTGGTTATACAACAACATCAACATTAATAACGGTAGCAAGTACGTTACTCGAAAAGCCAGGCGGTTATTTATCAAATGATGTTTTGCCGCCAAGTATAATAATGGACGATATGCCTGCGTGGGAATATGGCGCACTCGAAATGGTGCGTGATTTAGCCCTTTCTATGCGTAAAGATTTTAGCCGTTCGCAATCGCAATCAACTGAACACGAAGCTCTAAAAAAAGCACAGCCGCAGTTTAATATAAGCTCTGAAGCGTGGGCGTGGCCAAGCGCTGAAGGTGAGTACCAAAAAGGCATTGATTACTTATTGGTATATCGTACTCAAATAGCGAATGACCATGAGCGTGACAGTCAATTCTATGCTCGCGCCGATAACTTGCGCAGTTGGCTAAAAGAAGCTGAAAAGCGTTTAGGTAGCTTGAGTCAGCGTTTAAGCGCTAGTGTAGGCCAAGATAAAGTAAACACTGATTTAGCGGGTAATACATCAAATACACAAGCCACTTTTTCTCCATTACAACAGCAAGCAAAAACGCCATGGTTAGACATTGATGATGTATTTTATGAGTCGCGCGGTGCTACTTGGGCTTTATTGCATTTCTTACAAGCGATAGAATATGACTTTGCCGATGTACTTGAGAAAAAGAATGCACGCGTAAGTGTGCAGCAAATTATACGAGAGCTTGAGGCAACTCAAGAAACAGTATGGAGCCCAATGATATTAAATGGGAATGGTTTTGGTTATGTAGCAAACCATTCACTGGTTATGGCAAATTATATTTCTAGAGCCAATGCGGCTCTTATTGAACTTAGCGAATTATTGACCCAAGGATAGAAAATGAAAAAGTATTGTTTAGCAGCAGCCCTTTCAATGGCATGTTTAGCGCCTGCAGCGCAAGCTGATACCTTATTAGGCTTGTATGTAGGTGTTGATGGCTGGAAAGCGGATAACGAAGGAAGCTTTTCTTATAAAGGAAATGCACCACAAGATTTTAATTTTGACGATGAAACCTTCGTAAGCTACTACGCTGCACTTGAGCATCCAGTGCCATTAGTACCTAATATTAAATTAAGATACACAGAGCTTGAGCTTACCGGCTCTACACGTCTGGATAAAACATTTTCTTTTAATGGTTCAGATTACGTTGTAGGTACTACGGTTAATTCAGTAAGTGACTTAACTCACATTGATTACACATTTTATTACGAAATTTTTGATAACGACTTAATCTCTATCGATTTGGGTGTTAACGCTAAGCAGTTTGATGGTGAGATTTTAGTTAAAGGTACTACGCAACAAGGTGGCGCTGATTATACTGAAACTGTTGAGTTTTCAGGCTTTGTACCATTGGTTTACGGCCGCGCTGAAGCAGGCTTACCTTTTACCGGTTTAAGCGTGTTTTTTGAGGGCAGCTTTGTAGCAATTGACGATAGCAAAGTTCAAGATTACCAAATGGGTATTGCATGGGAATTTATTGATAACCTAGCAATAGATGTTGCTGTTAAAGCAGGTTACCGCTCAATGACATTAGAGCTAGACGATGTTGATGATATTAACACTAATATTGATGCATCGGGTCCATTTGCGGGCATTCAAGTACACTTTTAATTACACTGCTAATTAATAGTATATAGCGTGGTTTTGCTACTTAGTAGTATGCCACGCTAGTTCAAATTCACTCTCAAGTGCACTATTAAGTAACTGCTTATACACTTTATTTACCGGGTAGTTAATGAGTTTAGATAGCTCATCACCTGTTTGCGTAAACTTATAATAACTCAATACTAAATCGCTATTTTTTGCTTTTAACGTTACTTTTTGTGATAAAAACGATAACGTAAGTTCTTGCCCAGTTTTTAGTACCGCAGACTCAATCTCTTTTCGATATAGTAAATTTAAATCCATTAAAGTTAATATATCAGGAAAGCTAATCCCTGTTTTTCCTAGATTTAAAGATACTTTATTGCCCTTACGTAACAAATCAAATAGTGATGGTTTTTTATAAAACCCCAGTAAAATAAAGTGGCTATCGTCTTTTTCATTATAACCAGAGAGGGATACACACTTTTGTAGAGAGTCAGCTTCGCGCTGGGTCATATGCTTAAGTGTTTGCAAACTTTTTATTGAGAAAGTCCCCGGGTTAAGCGTTTCACCGGTGAGTATTTTTGCCCAAAGTGACTGCATAGATTGATTTGAGGTATCACCACATAGTGCTACAAAGTGTTCTACCCAATCGGCATCGGGTTGTTTACTACTGGCTACGTCAGGACAAAAATCCATTGCCATAGCTAAAATTGTTTCTATATTTTGCTGTTGTTTAATGAGCAGTAAGTCTTGTCTTTTTTGTGCTCTAGCTAAAACGGTATTGTCGCTATTAATGCGATATAGCGGTTTAACCTTGCCTTGGGGGCCATAACTTTGCTCATTATTATGGGATGCCTCATTATTGCCTACTTTAATAATAGGATAACCCAGTAACGACTCTATGGTATTAGCGAGATTAATTCTTGCTTGTGCGGTTTTGACTGCCATGACTTTCCATTATTGTTTGTGCATCACTTAGCTGCGCTACTGTTTTTAAATTATTGAGCCCCAGTGATACTGCGTTACTTAAAATGTGCTCACTAAGCACAGCCACATACCCAGAAACTAAAGGTAGCGTGGCTTGCCCCGTAATTTGAAAAGTAACCGTGACCGTTTTTGCATTTTGCGTAAATATTACATTAGCGGCAATAATGTGTTCTTGAGCAAATAAAATATTCAACACCATTTTGTTTGCACTTAACGCTGTGGTGGTCATTTCACCTGCGCCCCATTTACTTTGCCATGATTGATGAGCACCAACCCCTGTGCTTGGCTCACCTAAGGAAAATTCTACAGAGGGATCCAGCTTCTTCCAAGGCGACCATTTATGCCACTGCGAAAAGTCAGTGATTAAGGGTTTTACTATGTGCGTATTGGCATTAATGTTAATACTCTTTGTTACGTTATAGCTCTGGGGTAGTAATAGGCCAATAACGATAAAAAGTAAGAGTAAAACTAATAAAAGCTGCACTAACATTTTTAATATTTTAATAAAAAAACCTCAGATAAATTAGGTTACAAACTCATAACTTATTATTAATTTAGCATATTAACTCGGGTGTGCTTAACTTTCGAGGTTAATTTTATAGCAACTATTTTTTAATTGAGCTAGATACTTAGCCACAACCTATAAAAAGTAATAGTTAATTTAGGTGTATAAGTATTAAAAAATAACGAAACTTCACTTTAAAACCGCGCGGCACAGCAAAGTAGTGCTCTATCAAGGTAGGTTGGTATAGGGTATAATTTGCGCCTTTTGTTATTAAACGGTCAACTTTATGAGCACACTTAAAGCTAAGCGCGCCTTATTCTCATACCCAAAGTATTGGGCAGAGTGTTATGGCACAGCACCATTTTTACCTACTACACGCGAAGAAATGGATGCACTTGGCTGGGATAGCTGCGATATAATTATTATTAGTGGCGATGCTTATGTAGATCATCCTAGTTTTGGGATGGCAGTAATTGGCCGAGTACTTGAGGCGCAAGGTTTTAGAGTGGGTATTATTGCCCAGCCAGAATGGGACTCTAAAGAAGCGTTTATGGCGCTGGGTAAACCCAATTTATTTTTTGGTGTAACCGCTGGCAACATGGACTCGATGATTAACCGTTATACAGCTGAAAAACGCATGCGCCATGATGATGCCTACACGCCAGACAATATTGGTGGTAAACGCCCTGATCGTGCGGTAATCATTTACTCACAACGTTGCCGCGAAGCGTATAAAGATGTACCACTTATTTTAGGTGGCATTGAAGCAAGTTTACGCCGTGTTGCTCATTACGATTATTGGCAAGAAAAAGTGCGTCGTAGTGTTTTGTTTGACGCTAAAGCCGATATTTTAATATATGGTAATGCGGAGCGCCCACTGGTTGAGGTTGCTCATCGTATTGCAGCGGGCGAAAGTACCGATACCATTCAGGATGTACGAGGGACTGCGGTTATTCGTAAAGAGCCCTTACCAGGCTGGCGTGGCAGTGACTCTACCGCTATTGATAAAATAGGTAAAATTGATCCAATTCCAAACCCGTATGGCGCAGATGATGTTGGCTGTAGCAAATCAGAATTTAAACAAGCAGGTATAGACTTAAAAGCCGAAGCCGCCAAGGTTATTACTATTCAGCCAGCGCGCCCTAAGCCATGGGAAAAAACCTACGTTAAATTACCTGCGTTTGAGCAAGTAAGTGTGAATAAGCCATTGTATGCACATGCTTCTCGTATTGTGCACCAAGAAACTAACCCAGGTTGTGCTCGTGCTATTTTTCAGCGCCACGGCGATCGTTCTATTTGGGTTAATCCCCCAGCATATCCACTAGAAACACATGAAATGGACGCCGTATTTGGTTTGCCGTATCAACGTATTCCTCATCCTAGCTATGGGGATGCAAAAATACCTGCCTACGACATGATTAAAACGTCAGTTAATATTATGCGAGGCTGTTTTGGTGGTTGCAGTTTCTGTTCGATTACCGAACATGAAGGGCGGATTATTCAAAGCCGTTCGCAAGAATCAATAATTGAAGAAATTGAGCAAATTAGAGATAAAGTACCCGGGTTTACCGGGGTTATTTCTGACTTAGGTGGCCCAACAGCCAACATGTATAAATTGGGTTGTACTAGCAAAAAAGCAGAAAGTACCTGTCGACGTTTATCGTGTGTATACCCTGAAATATGTAAGCATATGGATACCGATCATACGCCAACAATTGAGCTGTATAAAAAAGCCCGTGAAGTTAAAGGCATTAAAAAAATATTAATCGCCTCGGGTGTACGCTACGATTTAGCCGTGCAAGATCCACGTTACGTTAAAGAATTAGTTACTCACCATGTAGGTGGATATTTAAAAATAGCGCCAGAGCATACCGAAGATGGACCATTATCAAAAATGATGAAGCCAGGTATGGGAGCGTACGATCAGTTTAAAGCGTTATTTGATAAGTACTCAAAAGAAGCGGGTAAAAAGCAGTATTTAATCCCATACTTTATTTCGGCGCACCCAGGTACTAAAGACGAAGACATGGTAAACATGGCTTTGTGGCTTAAGTCGAACGACTTTAAACTTGATCAGGTACAAAATTTTTACCCATCTCCAATGGCAAATGCGACCACTATTTATCATACCGAGATGAACTCACTGCGTAATATTAAAAATAATACCGAAGTAGTACCTGTGCCGAAAGGTGCGCGCCAGCGTCGTTTACATAAAGCAATTTTACGCTATCACGATCCTGCGGGCTGGCCAATGATCCGCGAAGCACTGCGCAAAATGGGTAAATCTAACCTAATAGGTAAAGCGCCAAATTGCTTAGTGCCAGAAGAAGGGCGCGACGAAAGAGCTGCAAAAGGAAGTAGTCGAGGTGGGCGCCCAGCATTAACGCGCCATACTGGTTTTAGCCAATTTCATAAGGCCAATACAAAACCAAAGGTAGCGAGTAATCGCCAAAGAGCTAAATAGAGCTCATAGCTTAAAAAGTAGTTAGCCTGTTTGGCTTATTACTAAGCTTGGGCTTGATTACTGAATATATGAGCACTGAAAAAAATGCCGCTTATTTTGCAATAAGCGGCATTTTTTATGTAAGTTATTTAAGTAGAACTTAAATAATATCAATTTTGTTACGAATGATTTTTACGCCATCCATATTTTCTAAAAACTTTTGTGCCAACGCACGCTCAAAACCTGTTTGCGCTTTACCGTATAAATCTACTTCACCATTTTTAACTTGTACGCGAATATCGCTTAGCGCTAAATTGGGGTTGGTACGCAAAGTGTGGGTAATCGATTGCTGTAAGTTTGGTTGGGTTGCTAGGCTGCTAACGACAACCATATTTGTTGTAGCACTCACTTTTGTAGCGCATGCTAATAAAAACAAACAACAAAATGATACTAAAGCGATAGTTAATTTTAAACGGCTCATAATCATATCCTTACATTGCAATTAATCGGGTAGCCAAATTAGGCAGAGTTACCATGATAGTTACAATTATCGTTCCATATTTAATGTACTGAAAATAAAGGCTATTTTATTAAGTGGGAATTCAGGTGGGCAATTGTTACATAAAACTAAGTAGAGATTACATAGCCCTAAACCATGCAGTTATGGAGGAGCAGGCATTAAAAAGCCGACATTTTTGTCGGCTAATATAATACTACTTACAGTATGCGCTTAAGTTACTTTTTCTTTTTAACCTTAGCTTTTTTCTTCGCTTTCATTTTAACCGGATCTTTACGCTTTTTAGCCGGCGGCTTAGCTTCTTTATGCTTTGGCTCTAATCCTTTAATAACACGACGTTTAAGTTTTTGCTCAATATAGCGTTCTATTTTATAAAGAATGCCAATATCGTGCGCTTCAACCAGTGAAAGAGCGATGCCTTTTTTACCAGCGCGGCCTGTACGGCCAATACGGTGTACATATATATCGGCTGTGCGTGGTAGGTCAAAGTTAATTACATGGCTAATATCAGCCACGTCAATACCGCGCGCCGCTACATCGGTAGCAACTAATATACGGGTTTTGCCGCTATGGAAGTTTTCCATCGCTTTCATGCGTTTGTCTTGCGGCATTTCGCCGCGTAACCAGGCTGCTTTAACGTCGTTAGTTGTTAGTTCACCAATTAGCGTTTCAAGACGCTCACGGGTTTTAACAAACACTATGGCTTTAGTTACGTCTGGGCCATTAAGGGTATTAACTAACAGCTCAAGTTTATGATGATAGTCGTCGGCTAAATGTACCCACTGGTGAATTTTAGCCTTTTCTTTGCGTGACGATTCAGCTTCAAGCAATGCTGGATCGTTTAGCGTTGTTTCAGCAAATCTTTCAACACTGTCGCCTTCAAGGGTTGCTGAAAATAAAAAGCACTGACGACGATTTTTAGCTTCATCACAAATACGGCTCATTTCTTTTTTAAAGCCCATGTCTAGCATGCGGTCGGCTTCATCAATAATAAGCATTTCTACGTGTTCAGCATGAAAGTTTTCGGTTTCTAAATATTCCATTAAACGCCCTGGGGTGGCGATTAAAATGTCATTATTTTTTTCAAAAATCTCTTTATGCGTACCATAGTTAATACCGCCTGTTACTACCCCAATTTTAAGGTTAGTACGTTTAGCAAGTAGTTCGCATTGTTCATGAATTTGATAAGCTAGCTCACGAGTTGGCGTCATTACTAATACGCGCGCAAAACCAGGATCACGACGCGGAAAATCCAATAAATATTGAATAGCCGGAATTAAAAAGGCGGCTGTTTTACCTGTACCTGTAGGCGCAGATGCTAAAATGTCACGCCCCTGAAGTGCTTCAGGAATAGCTTGTTGTTGAATGCTGGTTGGCGTTTCGTAACCCATTTTATTAATGGCGTCGAGTAGCTTGTTATCAAGATCAAATTCAGAAAATTGCATAGAGTGTCAAAAATAAAGGACAATGGCACTAATTATACTCGGTTACGCCTGCTTGGTGAATGAAAAGGTGAAAAAATGTCTGGTTTTGCATTTAAACAATTTAAAGTTGCGCACGAACAGTGTGCAATGAAGGTATCAACCGATGGTATTTTGCTTGGAGCATGGGCTAATTTAAGTAATGCCAACAGCTTGCTCGATATAGGTACAGGCACGGGATTGCTGGCGCTTATGTGCAAACAGCGCAGCCCCCAGTTAACTATAACGGCGGTAGAAGTTGATAAAAATGCTTACCAACAAGCGTTGCAAAATATTGCCGCTAGCCCGTGGCCAAATATAGAGGTGCACCAGCAAAGCATTCAAACTTTTAACAGCGCGCAGCCATTTGATGTAGTGATAGCCAATCCGCCGTATTTTAATCACAGTTTAAAAGGTAATAATAAGGCGCGTAATATTGCGCGCCATACAGATGGTTTAAGTTTTGCTGAGCTAATTAGTGCTTTTAAAAAGCTCAGTCATTCAGGCTCAACCTTTAGCTTAATTTTACCCACTACAGAGGTTGCGGTGTTTATTGAACTTGCTACTCAAAACGGGCTTTTTTTAAATACTCATTGCCAAGTAAAGGCGACGCCAAATAAAGCGATTAGCCGAAGCCTAATGACCTTTAGCTATATAAACCAGAGCATTGTGGAATCAGCTTTGTGTATAAAAGATAATGAAAACAACTATAGCGAAGATTATATTACGCTATGCAAAGCATTTTATTTGAAGATGTAATGTGGTAAACAGTGCTGGTATGATGAGTTTATATGTATACAGGAAACTTATAATGAAAAAACGAACTAAATCAGTATTATTAAGCGCCTTAGCCGCTACATTTTTTACAACGCAGAGCGTACTTGCCAGTATGACGCCTGTTGGGCTTTGGAAAACCATTGATGAAGACACTAATGAAGCTAAGTCGTATGTCCGTATAGTTGAAAATAACGGGGTTTTAAGCGGCACCATTGAAACATTATTAAATAAAGATAAGCAAAATGCAGTGTGCTCGCAGTGCTCGGGCGATAAAAAAGATCAGCCCATATTAGGCATGACCATTATTGATAATGTGATTGATAGCGGTGATGGTAGTTGGGAAGACGGTCAAATACTCGACCCAAATAACGGTAAAAGCTATACAGTGCGCTTAACGACTCAAGATGCTGGTGAAAAATTAGAAGTGCGTGGTTATATTGGCTTTTTTTATCGTAACCAATATTGGCTAAGAGTAGAGTAGTTAGCCAATAAAATTAAAGCGCAGTGTGGCTGCGCTTTACAAGTACAACAATAATAAACAGTATTACAGGGTTTCGCTGTACTCGGTCATTACCTGTTCAACCCAAGTGGCAATACGCTCGTCGCTTAGCTCGTACTGGCTGTCTTCATCAAGGGCTAAACCAACAAAGTGTGTACCGTCTTCGGTGAGTGCTTTAGATGCTTCAAACTCGTAACTATTGTCGTTTGGCCAAAAACCTAACTGGGTAAATGTTTGCGGACTTATTTCGTCGTGTAGCATGCCAAGCGCATCTTGAAACCACTGGCCGTAACCTTGTTGATCACCCATGCCAAATAACGCGATGGTTTTACCATTTAAGTTTACGTCTGCTATGTCGTCCCACTTTGACTCCCAGTCTTCTTGTATTTCACCAAAATCCCAGGTTGAAATACCAAAAATAATGAAATCGTATTGCTCTGCATTTTTTAGTGGTTCGTCTTTAATATTATGCAAGGTAACGATATCGGCACCAATAATGTCGCGAATTTTTTCTGCTGCCATTTCGGTGTAGCAGGTAGTAGAGCCAAAAAATAAACCAATTTGCATCGTATTTATCACTGTGTAATTGCCTGATATGATAAGCTCAAGTTTACCGTAAGGTGTTTTTAATTGATACCTTAGGCAATGGCTATAACAAAAATGAGAGCACAAAAGTGACAACGCTAGCTGACGACTTTTCAGAACCAAGCACGGCACCAAAAAGCAATAACGATTACCTAGAAACCTTTTTAGATTGTTTGTATTTAGAGCAAGGGGTGAGTGAAAATACACTATCGGCGTATCGCAGCGATTTAGATAAGTTTTGCCAGTTTTTAAAAGGCAAAAATTTAATGACTGTAACCGGCCTAGACGTTGAAAGCTATTTAGCCCATAGAGTTGATCTAGGCTTAAAGCCGCGTAGTACTGCGCGTAGTATTAGTGCGCTTAAGCGTTTTTATCAGTACTTTGTGCGCGAAAAGTTAATTAGCGACTCGCCAATGCTCAATATTGCGCAACCTAAAGCAGGACAGTCTTTGCCTAAAACGCTTTCGGAGGCTGAAGTAGAGGCGCTACTGAGCGCTCCCAATACCGATGAGCCAATGGGGCTGCGCGATAAAGCCATGCTTGAGTTACTATATGCAACAGGTTTGCGGGTTAGTGAGCTTGTAGGGCTGCGGATTGAACAAATTAATTTGCGCCAAGCTGTAGTGTTTGTAAAAGGTAAGGGGAATAAAGAGCGTTTAGTACCACTGGGCGAAGAGGCCATGTATTGGCTTGAGCAGTTTTTAAAGGTGGGACGGGCGCAAATGATTAAACACGCCACCGACTTTGTGTTTCCCTCAAAGCGAGGGGTTGGCATGACCCGACAAACTTTTTGGCATAGAGTGAAGCACTATGCTATTTTGGCATCAATTGAGTCGTCATTGTCACCGCATACATTGCGCCATGCATTTGCAACCCACTTATTAAATCATGGGGCAGACTTACGTGTGGTTCAAATGATGTTAGGACACAGTGATTTATCAACCACCCAAATATATACGCATGTTGCAAATGAGCGATTAAAATCGGTACATGCGCAGCATCATCCACGTGCTTAATATGAAATTTATTATCACTAAGCCGGTCAATTGATATGTATTTATAAAAATAGAGAATAATTATGAAAAAATTAATGTTAGCAGGTGCCATGTTATGCACTAGTTTAAGTGCCGTAGCGAATGATGTGGCTGTAGCCCCTAACGCTAATGATCCTATTGTTATTAAATTTGCCGCGCTTGGTGTTACCGTTAAGCAAATAAACCCAAGCCCAGTAGCGGGTTTAAAAGAACTGATCACTAATCAAGGTGTGCTTTATGCAAGCCCAGACGGACAGTTTTTAATGCAAGGGACACTTATAGACTTAAATAATCGTAGTAATTTAACCGAAAAAGCACTAAACGGCGTACGCCAAGCTGGGTTAAAAGAATACGAAGATTCGATGATAGTGTACAAAGCACCTAACGAAAAACATAGCATTACCGTATTTACCGACATTAGCTGTGGTTATTGTCGTAAATTACACCGTGAGCTAGATGATTTACTTGAAGCGGGTATTACCGTTAAGTATTTAGCGTTTCCGCGCGGTGGCCTACAAGGTTCAGGTTATAATGACTTAATGAACGTATGGTGTGCTAAAGATCAACAAGAAGCACTAACCGAAGCTAAAAGTGGCTCAAATACTACAGCAGTTAAAGGTTGTAGTGCGCCAGTTGCTGAGCATTATCAGCTAGGTCAAAGCTTTGGTGTTACCGGTACACCTGCTATTATTTTAGAAGATGGCACCATGATCCCAGGTTATCAGCCAGCTGCCGCATTAAGCGCTGCGCTTAACGCTAGTAAAGCCCCATAGTAATTAAATTTACGGTGCGCATAAAAAAAGGCCGAAAGGCCTTTTTTTGTATATTTATGATGAACCAAATAAGTTAAAAATCTGCATGAAAAAAACGATCCAAACGCGCGAAAACGTCGATGATTCACATTTACCGAGTCATTTACACCCTGTAATTAAGCAAATTTATGCCACGCGAAATGTTTCCCATGCCGATGAGCTAAATAACAGCGCCGCCACATTACACGACTTTAAGTTATTTAAAGATATGGACAAAGCCTGCGACTTGTTAATTGAGGCGCTACATGCCCAAAGCCATATTTTAATTGTTGGCGATTTTGATGCTGATGGTGCAACCAGTACCGCTACATTAATGCAAGGCTTGGCCATGTTTGGCTTTGCTCATTTAGATTACTTAGTACCTGATCGGTTTAGCTTAGGTTATGGTTTAAGCCCGGCGTTAGCTGCGCAAATAGTTCAGCTTAAACCCGATTTAGTAATTACAGTCGATAACGGTATTTCCTGTATTGCGGGTATTGATATTGTAAAAGCCGCCAATATTAAAGTGCTGGTTACCGACCATCACCTACAGGGCGAAACACTCCCTAATGCCGATGCCATAGTAAACCCGAACAGGCACGACTGCAGCTTTCCGTCTAAATCGATTGCAGGTGTTGGTGTGGCTTTTTACTTACTTATTGCCCTTAGAAGCACACTGCGTGAGCAAAATCATTTTGCGCAGCAGCCTATGCCTAACTTAGCCGACCTGCTCGACATAGTTGCGCTTGGTACTGTAGCCGATGTAGTGGCGCTTGATGCCAATAACCGGACATTGGTGCACCAAGGACTAGCGCGTATTCGCAGTGGTAAAACTCGCCCAGGCATTACTGCCCTCATTGAGGTTGCTAATCGTAATGCCTCAAGATTGAGTGCCAGCGACTTTGGTTTTTCGCTTGCTCCGCGCCTAAATGCCGCAGGGCGCTTAGATGACATGAGTTTAGGCATAGCCTGCTTACTCAGTACCGATATAAACCAAGCTAGGCGCATTGCCAGTGAGCTAGATAGCTTAAACTTTGCACGCCGCGAAATAGAGCAAGGCATGCAGCATGAAGCGCAAGCTGTGCTTGATAAGTTAGCGTTTAATGATGACAATATTCCCGACGCTATTTGTTTATACCAAGAGGATTGGCACCAAGGTGTTATTGGTATTTTAGCCGGGC
Organism: Pseudoalteromonas sp. SCQQ13; assembly: GCF_015864415.1. Classification (NCBI taxonomy): domain Bacteria; kingdom Pseudomonadati; phylum Pseudomonadota; class Gammaproteobacteria; order Alteromonadales; family Pseudoalteromonadaceae; genus Pseudoalteromonas; species Pseudoalteromonas sp. SCQQ13. Next base: position 185,970 of record NZ_JADYXG010000005.1, on the reverse strand, counting down.
GTTTAAAAGAAAAATACCACCGCCCAACAGTTATATTTGCGGGTGGCGAAAACGGTGAGATAAAAGGGTCATGTCGCTCAATTGAAGGGCTGCACATACGCGATTTACTCGAAGGGCTAAGTACGGCCGATCCGCACTTAATTAGTAAGTTTGGTGGCCATGCCATGGCGGCCGGTTTAAGTATTAATGAGCAGCAATTTAGCGAATTTAAACACGCCTTTGATACTGCCGTTAGCGCCCAGCTTAGTGAAGAAAGTAAACGCTGCATTGTATTTACCGATGGCGAGTTGCCAAATGAGTGTTTTACCATGGATTTTGCCCAGCAATTAAAACAAGCGGGCCCTTGGGGGCAGCAATTTCCTGAACCGGTATTTGAGCACACATTTGAGTTAATTCAGCAGCGTATAGTGGGCGAAAAGCATTTAAAACTGGTATTAAAACATCAATCAGGCCGCTTAGTTGATGCCATAGCTTTTGGCATTGATGTAAAAGAATGGCCAGATAACAACGCACAATTTGTTAAAGCAGCGTATCAGCTCGATATAAATGAGTTTAGAGGCAAGTTCACCCTGCAATTAATTATCCGAGAGCTAGAAAAAGCCAGCTAAAAAATATCTAGAATAGATCGCATAAAGTGCTAATAAAGCGCACGGTTTTTTGTTAAAATCGGGCGTTTTTATCATTTGACGATAATATATTGCGTTAATTCCTTTTTAAGGAGCGTAATAACCTAGCCATTTTGGAGTAATGACCATGTTTGAAGTGAATCCTGTGATTAACCAAATCAAGGAAATTCGCGAACGTACTGAGTTGCTTCGGGGGTACCTTTGACTATGCTCTTAAACAAGAACGCTTAGAAGAAGTTAACGCCGAACTTGAAGACTCAGCCGTATGGAATGAACCTGAACGCGCACAAGCTCTCGGCCGTGAAAAGTCGGCATTAGAAGCTGTTGTTGAAACTATCGATACTTTAGTGACGGGTACTGACGACGTTGAAGGCTTACTTGAGCTTGCTGTAGAAGCCGAAGATCAAGAAACCTTTGATGAAGCACAAAGCGAACTAGCAGACTTGAACGAGCAACTAGAAGCGTTAGAGTTTCGTCGTATGTTTAGCGGTCCTCATGACTCAAACGACGCTTACCTTGATTTACAATCTGGTTCTGGCGGCACTGAAGCACAAGACTGGTGTAATATTTTGCTGCGCATGTATTTACGCTGGGGCGAAGCTAAAGGCTTTAAAGTTGAATTAGTAGAAGCAACTGGTGGCGATGTTGCAGGAATTAAAGGCGCAACAGTTCGCTTTGTTGGCGAATACGCGTATGGTTGGTTACGTACCGAAACTGGCGTGCATCGTTTAGTGCGAAAAAGCCCGTTTGACTCAAGTGGTCGTCGTCATACTTCGTTTGCCTCTGCATTTGTTTATCCAGAAGTTGACGACAATATTGAAATTGATATGAACCCGTCTGACTTACGTATTGACGTTTACCGTGCCTCGGGCGCAGGTGGTCAGCACGTTAACACCACTGAATCAGCGGTTCGTATTACGCACGTACCAACAAATACCGTAGTGCAGTGCCAAAATGAGCGCTCACAACATAAAAATAAAGCTCAAGCAATGAAACAGTTAAAAGCAAAACTGTTTGAGCTAGAGTTACAACAACAAAATGCTGAAAAACAAACCCAAGAAGACTCAAAGTCGGACATTGGTTGGGGCAGTCAAATTCGTTCATACGTACTCGATGACGCTCGCATTAAAGATTTACGTACAGGCGTTGAAAGCCGTAATACCCAATCGGTACTTGACGGCAACTTAGACAAATTTATAGAAGCCAGCTTAAAATCTGGTTTATAACCACCAAGCTAATAAAGAGCTAAAAAAATGACTGATCAAATCCAAGACGAAAACAAGTTAATCGCTGAGCGTCGTGGCAAATTAGATGCTATACGCCAAAATTGCCCAGCCAACGGTCATCCAAACCAATTCCGTCGTGAGCATTACACGGCAGATTTGCAAGCCCAGTTTGGTGATAAGAGCAAAGAAGAATTAGTTGAGTTACAACAAGTAGTGTCTATTGCTGGACGTATTTTAGCAAAGCGCGGACCATTTTTTGTAATTCAAGACATGAAAGGCCGCGTACAATCATATGCGTCTAAAGATGTGCAAAAAGATTTAAAAGAAAAATATGGCCAACTAGATACTGGCGATATTATTGGTGTTAAAGGCGCGCTTAATAAATCGGGTAAAGGCGATTTATACGTAGAAATGACAGAGTACCAACTATTAACTAAGTCACTTCGCCCGTTGCCTGAAAAATTCCATGGCTTATCAGATCAAGAAACTAAGTACCGTCAACGTTACGTTGATTTAATTACTAACGAAGCAACGCGTGAAACATTCCGCATTCGCTCACAAGTAGTTGAAGGCATTCGTCGCTTTTTAGCAGACCGTGACTTTATGGAAGTAGAAACACCCATGCTACAGGTTATTCCTGGCGGTGCATCGGCACGCCCGTTTGTAACACACCATAACGCGCTTGATATTGACATGTACCTACGTATAGCGCCTGAGCTGTACTTAAAGCGTTTAGTGGTAGGTGGTTTTGATCGCGTATTCGAAATTAACCGTAACTTCCGTAACGAAGGGTTATCTACGCGTCACAATCCAGAATTCACAATGATTGAATTTTACCAAGCATACGCTGATTACATCGATCTGATGAACATTACCGAAGACATGCTACGTACAGTTGCAGAAAACGTACTTGGTAGTGCTGTGGTAGTTAACACAACTAAAGACGAAAACGGCGAAGTAATTGACTCAGTTGAATACGATTTTGGTCAACCGTTTACGCGCTTAAGCATGAGCGACGCAATTTTAAAATATAACCCTGAGTTTGATGCGGCAGTGTTTAACGACCCAGAAAACCATTTTGAACAATTAAAAGCGTACGCTAAGCAAGTACACGTTAAAATTCCTGAAAACTGTGTTTGGGGCCCAGGTAAATTTTTGTGTGAAATATTTGAAGAAACAGCAGAGCACATGCTTATTCAACCTACGTTTATTACCGGCTACCCATGGGAAGTATCACCATTGGCACGTCGTAACGATGAAAATTCATTTGTTACAGACCGCTTTGAGTTTTTTGTGGGTGGGCGTGAGCTAGCTAATGGTTTCTCTGAGCTTAACGATGCACAAGACCAAGCAGAGCGCTTTACTCGTCAAGTTGAAGAGAAAGACGCAGGCGATGATGAAGCAATGCATTACGACGAAGACTACATACGCGCACTAGAGTATGGCTTACCACCAACTGCAGGTGAAGGTATTGGTATTGACCGTTTAGTAATGCTGTTTACTGACTCTCCAACCATTAAAGACGTTATCTTGTTCCCGCATATGCGCCCGCAAGCCGACTAAGCTTAATAATGTAAAGTAATAAAGCGCCGCTTAAATGCGGCGTTTTTGTGTCTGGGCTATAACTTTTTAATCTGAGTGTTTTTTAAACGCACTGTTGCATTTATGTAAAGTTGTTCGCTACACTACGATGGAAATTTAGAGGATTGATTTAAGGCTCTAAATAAAAAGATTAAATGGATTTATAAATAATAATATGAAAAATAAACGTATTGAAAACCCAATCAATAACTGCGAAACAGAAGATGCAAGACAAGCCTTTTACCGAGCCTGTATTGCAGAATTTCAAAAGTTAGGTTATCAAGAGCAGTATCTTGCAGAGTTAAATGATGATTTAGTGCCTGTGTTAGGCGTTAACCCACCAGAAAAAAGTTAAAAGTTGTTTGAATTTCAAACTAATTACACATTAAAACTAACTAGATGCACAATCTATAACCATATAGGCACATTTGGTAGAAAAGTGTTTGACATATTTTCTGAACTCTTTATTATACGCCCCACAAGACGGAGAGGTGTCCGAGTGGCCGAAGGAGCTCCCCTGCTAAGGGAGTATAGAGTTTGTAGCTCTATCGAGGGTTCGAATCCCTCCCTCTCCACCATTTTTAAATGGCGTGTTTTGTAAGTTTTAAAGTATGGGTGCATAGCTCAGCTGGATAGAGTACTCGGCTACGAACCGAGCGGTCGGAGGTTCGAATCCTCCTGCGCCCACCATACTTTAATAACTCTGCTTAGAGTTTAAATAAGCAAAAACTCTGCTTAGAGTTAAAATAAGCAAACTATAAAGTGGGTGCATAGCTCAGCTGGATAGAGTACTCGGCTACGAACCGAGCGGTCGGAGGTTCGAATCCTCCTGCGCCCACCACTTTATAGACTCCTACTTAGAGTAAAAACAAGTAAAGTAAA
>NZ_JADYXG010000005.1:0-181472 GCF_015864415.1 Pseudoalteromonas sp. SCQQ13 | reverse complement strand
AGCTCAGCTGGATAGAGTACTCGGCTACGAACCGAGCGGTCGGAGGTTCGAATCCTCCTGCGCCCACCACTTTCATACATTAACCGACATTTGAGTCGGTTTTTTTATGCCTGAAATAAAGTGAAATTATTGTGTGGCCGAGAACCGTGCGGTCACAGGTTCACTCTTACAAGATACGTCCTGTGCCCACCACTTTCATAATTAACCGACATTTGAGTCGGTTTTTTATGCCTAAAATAAAGTGAAAATTGTAGATTGCCACCCCTGTTAACGGAGAATTTGTTCGCGAGAGAAACGGCAGGTTCTAATTACTTAACACCTTTCTAAAGCTGCTCTTTTTTATTACCTATGTTACTTTAAACGCCTTGTTTAAAAGGATATTGCAGTATGTTTAAAACCCTATTTATTACGTTGTTTTTTATTTTTAGCGCTACTTTAATACTCAGCGTACAAGCTGATGAAGCTAAAGGTTCAATTGTTGTGGGGGCGCAGCAATACACAAAGTATTTACCGCAGTTAAAAAATAAGCGCGTAGGGCTGGTGGTTAATCAAACATCAACAGTAGAACAAATCCATTTAGTAGATAGCCTGCGGGAAAAAAACGTAAACATAACTAAAATATTTGCACCTGAGCATGGCTTTCGTGGCGATCACGATGCGGGGGCGCACGTAAAAAATGCCGTTGATAGTAAAACCGGTATTCCACTTATTTCCATTTACGGCAACAATAAAAAACCGAGCGCCGAAGTTTTAGCTGATGTTGATGTAATAATTTTTGATATTCAAGATGTGGGAGTGCGCTTTTATACTTATATAAGCTCTATGCATTACATGATGGAAGCAGCTGCCGAGCAAGGGGTGGAGTTTATTGTACTCGACAGACCAAACCCAAATATTGCTTATGTTGATGGGCCCATATTAGAGCCGCAATTTAAGTCATTTGTAGGTATGCACCCCATTCCTATAGTTCATGGTATGACTGTGGGCGAGCTTGCAAACATGATCAAAGGTGAAGGCTGGATAAATCAAGCAGCTGTTTTAGAGCTTAATGTGATCCCAGTTAGTGGTTATACACGCGCAACTAGCTATAGTTTACCGATAAAGCCAAGCCCTAATTTACCAAATGATACTGCTATTTCGCTTTATCCGTCCTTGTGCTTTTTTGAAGCCACGCCAATTAGTATTGGCAGAGGCACCGATTTTGCGTTTCAGATTATAGGGTATTCACCGGTTGCTTTAGGAGAGTTTAGTTTTACCCCGCGTGCAATTAAAGGCGCGGCCCTAAACCCTAAATTTAAAAACCAAGCAGTGCAGGGGCTCGACTTACGCCAAGCCACCACTAAAGGGTTAGATTTAAGCTACTTAATAAGTGCTTATAAGCAGCTTAATAATAATGATATTACGTTTTTTGAGCGCGCTGATTTTATGGATAAGTTAGCAGGTACCGATAAGCTGCGCTTAGCTATTGAGGCGGGGCAATCGGCACAACTAATAAAGCAAACTTGGCAGGCGGGGTTGATGCAATTTAAACAGCAAAGAGCACCTTATTTGTTATATGAGTAAAAGGTAGCTTATGTACTTATATTTAAAAAATAAAAATTATTACAGTATAAAAAAGTTATTAATAGTGGCTTTAAGTTTTATGCTGGGGGCATGTAGCTCCTCTGTAGAGCCGCTCGAGCCCAAGGCGCTATTAACGCAAAGTAAACTTGTTGAGCTGCCTAATGCGCAAGTAATTGTTACCTTTCCTGAGCCAAACCCTAGTAGCCGTAAGTATGTAAATAATCGCGGCACGTTTAAAGCCTATAAAGGCCATGGGCAGCTGTTAATTCAAAATCATAGTGCTAAAAGTGCCGACATTTATATAAATAATCAACTGCTTAATATTAAGCAATTGCTCGGCGCTAATACTGTGTACCAATATAGTTTAGCAAAGCTAACGCATAACGGGGTTAACACCTTTAAAGTTGCAAACATTCAACCAGCGGGAGCAAGTTTAACGCTGCGCTTTGCGTTTCCTACTTTAAATAAAGCATCGCATCAGCAGGCTAATTTTAGTGAGGTAGATGCATTAATAGAGCGAGATATTAAAGCGGGTTTTCCTGGTGCTGTTTTAGCGGTAGTAAAAAATGGTGAGTTAATTAAATTAACTGCTTATGGCGATGCAAAACAGTATCAACAAAATGATTTAATGCTATTACGCCCAGAGCCAATGCAAACCGATACCTTATTTGACTTAGCCTCTAATACTAAAATATTTGCTACCAACTTTGCATTAATGAAGTTAGTAAGCGAAGGCCTATTAAATATTAATAAGCCAGTGCAATTATATTTACCAGAGTATCAAGGCGATGGTCGAGAGCAGCGACGCGTAAAAGATTTACTCACGCATAGCGCAGGCTATCCGCCGGTGTTTGATTTTCATCGTAAAGACAGTAGCAATGGCGATGTGTTTTACTCACAAAATAGCCATACTACAAAAAAGCTCTTACTTACCAGTGTGCCACTTAGCGCAAAATCGCTCGGGCAGCATGTTTATTCAGACATTGATTACATGATTTTAGGAGTATTGGTTGAGCGTATAACCGGTCTTTCACTTGACGATTACCTAGAGCAACAAGTATATGCGCCATTAAAATTGCATAACACTGTGTTTAACCCCCTTAAAAAAGGCTTTAATGCTCAGCAATTTGCCGCCACAGAGCTGGGTGGTAACACGCGAGACGGACGAATCAAATTTGATAATATTCGCACCCATGTTTTACAAGGCCAAGTACATGACGAGCGTGCGTACTATTCTCTAGGTGGCGTAGCAGGGCACGCGGGGTTATTTAGTAATGCGCCAGATTTAGCCATACTTTGTCAGCTACTATTAAATAATGGTGGTTACGGCGATAAGCAGCTTTTTAGTGCAAGTGCTTTGGCGCAGTTTTTAACCCCACAAAGTAGCGATGAAACCTACGGGCTGGGCTTTAGGCTTGCTGGTAACAACCAAGCAAGGCGTTGGCACTTTGGCCCTTACGCAAGCGCACAGGCTTATGGGCATACAGGTTGGACAGGCACAGTAACGGTAATTGATCCCGTTTACGACTTAGCGATTATTTTATTAACTAATGCGCGGCATACGCCAATTACAGGCTCGCAAAAAAGTTATCAATTTAGTGGTAAAAATTATGAAACTGCACAATATGGCTCGGTTGTTTCATTAATATACGAAGCGTTATTAAATCAATAAACTGACAGTATAAATAGCATATATCAATGTGCTTAGTGGTTTACTTAAATGGGTTTTGACTGTAAAACTTAAGCTAGATAACAAAGTGTAAAATATTTACCCCGTAAATAAGCACACTAAAATAAAGGTTAATTTATGTCTTGGTATTCTATTTTACCGCCGTTAATCGCCATTGCTGTCGTATTTTGGCGCAAAGAGGTCATTATGGCGCTGTTGCTTGCAGTGGCTTCGTCAGAGTTTTTACTCGCATTACAGGGGGAGGGCAGTAGTGTATTTAATACCTTTTTAAACACTATTGAACGTATTGTTAGCGTAGCAAGCTCGCCCGGCAATACCCGTATTTTAATTTTTAGTATTTTGATTGGTGCTTTGCTTGCCTACATTCGCGAGTCGGGTGGAGTAGCCGCTACCGTTAATATGTTAATGAACAAAGGTATAGCGAAAAGTAAGCGCCAAGTTGGCTTTTTAACTATGTTTACTGGCATTGCGGTGTTTATAGAGTCAAACCTGAGTGTACTTACTGCGGGTATTTTATCGCGCGGATTATTCGATAAATTTAAAATGAGCCGCGCCCGCTTAGCTTATATTATCGATAGCACCAGTGCGCCGGTATGTATTTTAATATTACTAAATGGCTGGGGCGCATTTGTACTAGGGTTATTAAGTAACTACGAGTTAGGTGAATCAGCTGTATCGGTACTTTGGGGCAGCGTAGGCTATAACTTTTACGCCATAATCACGCTTGTTATTGTTTTTTACACCATTGCGTTTGATAAAGTACATGGCCCAATGAAACAAGCTGAGCAAAAACTAGAGCTACAAATAACTGACTTAAAAGAAGAAGTAAAAGGCTCTAAAGCACGCTTTATGTTAGTGCCCCTTATTACGCTGATTGTTAGCATGGTAGGCTTTATGTTTTACACAGGTAACGGTGTATTGGCAGAAGGTAGTGGCTCAAAGTCGGTATTGTATGCAACCGTTTTAGCCATAGTTGTAGCTTACTTTTTAATGCTAGCATCACGCCAATTTAGCCACCATAAGTTAGTTGAAACAGGCTTTAAAGGCATGGGTGAATTACTGCCACTAGTAGGCATTGTATTGTTATCGTTAACTTTAGGAGCGAGCTTAAAAGAGTTGGGTACTGGTGTGTTTGTGGCATCTTTAGTGGGCGATTACCTCCCTATTTACTTGGTGGTACCGGCACTGTTTTTAACCGGTGCGGTTATGTCGTTTACTACGGGTACATCGTGGGGCACCTTTGCAATTTTAATCCCTATTGGCGTGCCGCTTATTCAAGCATTGGGTTTGCCGCCGTCGTTGGTATTAGGCGCTATTTTAGGTGGCGGTATATTTGGCGATCACTGCTCGCCCATATCCGACACCAGCGCAGTATCGGCAATTGCATCGGGCTGCGACTTACTTACTCACGTTAAAACCCAGCTACCCTATGCCTTGTTCGCTGGTGGCCTGACACTGATAGCCTACTTAGTAACGAGCATAATTGTTTTATAAGCGTGTTTATGATTACTCATTTTGAATGACAAAAAGCCTGCAAATTTGCAGGCTTTTTGTTTATACGTAGGTTGGATAAGCGGCGCAGCCGCGCCATCCGACAAGTCAGCTACTTACAACGCACTTAAGCTGTGCTCTAGCATTGCGGTAATTTGCTTTACTATTTTAGCTTCCGTTTTCGGCTCAAACTGTTGAATTCTGGGGGTGTGAATATGGCCTGTTGGAATGGTTGAATTAAGTTGATTACGAAGGCGTATACTGCGATACGAAATTTCGTTAGACAGGTATCCACCGCCAGAGCCATTTACGGCAATGCTATTTTTTAGCTCGGCAAGTGTTGCGGGCTCGTAGGTTTTTTCTAAGGTCGTGATCTTATGATTATCAATAACCTTATACGGCCCTTGTGCTTGCTGCATATTTGCCACGGGAAGGCTAAATTGTACAAATTCGTTACCTGGCAGTGGCTGGTTATTTAAACTTGGGAGCAAGGGAGCTGTTTGTGTCCCGCCAAATATAATATTGGCATTGTCTGGGGCAGTTACGCTGCGGCGCTTACCGGGAAATCTTTCTAAATCAAAATCTTTGCGACCCATGCTTACAGTAACAATCATATCGACATTATTCAGGGCGTAATAGGGCGCGAGGAGTGCTTCGATTATACCTTGATCAAAGTCGGCATAACGAACGGGCACCATAACGGTGTTAATTTCAGCGCTAATGCCTTGGTAGTTAATTACTTGACCATCTAGTAAGAGGGCAGCAACCCCAGATGGGTTACTTTGATTTATGTTTTTATCTAATAAAAAGGGGTCAAAGCCGGTAAGGATAATTTTTTTAGTGCTGCCTTTAGTAAAGCTGAGGTCGTTATGACCGCGACTGCCTTTTTCTAACTGAGTTAAAAGGTTATTTTGCTCAGCAACTGAGAGGATAAATTTTGGCTTAACAGAGCGAATTATTTTACTTGAAAGTAATCGTGCCCAGTAAAGCTCGCGATCATCGTAGTTTTTAGTTGTAACAATGCGCTGTTTGGCGTTTAACCATAATTGACTTGAATAATCAGCGATTAAGTCAGTTGCATGCCGAAAGTTGTTAAGGCTTTTCCATTGCTGTTCAAATTGATTCACCTCATCAGCAAAGGCCATTAGCACCTGAGGCATGGCGTGGGTAGCGGCTTCAATTCGTTGCTCTTCGGTTGTTAAATTTTTACTCAAAACCGAGCAAGAAGAAAAAATTAAACTTGAAGCAAATAGTAGTTTAAGCATGGTAGTCCTATACAGTTACAGCGATTATTTGGTTACTATCCTACGCATCTAGACGCAGTGCAAATTAATTCGTTGGCTAACCATTGATTAACAGCTCCTAACGTTGCAGAGGGCTAATAGCACTAATGCTGTTGTTAAATCAAAAAGAACGCAAATAGATTTTTCGATAAGTGGATTGTTTAGTTACAATGGCGGCAGTTATATTTTGTTCACTTAATTTTAGGCTGTTATGCAACTCATTGAAATAAATAAAGCGCGTTATCGTAAGCATTTAAACCGTGTTATTGCCGGTTGTGCTGTGGGTTTAGCTGTTGGGAGCTTAGCTATATCGCAAACGCTGATTGCTTTGTTTCCTGATGAGAGCGGCACTCACTTTCATTGGAACGTAACGGGCGTTGTTATTAGCGCATTAGGGCTTGCGTGGTTACTTAATAAATACCGCACGCATCCGTTTATGATTGAAGTGGTGTATGTGTGGGAGCTTAAACAAGCGCTTAATAAAATAACGCGTAAAATGGCGAAATTAAAGGCAGCAGGGCGTGAAGGTAATAGTGATGCGCTATTGGCTATTCATTACAGTTACGCGGGCTCTAAATTGTTATGGCAGCTCGATGACAATACAATCACTATGGATGACTTAGCAATTAAGCAAGCTGAGCTGGATAGTGTGGCGGCTAAGTATAATTTAACACTTGATGCCAATGACTATGATGCAAGTATTTTAAAAAACTTTTAAAGCAATTTTAAAACGATTTTAAGTATTAAATAGCTTTTTAACTAGCGTATTAGTTGCGCTTTTTTCTTCTGATAAGGGTTTAACATGAGTTTAATTGTTTATGGCGTACCTCTTTCTCCTTATGTACGCAAGGTGTGTCTGTGTTTGGCTGCAAAGCAGTTAGATTATAAGTTAGAAATAGTGTCGCCGTTTAATCAACCGGCTTGGTTTTTTGAGTTAAATCCATTAGGGCGTATACCAGCGCTTAAAGATGGTGATTTAGTGCTGGCTGATTCGAGTGTTATTTGCCAATACCTTGATGATAAATACACAGGGAATACAGCATTACTTGGCGACACTGTCGAGCAGACTGCTCAGGTACGCTGGTTAGAAAAATACGCTGATTATGAACTAGCCCCATTAACTACTTTTACTGTGTTTCAACAGCGAGTAATTAATTTAGGTATGCAAAAAGTATGTGATGAAAGTTTAGTAAAGTTGGCTATGAATGAGCAGTTACCACCGCACTTTGACTACCTTGAAGGCGTGCTAGGTCATAATGATTACTTTGTAGGTAACGCGTTAACCCTTGCTGATATAGCGTTTGCGTCGCAGATAATCAATATGCAGCATGCGGGCGAGCAGATTAATGCACAGCGCTGGCCAAATTTAGCTGCACTTTTTGAGCGTGTAAAAGCATTACCAGCAATGCAAACTTTATTACAAAGTGAGCAGGCTATGCTTGCGTCAATGCAATAGTGTTTAAGGTTATTTAGTTCAGTAATTAATAACGTTTAGTTTAGAGGGAGGCTCTATGAAAAAAATACTGGTTGTGTGTTTAGGTAATATTTGTCGATCGCCTACAGCTGAAGCGGTATTAAAAAAACGTGCTGAGCAGTTAGGTATTGCCGTTAAAGTTGATTCGGCCGGTACTATAGGTCATCACGAAGGCAATTCACCAGATAGCCGATCTATGCAGGCGGGCGAAAAACGAGGTTATAGTTTCAAAGGGGTTTATTCGCGTAAAGTGCGCAGTAGTGATTTTACTGAATTCGATTTGATTTTAGCCGCAGACAAACAAAATTTAGCCGATTTAACTCAGCGTTGCCCAGCACATTTACAGTATAAACTTGCCCTGTTTTTAGAGTTTGGTGAGCAGGCTGTAAGTGCTATTCCCGATCCTTATTATGGTGGGGACGATGGTTTTGAAAAGGTGCTAGATTTAATTGAAGCAGCAAGTGATAAAATATTAGCTAAATTAACAGCCAATGTTTAAGTAATGGCTTTGTGCGTTACAGTGAATTAATAAAGGCGCTAAATTGCGCCTTTTTTATTAGAGAGTTTATGATTACTTAGCGAGAAAACCCTGTGATCTTTAGTCGCTGGGTAGTTCACTAAGTTATCGGTTAATTTTGAAGTCGAGCCGTACTTGGGTTTTTGCTGTTACAGGTATGCCATCTTCAAATTTAGGAGCATAGCGCCATTGCTCTACTGCTTTTTTTGCCGAGTGCTCAAAGGTTACGCCGCCATTTGAATCGAGCACACTCACGTTTTTAACAAAGCCTGCGGTGTCTACTTCAAATTCCATAACTACACTGCCATCTTTACCTTGGCGTGCTTTGCCCATAGGGTAGTCAGGATTAACACGATAAAGCGGGGTTTGTTCTTGACTTTCTTCCCAAGGCACCATTTTAGCAATAGCTAAGCAGTGCTTAGTTGCTTGCTCACTTTCACCTTGCTTTTCGTATAGTGCTATAAGCTTAGAGTGAGCGCTTAGCTCGGCGCTGTGATCGTAGCTTAAGTTATTATCAAATACGGTGACTATGCGGTTTAACCTTGTAATTGCTGAATCATATTTTTTACGACCTTCATCAAACGAGGCCATTAAAAAATCTGATTTGATACGCTCTACAGCGTTTTCAGGTAAGTTTGCTTGGTAATACTCGTCAGCTTCTTCGGCGTAGTGTTTAGCAGAACGGTATTTTTCTGGCACAAACTTTTTAACTAACAAAGAGGCTGCAGCAAATTGCATGTCGGCTACAAATCTTGGTTTTTTAAGCTCCTTTGCTATATCAACTATACGTTCCAATTGGCTATCGGCCTGACGCGCTGATTTAGTATTGCTTGCCATACCTAGTAAGGCGTCTATTGTCTCGACTGAGCTTTCACCATGATTGTTAGCTAAAATATTGTACGCCTGTTTATACAGTTCGTAGCGTTTAGCTTCGTCTTCCTGGTTAAATCCGCTGATAGCTTTAGCGTAATTAATGGCTAAATTTGCGGTGTTATCTGCGTTATCGCCATATACTTTAGCACCTAAAGAGTAAGCGAGTTTGGCAGCTTGTTGTATGTTTTCGTTGGTATCTACGGCGCTTAAGTAATTTTGGTACGCTTGAGAAAATGCAGTGTTTGCATTTGTAGCTTCGCTTGCAAAAGCCGATGCAGTAATAACTGAAAGGTTAAGGCTAAGCAGTAAGGCGAGTTTATGTGGTTTCATAATGTTCCATATTATAATTATTATACTTTTTAACACATTAACAATTTACTTATAATTAGTCATGAATTGATGTAAATAAAGGTAAACAGTAAGGGCTTTAGTGAGAATTATATATTGTAATTATGCATTGATAATTAAGCTTCTCGTCGCCATATAATTGCAATAAATACCCTTGGATTTCGATCTTTTTGTATTCTTTTGTGATAATATCACTTCATTATCGTGTCGTAGTTATTTAAATATTTGGATTTGTCGTGGCGCAAGTAAGAGCAAGAGTTCAGCTTAATGTTGGCAAGAACAGTGATATTCCCGCTGAAATTATCTCGTTTACTGATTTAAAAGATGGCAAAGAACATATTGCTATGGTGTTTAACAACGCTGATACAGAGCAAGATGTACCGCTTATTCGTATGCATTCAGAGTGTTTAACGGGTGATGTATTTTACTCGTCGCGTTGTGATTGCGGTGAGCAGTTAAATGAGTGTATTGAAATGATGCACGAGCAAGGCGGTATTTTATTGTATTTACGCCAAGAAGGTCGTGGTATTGGTTTGTATAATAAAATAGATGCTTACGTGTTGCAGTCGCAAGGTATGAACACTTATGAGGCAAATAATCATTTAGGTTTTGCCGATGATTTACGTGATTTTACGGATGCGGTGCTAATGCTAAATGCGCTTAATTTACCCCACGTTAAATTAATGACCAATAACCCTAAAAAGCTAAATGCACTAAGAGATGCTGGTATTACGGTTGATTCGGTTGTGGGTACGCACGCACACATTAAAGCCGGTGTTGCGGGTAATAAAGCGTATTTAGAAACCAAAATTAAACATGGCGCGCACATGTTAGATATCAAAAAAATTAAAAAACCTTAAATTAAGAGTAACTATGTCTACACAATTACGAGTTTTTAAGGCCGATGCTGCCCTAAAGTGGTTTAAAGCGGGCTGGCTTATTTTTAAAACCCAGCCGCTTACTTTTATTTTTATGCATTTATTTATTGGTATTGTTGGCCTGTTGTCGTTATTTTTACCGCTATTACAAGTGGTAGCGGCTTTAGCTACGCCATTTTTAACCGCAGGATTTTATCAGGCTGTGCTTACTAAGCAGCAAGGCGGTAAAATTATGCTCGCTGATATTCTCAAGCCCATTACCACTAAAGGTAATCGTTTAGGTTTACTGCGTTTGGCTTTGTACCAAATGGGTGCGGGTATTTTAATGGCATTATTAGCAAACGGTTTATTTGCCGATGCAATTGCGGTTATGGCGCAGCCAGATTTAGATCCTAATATGGCAATTAGCCAAATGTTAGAGAGTATTTCTATGGCAAGCGTGGTGCTATTTTTATTAGCGTTGTCGGTTTATTTAACTGCATTCGCTTACGCGGTTCCATTAGTTTACTTTAATAAAGAACAGCGCATTTTTAGCGCTCTTAAAAAATCCTTTATGGTGTTTTATTATAATATTTTACCGCTAAGCGTTTATGCTATTATTTGCGGGTTATTTATTGTGCTTTCGATGTTTTTATCGTTCTTACCCTTGTTGGTTTTAATGCCTATTTGCTACATTAGCTTTTTTGTATCTTATCAAGCTATTTTTATGCCGGTTGTACCACCAAGTGACGATAGCAATATTACGCCATTAAGTAGTGAGTCTAGTGGGCGTTTTGACGCTTAATGGATGATAAGTTAAAGCAGAAATTAAAAAACTATGTACTTTGGTTGTTATCAAGGCAAGAATATTCACGCCGAGAATTAACGTTCAAATTACAAAAAAAAGAAGCCACAGATGAGTTTATCGAAACCTTGCTTGATTGGTGCGAAAAGCACAATTTTGTAAACGAGCAACGTTACTGTGAAGGCTTTGTTAGAAAACACATATTTAAATGCCATGGCTTAAGGCGCATTCAAAGCGAAGCTATGGGCAAAGGGATTGACCGTTCATTACTTGAAAAAGTAATTGAAGAGCTTGAAGTAGATTGGTTTGAGCTGGCGCAGGATGCGTACAATAAAAAATATTCAAATACACCGGCAGACCTCGAGTACAAAGACAAGGCCAAGCGCGTGCGCTACCTAATGTATAGAGGCTTTAGCTACGATGAAATCGATTTTGCAATGCAAGCACAGTAAATACGGGTGAGACCTTCACATGCAGCACATGACTACCGCACAAATTAGACAACAGTTTTTAGACTTTTTTGCCAGCAAACAACATCAAGTTGTTCCTTCAAGCTCGCTTATACCGGGTAACGATGCCACTTTGTTATTTAACAATGCCGGTATGGTGCAATTTAAAGATGTATTTTTAGGCGCAGAAAGCCGCCCTTATACGCGTGCGACTAGCTCGCAGCGCTGTGTACGTGCTGGCGGTAAGCATAACGATTTAGAAAACGTTGGTTATACTGCGCGTCACCATACATTTTTTGAAATGTTAGGTAACTTTAGTTTTGGTGATTACTTCAAGCAAGACGCGATTAAATTTGCGTGGCAGTTTTTAACAGAGGAAGTAAAGCTACCTAAAGAAAAACTGTTAGTTACTATTTACCATGACGATGAAGAAGCGTTTAACTACTGGTCTAACGATATAGGCTTACCTGCAGATCGCATTATTAGAATTGCCACTGCAGATAACTTTTGGTCAATGGGTGATACCGGTCCGTGTGGCCCGTGTTCTGAAATATTTTACGACCATGGCGAGCATATTTGGGGCGGTCCTCCTGGATCACCTGAGGAAGATGGCGATCGCTTTATCGAAATTTGGAACCTAGTATTTATGCAGTACAACCGTCAAAACGACGGAACTATGCTGCCACTACCTAAGCAATCGGTTGATACAGGTATGGGGCTTGAGCGTATTGCTGCTATTTTACAAGGCGTTCATTCAAACTATGAAATTGACTTATTTAAAGGCTTAATTGCCGCTGCTGCAAGTGTTACTAACGCACAAGACATGGACGACAAATCACTACGCGTAGTGGCGGATCATATTCGTTCGTGTGCATTTTTAATCTCTGACGGGGTTATGCCATCTAACGAAGGCCGTGGTTATGTACTACGTCGTATTATTCGCCGTGCTGTTCGCCATGGTAATAAGTTAGGTGCACAAGGTGCCTTTTTCTATAAATTAGTAGCTGCACTTATTGAGCAAATGGGCCAAGCGTACCCAGAGCTTGCAAAGCAGCAAGAAATTATTGAAAAAGTATTACGCATTGAAGAAGAGCAGTTTGGTAAAACGCTAGAGCGTGGTTTAGCTATTTTAGAAGAAAGCTTAAGCGACCTTAAAGGTGATGTAATTCCTGGCGACTTAGTATTTAAACTTTACGATACTTATGGCTTTCCTGCGGATTTAACTGCAGATGTGGCGCGTGAGCGTCAAATGACGATTGATAATAAAGGCTTTGAAGAGTGCATGGCGGTGCAGCGTAAAACAGCGCAGCAGGCCGGTAAATTTGGTGCCGATTATAACGATCAATTAAAGTCAGACAAACAAACAACTTACAAAGGTTACACCACCACTAGCCATAGTGCGACTGTGGTTGAAGTGTTTGCTGGCAGTGAGTCGGTTTCATTACTAGAAGATGGCCAAAAAGGCATTGTAATACTAGACCGTACGCCATTTTATGCAGAGTCGGGCGGCCAAGTTGGTGATACAGGTGTAATTAGCGTTGCTGGTGGCGAGTTTACAGTAACTAACACGACTAAATTAGGTAATGCATTTGCACACCACGGTATAGTACAAGGCCGTATTGGTCTTAACGATAAAGTAGAAGCAACAATTGATGACGCACGCCGCGAACGCATCAAGAAAAACCATACTGCTACGCATATATTACACGAAACACTGCGCCAATTATTAGGCGAACATGTAGGTCAAAAAGGCTCGCTAGTTCAAGCAGAGCGTTTGCGTTTTGACTTTTCACATTTTGAAGCTGTTACCAAAGAAGAATTACGCGAAATTGAACGTGTAGTAAACGATGAAATTCGTTGTAACTTTGCGTTAAGTACCGAGCTTATGGCAATAGATGACGCTAAAGCAAAAGGTGCAATGGCGTTATTTGGCGAAAAATACGATGACGAAGTACGTGTAGTTACTATTGGGGACTACTCTATTGAGCTTTGTGGTGGTACACATGTTGAACGCGCAGGTGATATTGGTTTATTCAAAATAGTATCTGAAAGCGGTATTGCTGCGGGTGTTCGTCGTATTGAAGCGGTAACCGGCGCTGACGCGATTGCCTACGTGAGTGAGCAAGAGCAAAAGCTAAATGATGTAGCTGCTGTAGTTAAAGCCGACAGCGCGTCAGTACTTGAAAAAGTAACTGCGTTGCTTGATAAATCAAAACAGCTAGAAAAACAAATTGCGCAACTTAACGATAAGCTAGCAAGTGCTGCGGGTGCCTCATTACTTGATTCAGTAGTAGAAATTAACGGTATTAAGCTATTAATAGCCAACGTTAAGGGCACTGAGTCAAAAGCGTTACGTGGTATGGTTGATGATCTTAAAAACAAAATTGGCTCGGGTGTTATTGCACTAGGTGTTGCAAGCGATGATAAAGTGAGCTTAATTGCAGGTGTAACTAAAGATTTAACCGGTAGAGTTAAAGCCGGTGAGCTAGTTAACCATATGGCCAGCCAAGTAGGTGGTAAAGGTGGCGGCCGTCCAGATATGGCACAAGCGGGTGGCTCTGAGCCAGAAAACCTAACTGCAGCATTAGACAGTGTAACAGCTTGGTTTACTGAGAAAACACAAGCTTAAGTGGCACTTATTGTTCAAAAGTTCGGTGGCACTTCAGTTGGTTCAATAGAGCGAATTGAAGCGGTTGCCGACCTTGTTGTTAAAACTAAACAACAAGGCCATCAAGTGGTTGTAGTGCTCTCGGCTATGTCGGGAGAAACCAACCGCTTAATTAATCTCGCCAAACAAATAGATACTCGGCCAAGTAGCCGTGAACTTGACGTATTAATTAGCACCGGCGAGCAGGTTTCGGTGGCTTTATTAGCTATGGCTATTATTAAACGCGGTCATTCTGCTGTGAGTTTATTAGCCGATCAGGTTAATATTTTAACCGATAATATGTTTGGCAAAGCCCGTATTACAGATGTAGCTGCAACGCGTTTAAAACATGAGCTTGAGCATAACCGTATTGCAATTATTGCGGGTTTTCAGGGCCGTGATATTGAAGGAAATGTAACTACATTAGGGCGTGGCGGTACCGATACTTCGGCGGTTGAAATTGCTGGAGCAATAAAAGCTGACGAATGTCAGATCTATACCGACGTTAACGGCGTATATACTACAGACCCTCGTGTTGAACCTAATGCACGACGAATGAGCCAAGTTACCTTTGCTGAAATGCTAGAGTTAGCAAGTTTAGGGGCTAAAGTATTGCATATTCGTTCAGTTGAAGCGGCAGGAAAGCACAATGTGCCACTTAGGGTGCTATCAAGTTTTTACCCTGATGCTGGTACATTGATTAGTTTTGAGGAGAGCGATATGCCTGGTAATGTCGTTTCGGGTATTGCGTTTAATCGTGATGAATGTTTAATAAATGTAGAGGGTGTACTTAGTGGTACACAATATCTTGCAAAGATTTTGAAACTTTTTGCAGATAATGGCATCGAAATAGATATGATTAATCAAGTTAATCATAATGTTGACAAAGTAGACTATGCTTTTACTGTACACACAAATGATTATTTACACGCATTAGACGTTTTAACAGAGCAGCAAGCTCAGTTAACAGCACAAAATATTTTTGGGTTAACAACAGTGGCTAAAGTGTCTGCTGTTGGTATGGGTATGAAGTCACATTCGGGTGTTGCTAGTTTATTTTTTGATGCATTAGCTGCAGAAAATATTAATGTTATTTTAGTGTCTACATCAGAAATTAAAATATCGGTTTTAATAGATGAAAAATACCTAGAGTTGGCTGTTCGTGCATTACATAAGATATTTTTAACAGAAAATGAATAGATTGATAGGTTTTACTTACTTTTTAGTCTAATTTTCATTAAAATGTTTTAGCGGAATCTTATAATTTTATTGGAACAAGGGAGCAAAAGAATGCTAATACTAACTCGTAGAGTAGGTGAAACCCTAATGATCGGTGACGAAGTAACCGTTACTGTTCTAGGTGTTAAAGGGAATCAAGTTCGAATCGGTGTTAACGCACCAAAAGACGTTTCAGTGCATCGTGAAGAGATTTACATGCGTATTCAAGCTGAAAAGTCTAACCCTGAACCTGGCAATGCTTAATCAGCAATGTATATAACTTAGTTACATACTGAGTTATTGCCAAAAGCCACTCACTGAGTGGCTTTTTTGTGTATAAAATTAAGTGTTTCGGCAGTTAATATGTGCTTGGATATATACTGCATACCTTTTTTGTTTTTTAATAGTATGCCGCGCTCTGTGGTTATAACTTCGTTAATATCTGACCACAGAAGTTGGGTGTTTTTATAAAAGTTACTCGATTTAATCCCTTCTTCGTCAAAGGTAAGGGTGACCTCAGACCCCGAGGCTTTGCTTAGCATTTGTCTAGTAACCCACCAAGGACGGCGATAATAAAAGGCAATACATTCGAGTACCGCAACCATGATCAGAAAAGATCCTAGGTAATGATCGTCTAAACCATAAATTCCAAATAAACCGAGTGCTACTAATAGCGCCAATAAAAAGTATTTTGGTTGCGCGCGCTTGCTATGCGCAACTGATTCGTCAAAGCACTCATAAAAATAAGGCTTATCAAGCGTGTAGGTTGTTGTAAGTGTCATATAGAAGTTCTTAAAACATAGTTATATGCATTTTAACAAGCTAACCAGTAAATGCGCAGTTATATAATAAATAACTGCATAATAGATAAAGATATTGGCGTTTATTATTTATCAGATCCAACCTTTAATTTAGATATTATTTTATTACACACATAAAAAAACGGCTCATTTTAGAGCCGTTTTTTTAATAAATTAGAAGAATTAACAGTTAGTTTCTTCTGCATTTACACCTTCTTTTACTTCTTCACATGCATCTTCAACTTTGTTTTGCACGTCAGTTACTGCTTCGTCAATACGTTCACCAGCATCTTCTGCGTGGTTATCTTCACAGCCCATAATAAATAAACTTGCGAATAGGCCAATTAGTGCTGCTCTTAAAGTTGTCGAATTCATAATGTAATTCCTTGTAAATTTTGATTTAAATGATTTTTAATTAGTTTAAAACTTTAGTTTGTTACCTAGGGCTTTTTGCCACGTAGGGCACCCGATACTAAAGATATAACTAAAAGTATTAAAAATATAAAAAATATAATTTTTGCAATACCCGCTGCGGCGCCTGCTATACCACCAAAACCTAACACTGCAGCAATTAAAGCAATTACTAAAAAAGTGATTGTCCAGCGTAACATTGTATTCTCCTTGGTTTATCAAATTTGCTCAATGGATATGATGCGAGTTACGTGCCATTGTTTTTTTGCTTTTAAATCAATGGCTTGCTTTTGTTTGTGTTATTTCAGCGTGCACTCAATGGTAAGTTTTACGCTTTGCTATGTAATTTATTCATACTGATACAAGTGATTATGGATGTTAGTTTTTTATAAGAGAAGTTAGCGCATATTGATTTTTAGAATTGAGTTTAAGAGCTATTAAATTGCAGTTCGAGACTTACGAGCATAGCGGGCTTAATAACAGCGGCTATTTAAATGGTTGAATAATTAACAAATATATTTGGTAAGACCAATTGCCAGTGGTGAAATTACTTTATGCTAATAGAACTGTTAACGCTTTACTTTAAGTGCATTATTAACGGTTTTTAGGTCGCCTATATAACTTTTATTTATATTCACTATTTTTATTATCTATGTAATAGCGCGTATCTAGTCCTTTTTGTAGTGTTAAGTTAATTAATAGCATGTTAGTTTTGTTTAAATTGGTTTTACCAATTTACAGGCTATAGACAAAACACTGTTTTTTGTTATTATTCGGTGAATAATTATTTACGTAAAATGATTTTTTATTTTGATTTCGGTATAAGTTTTATAGGAGAGGAAAATGGATATCGCTGCTTTACTTACAACAGCAAGCAACTTAATGCTAACCGGTATGGTGGGGGTGTTTGTGTTTCTGTCATTATTAATTACCTGCGTTACGGTTATGTCTAAGCTGGTATCTCGCTTTGCAGAGCCTGAGCTTGCAATGCCTGCCAGAACACCGTCTTTTAAATCACAAGGTGTGCCTAATGAGCACATCGCCGCAATTAGTGCTGCCATTGCTCAGTACAAAACAAACAATAATTAAAGGAGCACTTAAATGGCTAAATTAAAATTAACAGAACTGGTACTACGTGATGCGCATCAATCATTGTTAGCAACTCGTATGCGCCTTGACGATATGCTACCGATTGCAAAAAAGCTTGATGATGCAGGTTATTGGTCTATTGAGTCGTGGGGTGGAGCTACGTTTGATTCGTGTATTCGTTATTTAGGTGAAGATCCTTGGGAGCGTATTCGCGCACTAAAAAAAGCGATGCCAAATACCAAACAGCAAATGCTATTACGCGGTCAAAATTTATTAGGTTACCGCCATTATGCTGACGATGTAGTAGAAAAATTTGTAGAGCGTGCCCATAAAAATGGCGTTGATGTATTTCGTATATTTGATGCAATGAACGATGTACGTAATCTTGAAACGGCAATTAAAGCGGCTATAAAAGTAGGCGCACATGCCCAAGGGACTATTTCTTATACAGTAAGCCCTGTTCATACGCTTGATATGTGGTTAACGCTAGCTAAGCAGTTGGAAGATTTAGGCTGTCATTCAATTTGTATTAAAGATATGGCGGGTTTATTAAAGCCGTACGATGCTGAAAAACTAATTAAAGCACTAAAAGAAACTGTATCTATTCCAATTGCAATGCAGTGCCACGCCACAACAGGTTTAAGTACTGCGACTTATCAAAAAGCGATTGATGCAGGCATTGATATGCTTGATACCGCAATTTCATCTATGAGTATGACTTACGGACACACCGCAACTGAAACTATTGTATCGATAGTTGAAGGGACTGAGCGTGATACTGAGCTTGATTTAAATCACCTTGAAGAAATTGCTGCTTACTTTAGAGATGTACGTAAAAAATACGCGGCATTTGAAGGTAGCTTAAAAGGGGTTGATGGCCGTATTTTACTCGCGCAAGTACCTGGTGGCATGTTAACTAACATGGAAAACCAGCTTAAAGAGCAAGGCGCAGCAGATAAGCTTAATGAAGTTTTACTTGAGATCCCACGTGTACGAGAAGATTTAGGCTTTTTACCGCTTGTTACACCAACGTCGCAAATTGTAGGCACTCAAGCGGTACTTAATGTACTAACGGGTGAGCGCTATAAAACAATTACTAAAGAAACAGCTGGCGTATTAAAAGGTGAATATGGCCTAACACCAGCACCTATGAATAAAGAGCTACAAGAGCGTGTGCTTGATGGAGCAGAGGTAATTACTTGTCGTCCTGCAGATAATATTGCACCTGAGCTTGCAACGCTTGAGGCTGAATTATTAAAAGAAGTACAAGAGCAAGGTTTAACTCTTGCTGATGAGCAAATTGATGACGTACTAACGTATGCATTATTCCCACAGGTTGGTTTGAAGTTTATTAAAAACCGTAACAACCCAGATGCATTTGAGCCAGTTCCTTGTGTTGAAGATAAAAGTAATAAAGCTCCCTCTAAATCAGCTTCAAATAACAACAGCGTTAAAGCTGAGCAATACAGCGTAAAAGTAGACGGTAAGGTTTACGACGTTGTTGTAGCTCAAGGCGGCGAGCTTAAAGAAGTTACATTAAAAGACTCAGAACATATTCCTCAGTCTGCTTCGGTTGCATCAGGCGAAACACTTAACGCCCCTTTAGCCGGTAATATTTTTAAGATAAAGGTAAAAGCAGGGCAAGTTGTGAATGAAGGTGATGTAGTGATTATTATGGAAGCCATGAAAATGGAAACTGAAATACGCGCTACGCACACCGGAACAATTGCTGAAGTGTTAGTTGGTGAAGGCGATGCTGTAACTACCGGCGACGCTATGATTGCATTAGCTTAGGAGTAAATAGAGGATGGATGGTATTTTAAACCTCTGGCATGCCACAGGCATTGCTAACTTTACATTTCCAGCGTTGATTATGATTGCGGTAGGCTGTTTATTATTGTTTTTGGCAATAGCCAAAAAATTTGAGCCCCTATTATTATTACCTATCGGCTTTGGTGCAATATTAACTAATATTCCGGTGGCAGGTTTATCCGACCCCGGCGGCTTACTGCATTATGTGTATTATGTAGGTATTGATACCGGTATTTTTCCACTATTAATATTTATGGGAGTAGGCGCGTTAACTGATTTTAGTGCGCTAATTGCTAACCCTCGTATGTTGCTATTAGGTGCAGCTGCACAGTTTGGTATTTTTGCGACTTTGTTTGGCGCTATTTTACTTAACTATGTACCTGGTTTTGAATTTAGCCTGCAAGATGCGTCGGCTATTGCGATAATTGGTGGAGCTGATGGCCCAACCGCTATATTTTTAGCCTCTAAACTGGCACCCGACTTGTTAGGTGCGATTGCGGTAGCTGCTTATTCGTATATGGCATTAGTGCCAATTATTCAGCCGCCAATTATGCGCGCATTAACCACGGTTGAAGAGCGCCAAATAAAAATGCCAGAGCTGCGTAAAGTATCTAAAAAAGAGAAAATTATTTTTCCGTTAATGGTACTTAGCTTAACAGCAATGTTTTTACCTGCGGCGATACCTCTGGTTGGTATGTTTTGTTTAGGTAACTTAATGCGAGAGTCGGGTGTTGTTGATAGATTAAGTAACAGTGCTCAAAACGAAATCATCAATGTTACAACTATATTTTTAGGTTTAGCTGTAGGCTCAAAGCTTGCTGCAGATAAGTTTTTAACTGTTGAGACGATTGGTATTTTAGTGCTTGGCGCACTGGCTTTTGCTATAGGTACAGCCTCGGGCGTATTTATGGCTAAAGGGTTAAATAAAATATCTAAAACGCCGATTAATCCATTAATTGGTGCTGCGGGAGTATCGGCTGTACCCATGGCGGCGCGCGTAGTAAATAAAGTAGGCCTTGAGAGCAATCCACATAACTTTTTACTTATGCATGCAATGGGGCCAAATGTTGCCGGAGTACTAGGCAGTGCAGTTGCAGCAGGTATTTTATTAGCACTTGTTGGCTAACATCAATTTTAAAATCCAACCGATTAGCGCAGTTTACTGCGCTTTTTTTTATGCTTAATTTATTGACTGTTTTTGTTACAGTAAGCTACTTGTAATTAATTAAGGATAGCCGGCATGCATGACACTCCTTTGGCAAAATATTTACCTAATGTTAGCAAGCTCATATTTGGTTGTATGGGACTTGGGGGAGGCTGGAATAAAGACCCCTTAACTAATACTCATACCCAGCAGGCACATGTTTGTATAGATACAGCAATAGCCGGTGGCATTAATTTTTTTGATCACGCCGATATTTATACATTTGGTAAAGCTGAGCAGGTGTTTGGCCAAGTCCTTAAGCAGCGCCCAGAGCTGAGAGAGCAAATTTATATCCAGTCAAAGTGCGGAATTCGTTTTGCCGATGAGCAAGGGCCAAAGCGCTACGACTTATCAAAGCAATGGATTGAGCAATCAGTAGAGGGCTCTCTTAAGCGGTTAAATACTGATTATTTAGATGTACTTATGCTGCACAGACCCGACCCTTTGATACAAGTTGAAGAAGTAGCTCAGGTATTTAGTCGCTTAAAAGAAAGTGGCAAAGTACGTCATTTTGCGGTGTCTAATATGTCGCAGCAACAAATACAGTTTTTACAAACAGCCCTTGATATGCCCATAGTTGCCAACCAAATTGAAGCAAGCTTAAAGCAATCAGCCTGGGTTGATGAGGGGGTATATGTCGGTAACCGCGATGGCAAAGACATTAACTTTACTCCCGGCTTTATAGAATATTGCACCGAGCAGGAAATACAAATTCAAAGCTGGGGTAGCTTATGCCAAGGATTATATTCAGGAAAACAGCTGCAAAATGCATCACCTGCAGATATTAATACCGCTATATTAGTTAATAAGTTAGCAGCACTTTATAGCACGTCTGCCGAGGCTATTGTATTGGCTTGGTTACTGCGCCATCCGGCATTAATTCAACCGGTAATAGGCACAACTAATGCTAAGCGACTGGCTGCATCGTGCAGCGCTGTAAATATAGAATTAACCCGAGAGCATTGGTATGCATTATATGTCAGCGCCAAAGGGCACGAGTTACCCTAATTTAGACCCCCACTTAAGGTATTACTATGAATATATTCGTTATTTTAATTAGCTTGTTTGTCGCATTGTTAATATTAATTCCGTTATTAGAAAAGTATCAAAGTAAAATAGGCTTAGATGGCGCTAAAAAATACAGTAAGTATATATGGCCACTGGTAATGGTATCGTTAGTGGTACAGCTAATTTATGTATTAATGAATTAGTGTGTCAGTCTATTATTCATAGGCAAAAAAATTATAGGTACAAAAAAGCCTTTGCAAGTTACCTAGCAAAGGCTTTTTTAATAATGATTTAATGTTACTTAAGTGCTAACTGTAGTTCGCGGTTGCGCTCTAACTGGGCAATAAAGTTATCAGCAATAGGCTTAAACTTGGCAAGCTCTGCACGTGGCAGCGGCTCTGACTTAGGCAATTTAACGGTTTTAGGATTACGATGAACACCATTAACTAAAAATTCATAGTGTAAGTGGGCACCGGTCACACGACCAGTAGAGCCAACAGTACCGAGTTGCTCACCTTGCTTAATTTTTTGCCCTGTTTTTACTAGGCGTTTATTAAGGTGCAAGTACTTAGTTACGTACTGTGTACCATGGCTAATAAATACATAGTTACCATTATATTTACTGTAACCCGATTTAATAACTTTACCATTACCTGAGGCAACTACCGGCGTGCCAGTGCGCGCCGCAAAGTCTATACCGCGATGCGCTCTAACTTGCCCCGTTACTGGGTGCAAACGTCGCGGGTTAAAGCTTGAGCTTATATATTTAAAACTAACTGGTGCACGTAAAAATGCTTTTTTCATGCTGCGCCCTTCAGGAGTATAAAAACTACCGTCAGTGTGGCGAATTGCAGCATAGCGCTGGCCTTGGTTAACAAATTCCGCAGCAATAATTTTACCAGTACCAATAAACTCACCATCTACATAGTGAGATTCATAAATTAAACCAAACCCATCGCCTTTGCGAATATCGTTAGCAAAATCTACATCCCAACCAAATATATCGGCAAAGTTCATTATTTGGCGCTCGCTTAAACCTGCAGCTATTGCTGAAGTCCAAAAGCTACTAGAAATTTCGCCGCCTACTGTTTTAGTTAGTGTTTCTATTTCTTTACTATCGATTGAAGTGTCGTATTGCCCTTCATCGTTTAAGGTAACAAATAAAGTGTCTGTTTTTGAAATAACGTAACGCAGCTGTGCTAAATCGCCATCTTTTGCAGTGGCAAAACTCAGTGTTTCACCCGGGTGAATTTTAGTAAGTTTGCGAGTTTCTGCGTTAGTGTTAATTAATTTATGTAACGTTTGAGCTGAAAAGCCAGCACGTTTAAAAATAATAGCTAAGTTATCTCCATTTTTTACTTGGTGATCAACAAAGTCGTATTCTGGCAGCTTGTCTGCTGCTTGCTCTGAGTTTAACGCAGTTAATTTTTCGTTGTCATCAACTTTAACTTGTAACTCATAGCGCTTGCCAATTTCTAGCGTGTTTTCACTATTGTCTTTGGATGCAGTGGCTTTTTCAGAAGGGAGAAAAGCTAAGCCAGCAATAGCAGAAACTAAGCCTAAAATAAGCAATTTGTGTTTTTTGGGGAGCGTGTGAACCACGTGAACCATAACGTGCCTTTTTCTGCTGTCAAGAAAATTAATAGATTATCTTGCAGGATATAACGAATAATGTACGAATACTAGTATTTTGTAGATTTAAACTAATGCTAAATTAAGCTAAAATCACAGGGCTTATAGGCATCTTAGTATTAAAGCAGCTTATGATCTAGGTGTTTTATTAATCTAGAACTAGGGCTAAACCGCGGTATTTTTGAGCAAAATAATAAAACAATGATGCATCATCACGTTAGTAATTTAAAAACCAAAGCTGCAGCTGTTTGTGCTGTTTTTAAAGTGTTGCAAACAGTTATCTTTACTCGTTTATGCAACTTATGCCGCTTTGCCTTATTTAGTGACGCTATCGTTTAAAAAGTTGTTTTAATTAGGTAATAATTTGCTATCTTAGTTACATAGGTTTATTGACTCTAAAAGTGCTACTTATCTAGTAATAAGCCGCGAGCATATTAATAATTAACCCCTTCGTTAACAGAATTTTTTGGAGTAACACACAGTGGATTTACAAACCGCTCTTGCAGAGATAAAACGCGGTACAGAAGAGATATTAATTGAAGATGAGTTAGTTGAAAAATTAAAATCTGGAAAAAAACTAAAAATTAAAGCGGGCTTTGATCCAACCGCGCCTGATTTACACTTAGGTCACACGGTACTTATTAATAAAATGAAAACCTTTCAGGACTTAGGTCATGAGGTTGTATTTTTAATTGGTGACTTTACCGGTATGATTGGCGACCCAACAGGTAAAAACGTAACGCGTAAGCCGCTTACTCGCGAAGACGTGCTTGCTAATGCTGAGACTTATAAAGAGCAAGTATTTAAAATTCTTGATCCTGCAAAAACCACGGTCGCATTTAATTCTACCTGGATGGAAAATTTAGGCGCAGCTGGAATGATCAAACTTGCAGCACGCCAAACCGTTGCGCGTATGTTAGAGCGTGATGATTTTAAAAAGCGTTACGCTAGTGGCCAGTCTATTGCTATTCATGAGTTTTTATATCCGTTAGTGCAAGGTTGGGATTCGGTTGCACTTGAGGCTGATGTAGAGCTCGGTGGTACTGATCAGCGCTTTAACCTGCTAATGGGTCGTGAGCTACAAAAAGACGAAGGCCAAAAACCACAAACAGTAATAATGACGCCGTTATTAGAGGGCACCGATGGGGTGCAAAAAATGTCTAAATCGTTGGGTAACTATATAGGTATTACCGATGCGCCTAACGATATGTTTGGTAAAATAATGTCGATTAGTGATGTGCTAATGTGGCGTTACTACGACTTATTAAGCGGGCTGTCGATTGCTGGTATTAACGCGCAAAAAGAGCGTGTAGAGCAAGGTACAAATCCTCGTGATATTAAAATTGAGTTAGCAAAAGAGCTTATTGCGCGCTTTCATAGTGAAGCCGATGCACAAGCAGCTCATGATGACTTTATTCAGCGCTTTCAGAAAAAAGCTCTGCCGGATGAAATACCTGAACTAACAGTAACCATTGAGCAAGACAGCATTTTAATTGCTAACTTGCTTAAAGAAGCTAACTTAGTTGCTAGTACATCAGAAGCAATGCGCATGATTAAGCAAGGTGCAGTTAAGCTCAACGGCGAAGATAAAATTACAGACACTAAACTTGAAATAGCAAAAGGCAGTACGGCTATTTACCAAGTAGGTAAGCGTAAGTTTGCAAATATTACTGTAGCGTAAAGCTAAACGGTAAAACGCTAAAAACCAGCCACGGCTGGTTTTTTTGTGCTTATATTTTTTGTATTTTTAATAATAGGTGTGTAACTCGCCCTTAGCTAAATGTTTTTAAGTATTTCTATGCAAACAACGACCAGTAACCAAAATACCCGCGCTTGATTTAGTCTATTAATAGTAATCGGCACGTCCTCAGCAATAGGGAGGCGTTCGGTACCAATACGCATTTTGTTAAAACGTTCGCCAAAATACACTGCAGGCCCGCCTAGTTGTACGCCTAATGATGCAGAGCAAGTGCTTAAAAGCCACCCGGTATTAGTTTGATAAAAGTGCCTGCCATAATGCTTTATATAATGCATGCTTAGCTTGCTCGCTTTACTGGCTGCAATAGTCAGTGCCAATAAGCGCATAGGAATAAATTCAATAATAAACAAGGTAATTTTAAGCGGCTTTAAAAAAGGGCTGTTGGGTTTAATGTTACTGCGCCATGCCTGCTCAATTAAAGTAAGTAATCGATAGGCAAGCGCTGCAATAGGGCCAAGTACTAAAAAAACAAATATCACCACAAAGTAATATCTTGCAGTACGTAATATTAGGCTCTCTATTAAGGCTTTAATTATGCCTGCACCAGAGAGTTTAGTAACATCTCGGGCTACTAATGGCTTTAATAGCTCACGGGCGGCAGATTTTTGATTTTGTTTGGTAAGCTTAGCAATACGTAGTGCTTTTTTATCAATAGCTTTACTCTCAAGGCATAAATATAAAATAAGCCCGGCGAGTAATTCAGGGTAAAATGCAAATTCCAGTAGTAATACAATAATAATAAGTACCACACTTAAAATAAGTGTACTGGCAAGGGCTGCGGCTAAATATTGATAGCTATTGGGTTCTGCTGCTTTATAAATACGCTTACCAATAGCGCTAAAAATAGCCGTTAAAGCGGTGTTAGGATGATACCAACTAACAAGTGGTAAAAAGCGCTCAGCAAGGAGCGCCATTATAAATACAATAAAGTCCAAGTGATTTTGAACCATATTGCTGAGCATTTACAGTGAAACTGCCGTTAGCTTTTCAAGTAACGCCACTACCATTTTAGATGAATTGATTGATGCTGTTTCTAGGTATTCTTCAAACGACTGCGGCGACTCTTTGCCGGCAATATCTGACATCGAGCGAATAACCACAAACGGTGTATTAAGTGTATGACAGGTTTGCGCAATTGATGCCCCTTCCATTTCTACTGCAAGCATTGTAGGAAAGTCGCTACGGGCTTTTTCAATACGTATTGGGTCACACATAAATATGTCGCCGGTACAAATTAAACCAACTAAGGTTTTTACGTCACTAATTTGCGCAATAGTTTGCTCTGCGGCAGCCACTAATTTAGGGTGTGCTGCAAAACCTGCTGGCATTTGTGGTACTTGACCTATTTCGTAACCAAAGGCAGTTACATCAACATCATGATGACGAACTTCTGACGAAATAACTACATCGCCCACATTTAATGACGGATCAAAGCCGCCGGCAGAGCCGGTGTTAATTACGCAATCAGGGGCGAAGTTGTCAATAAGTAATGTAGTTGCAATAGTTGATGCTACTTTACCAATACCAGATTGAACCAATGTTACTGTGTTACCTGCTAATTCACCGGTATAAAAAGTAAAACCAGCTTTAGTTAAAGTTTGTGGATTTTGCATTGCTTCGCGCAAAATTTTAACTTCTGGCTCCATTGCGCCAATAATACCAACATTCATAGTGTTAAGTTCCTGAGTTTGAATGCGCTGATTATACGTGAAGTTAGCGCTAAAAAACAAAAAAGCGAGCAGTTTTACTTTGCTCGCTTTTTATTATGTTATTTACGTTAAATTTCGGCTAGTGCTGTAGAGTGCGCTTTAGCTTGAGAAGGTGATAGCACCGCTGGTTTTTGAACTCGGGTACGAATAGGGCGAGCTGTTTGCGTAGCCGCAGGTTTGCCGAGTTTAAACATAATAGCGTCGCGTACTTCACTTGGGCGATAGCCTGATTTTACTTTCATACGAATATGCGGGATGCCAGCGGCCTCTAATGCGCCATTAACAAACCAGTCGCGTTGTGCTTTATGGCCATCTTTATTGGCATTGTTTACTAAGTCTACGGCTGCCACTATGGTCATTTTTTCTTTATCGACTAGCACAAAATCAAGCTGTTTATTTTTAGCTTTAGCCATTGCTGCACGCTTAGACTTTGCCGATAAACCTTGTTTGCAATCAATCACGTCGATTAGTTTTACACGACTAACAATTTTATACTGATCGCCCACTGCGCGTTCTAATAAATTTAAAAAAGCACTTTCTACTTGAGTAAATACATTTTGCTTGCGGGTAAAAGGATAAGGGTTTCCGCCATCATCGTTAAACTTTGACGCAACAACAGAGGCCCCAACAACTAATACTAAAATTGATAATAAAGCGAATTCCATACGGTAACTCCATAACAACAAATTGACACTGCTTAAGTAAAGCAATTAACGTGCCTAAATTAGTTAGTTAAGTAGTATGTTCCCGTATGGATATTGAACACTGCAAAATAAGAACTTAAGCTCTATAACCGCCAGCAACGCCTTTAACTGCAATAGCGAGTGCGTCGTGCGCATGCAGCGATTCGTAATGATTTATTTGTAACCAGTAATCACTGTATTGCTGTGTTTCTAGTAGCGCTTTAATTTTACGAGCAGCATCTTCACAAAACATTAAATTTTGACCATTTAGGCGGGCAAACTCTTGTTCATCTTCACGTTTCACTGCCGCTTGTACTGGCGTTTTTAATTCATCTTCAATCGTGTTAATTAAATTAACTACGTCAAATTGAGTAATATTACTGTCGAGCTTTACTTTTACATTAGCAATTGAGCGCTGCGAGTGTGGGGTGGCTACAATACCTTGCGTAGTACCTAGCCATTCTAGTGCTTCTTTTTGACTGAGGGTTTCTTGACTGAATTTTTCGGCAAATGCATTTTGTATCAGCTGACGCGCAAGTGCCGCTGAACATGGGCAAGTTGATGAATAGGTTACATCAACACTTAGCTCGTAATTAATAACACCTTGTTCAATTGTGCTGGTTAATATAACGGGGTAACTTTTCCAGCCAGCCTTGCCGCTTAATAACGATTTACGGCGCAGTGGTAATTCAAACTTAAATTCTATAAGTGCTTTATCACTTAAGCCTTCGTGGCTACTAATAAAAAAATCGAGCGCTTGAGCTAATGTTTGAGGATTAACTTGCTGCTCAGTAGAGAGCGTGTCGAGCGCTAAAAATAAGCGCGACATATGAATGCCTTTTGCATCTTCTTTGTGTAAGTTTACAAAAGCGCGGGCTTTAGCATTAACAGTAACTGGCGTTATGCCATGCGACTCAAAAATAAATGGCAGTTCAATTTCACCCATTCCCACCCAGTCTAATGTACCAGTTTGTAAGGCGGGAGCCGTGTTAGCTATATCGGGCATATTAGTTTGCATGGTGTGTTACTCGTTATTAGCAATAATAAAGCGCCGCATTTTACACTAAATAATTTATTGCTGGAATGATGAGTTGTAGCCAGCTAATGATTCAAACAATAAATATTAGAGTTTTTATCGCACAACATGAAAATAGCTGATAGAAAATGCTAAAATTAACCATAACATGCAATTTAAACCTTTTTGTAATTAAGCTAAGAGACACACTGATATATGACCGATTCCTCTTTGAGCCCTTGGGCTCGAGTTCTTTCTAGTTTAATAACTCGGTTTGGTGAGTTTAAAACTGCAGCCATTTGCTATGCTTTGTTATTGGCAGTTTCGCTTGTTTTATCAAGTATGTTTTATTATGTTGCCGTTGGAGAAGTTAATCTTGTTGATATATTAGCAGTGGTATTTTTTACCTCTGTGGTATCGCCTCTGGTTATAAGCGTGCTAATAAATTCAATCAGGCAACTAGATGCCTCCTATGCATATTTAGACAGTGCGACAAAACAAGAAAAGCTACTCAATCAAACATTAAAAGATAATATAAATCGCTTAAATGTAGAAATTGATGAGCGTAAAATGGCGTTCCATGCCAAGCACCGGGCAATAGAAGAGCTAAGAAAAGAAATTGCTGAGCGTAAAAAAACACAACAAGAGCTTGCCCAGCAAAGTATGCTACAGCGCTCAATAGTAGACTCCTCCCCCGATTTATTTTATTACCGCGACGACAACGGTGTGTTTGCTGGCTGTAATAAAATGTTTGAAGAAGTAATGGGTAAAACCAGTGACGAATTAATCGGTAAGAGTGCTGAACAAATATTTCCTAATCAATTTTTATCTGAAGTTTTAAAAACCGATAAACAGGTAGAGCAAACTCATCAAGCATTAACTATAGATGTTCAATACGATGTGGGCGGCGAAACGCGTTGGTTTGAATTACGTAAATTGCCGTTTATTAATGATAAAGGTAAGTACATAGGTTTACTTGCATTTGGCCGTGATATTACGAGTCGTAAAGAGGCTGCAGAAGCACTTGAAACAGCCTACAAGGATAAAGGTAAATTTATTGCCACTTTGAGCCATGAGTTGCGTACACCACTTAATGGCATTGTTGGTTTAACACGTATGTTGCTTGATACAGAGCTTAATAAACAGCAGCGTAGTTGGTGTAATACGGTGTTTTCGAGTGCCGAAACACTAGGTAATATATTTAACGACATTATAGATTTAGACAAAATAGACAGAGAGCAGTTAGATATTGCAACTAATGCTATAAACGTATCAGACTTTATTAACGATGTGGTTAACTTTGCAGGCCTAATTGCTGAACAAAAAGATCTTTCTTTTGATATTAAACGCTTAGGCATGCTAGATATTTATGCGCAACTAGATCCAACCCGACTTCGCCAAGTTGTTTGGAACTTAATAAATAATGCGGTTAAATTTACTCATAAGGGCAGTGTAACCCTTACCTGTATTCGTGAAAATCGAGATGATGGCCCTTGGCTTACCATGAAAATATCAGACACCGGAGAAGGCATACCAGCCGAACAGCTCTCTCGTATTTTTGATATGTATTATAAAGCGCCAGATCTTAAAGGCACCAATGCTATTGGTTCTGGCATTGGCTTAGCAGTAACCAAAGCCTTAGTTGATGCAATGCAGGGGATTATTTCGGTTAATAGTACCGAAGGCGAGGGGAGCTGCTTTATAGTAGAAATACCGCTAATTTTATGTAGCGCACCCACTGAGAATAGTTATGTAGGACGCAGCTTAAATATACTGTTAGTAGAAGATGTGCCGTTAAATGCCGAAATTGCGACTAACTTACTTGAACAGCGTGGTCATGAAGTTATTTGGGCTGAGACCGGCGAAGATGCATTGTCTTTTGTAGAAACTGAAGACGATTTAGATTTGATCTTACTTGATATGCAGTTACCCGATATAAACGGTGATGAAGTAGCAAGGCAAATAAGAGCCGATAGCCATTTTGATAAACTACCTATTGTAGCGCTTACCGCAAATGTGCGCAGTGCAGAGCAAGAGCTAGAGGGGATTTCAATCCAAGGAGCGCTCGCTAAGCCTATCAATACGGTAAAACTAGATAAAATATTGGCTGATTTATTTGGTATAAAACAAACAAGAAGTAATGAGCCACAATTAAAAGTAAGTACAGCAGCGCTTGCTGACATTAATGCACATTTACTTGATGTTGAAACTATAGAAGACTTTGTAAACTCAATGGGTTTGGTGGTGTTTAAACGCAGTAGTCAGTTATTTGAAAAACTCAATCCCCAATATCAGCAAGAGTTACTTACCTCGTTAAACTCAGGCGACAGAGAAGAATATAAATCAGTTGCACATAAGCTTAAAGGTGCTGCGGGATCTGTAGGCTTAAATGATGTGCAATTGCATGCAAAAGTAATGGAGTATGGTGCGCTGGATGAATCTGACGAGGTGTTAAAGCAGTGGTTAGATGTTTTAGCAGACAAAATAAATGAAGGACAGCATGCCCTTCATTTATTCTTACAGCAATTAGAGTAACTAATTAGCTGTCGATTTTACCAATGAAGCGATAACCTTCACCATGAATGGTGCTGATCAACTCAGTTGTTGAGTTGTCGCTTTCAAAGTGCTTACGAATACGACGAATTGTAACATCAACTGTTCTATCGTTTGCACGTAGCTCACGGCCAGTCATGTGTTTAATTAATTGCTCACGGCTAAAAATACGACCTGGAGAGTCAAGCATTAAACGCAGTGCTCTGTATTCGCCTTTAGGTAGACGTTTTGCGTCTCCACCTGGAGAAGTAAGACAGCGACTGTTTTCGTCAAGTTCCCAACCGTTAAACGTAATTACACCATTTGTTTCAAGTGCAGACTCTTCACCACCTAGGGCAGTACGAGTAATTAAATTACGCGCACGAATAGTTAATTCGCGAGGATTAAACGGTTTAGTAATATAGTCATCAGCACCAATTTCTAGGCCTAAAATACGATCTACATCATTGTCACGGCCTGTTAAGAAAATAAGACCGACTTTGCGTTTTTGGCGTAACTCACGTGCTAAAATTAGCCCGTTTTTACCCGGTAGATTGATATCCATAACTACAAGATTGACGTCGTCATTATTTGTAAGCTTATCATGCATGTCATCGCCATCAATGGCTTCAATAACTTTGTAACCTTCAGCTTCAAATAAACTAACGAGGTTTAGTCTAGTTACGTCTTCATCCTCTACTATCAGAATGACTGGCGTTTGCATTTTTAATTAACCTTTTGGTGTGTTTTATTTATAAAAAAAACCGGTATAGTTTTATAAACCGATTACTAAAAGAGTATAGGATTATATCTAATTGTTAACAAGTAAAAACAATTAGAGAAAAACAGCAGGATCCGCACAGCCTACTTAAAAGGTATAGAGTAAAGCTACTGTTTAATTGATCTTTAAAATTGGATGCATATTTTGAATTATTAAAGTCAAAGCCATTTCCCTTTAGTAATTGATACATCCATCAATCAGGTAAAGATACTTAAAATAATCAGACTAATTCAAAACGAAATTATATCACTTTCCAACCTTTCATCAATGTATGTGATATCTTAAAAGCATTAAAGTTCAGAAAATATTTAACTTTAAGCAGTTAATTCACTAAATAATATAGTTGAATAACGAATGCTCTATTAATGAGGTCATAAAGTTAAAATTCAAGAGCATGCTTATAATTAATCAGTACGTTGTTTAAGCTGTGGTGTTGTTGGTGAGTGTCGTTTTTACTTTGACTATAAAAGCTGTCTTACGCTCAGAGTTTACTTGGATATTACTTAACAGGTTTGCCAGCAGATAGACGGCTTGAAATAGTTCTCGTACCTTATCCTTATTTATTTGTTATAAAAAGGTCAAATACTTGATTTTACTATTCCCCTCAATATTTTGACTATTATTGCTAAGCGGTAAAAATTCAGGAGGGTAATTAATTTTATAAATAAGTTTGAGCACTTGAGGTGCTCAAACATGAGCATTATTAACTGCTGTAAACGGCAAACTTATTATTTTTAAACACGGTGTGATAGTTATCAAATTGCGCTTCTAAAATTGGCGGGTATTTTAAAAAGCTATTAGCAACAATATTCAACTTACCTGCTTTAGTTAGGTGCTGTTTAGCATTGGCTAAAAAGGTTTCAGCCACTGTGTAGTCGGTTGCAATACCGGTATGAAAAGGTGGGTTACTAATAATAAGATCGAACTTACCTGTAATGTTAGTAAGTCCATCACTTAAGAGGGCTTCGCCTTTAATGTTATTAAGCTTAAGGGTTTGCGTTGTTGCATAGATTGCCAAAGCGCTCACATCACTACAAACAAAGCTCAATGCCGGATTTTGCAGCCCTAAATAAGTTGCAATTAAGCCAGCGCCACAACCAAAATCGAGCACAGTACCTTGCTTAATAAACGGAGCGTTTTCAAGCAATATTTTAGTGCCAACATCTAAATTACCGTGATTAAATACCCCAGGAATACTGATAGCGGTAAATTCGCTATCGGCCACACTGACCGTAAATGGCTTATGATAATCGCTAATATTAAACTGACTAAGTTGTTTAAGCTCTGCAAATGAATATAAAACACAGTGCTTTGCTGAGTCTATTTTATTACTAAAATTAGCTTTATCAGTAAGCTGTTTTTCTATTGATTTAACACCACTCTTATTTTCGCCAACCACCAGTAACTCAGCATCTGCTGTAATTACTGCGCGTATATTATCAAGCGCCATAAGAACTTCAGGTTTTGATTTTGGATAGTAAAGAACCACTAAATCAAAGTCGTTACCGCTAATACAGTGGTTTACACATACATCAACGCCGGGTGTGTTTTTGGCAAATTCGCCATTAGCATGATTGTAGCTAAAGGCGGTTATTTTACTCTCTGGGTTGCGCTTTTTAAGCTCGGCTAAAAAGCCATCTTGAACAAAGTTGACCACCAATATAGATTTCCCAACTAACTTTTCGCTATTGCGAAGTAACAGTAGGCTTGGATTGGTTAATACGCTCATAAATGGCTTTACCTTACAGATTATATAATTTACAGAGTTATGTACTTAACCTAAATGTAGGTTAAGGTATTTATTATCCGAAATACAGATTACTTAGTGCGTTCAAACATTAAATCCCACACACCATGACCTAAACGATGGCCGCGTTGCTCAAACTTGGTTAACGGGCGTAAATCAGGGCGTGGTACGTAGTCGTTTGTTGTTGACTGGTTTTTAAAGCCAGGCGCAGCTTGCATTACTTCAAGCATATGCTCAGCATAATTTTCCCAGTCGGTAGCCATATGAAAAACACCGCCCATTTTTAACTGTGAACGTAATTTTTCAACAAACTCGCCTTGTACAATACGGCGTTTATGGTGACGCTTTTTATGCCAAGGATCAGGGAAAAACAATTGTAAGGTTGTTAAACTTTCATCTGCTATACAATCGGCTAAAACTTCAACCGCATCGTGTTCAAAAATACGCAGATTAGTAATACCCGCTTCATCAGCATCCATTAAACAAGCACCAACGCCTGGGCGGTGTACTTCTATGCCAATAAAGTTTAAATGCGGGGCATTTTTTGCCATTTCAACCAGTGATTTGCCCATACCAAAACCAATTTCTAGCACTACATCATTGTTATTGCCAAAAACTTCGCTTAAATCAAGCATGCCATTTTTATGCTCTAAGCCCATTATTGGCCAGCATTTTTCGATAGCGGCAGCTTGGCCTTTGGTTAAACGACCTTCGCGCTTTACAAAACTACGAATAGTGCGGATATACTTACCTTCTTGCTTTGCTTGCTCAAGATTAGTGTTACTTGATTCACTCATATTATTGGCCTGACAAAAATAACTGGTTTAAAAAATGGTTGCGTATTATCCCTGACCAAGCCATGGATAACAAGCTCTAGCTGATTTTACTAGGTGTATAGAGGCGCTATAGCTTGATCTTTTCACTAACTGCAATAAACTGAGCCGCCATTGAGCATACGTAAAAAGTAAACTATTTTGGATTTAAATAAACAGCAGTCTGATTGGTTTTCTAACCAAGTGGTTGATTGGTATCATCTTCATGGTAGAAAAACGCTGCCGTGGCAGTTAGCAAAAACACCCTATAAAGTATGGGTGTCTGAAGTGATGTTACAACAAACTCAAGTAGTGACCGTTATCCCTTATTTTGAAAGGTTTATGCAAAGCTTTCCCGATATTATTGCTTTAGCTAACGCCGATGAAGATCAGGTGCTGCATCACTGGACTGGTTTAGGGTATTACGCAAGGGCACGTAACTTACATAAAACAGCTAAAATAGTTCGTGACAAGTATCAGGGGCAGTTTCCTACAACGCTTGAAGAGGTTATTGATTTACCCGGAATAGGGCGCTCTACAGCCGGTGCAGTGTTATCACTTTCACTTGGGCAGCATCACCCCATACTCGATGGTAATGTTAAGCGAGTATTAGCCCGTTTTTTTATGGTTGAAGGCTGGTATGGTGTTAAAAAAGTCGAAAGCCAACTTTGGCATTTGAGCGAGCAGCTAACGCCTAAAAATAACGTAACCGAGTTTAATCAAGCTATGATGGATTTAGGCTCGAGCTTATGTTCGCGTAGTCGTTTTGACTGCCCTGCATGTCCGTTAAGTAGCCGCTGTGGTGCATTTAAAACGCAGCAGGTAAAAACATTCCCACACTCAAA
The DNA here is from genome assembly GCF_015864415.1 of Pseudoalteromonas sp. SCQQ13. Lineage (NCBI taxonomy): Bacteria > Pseudomonadati > Pseudomonadota > Gammaproteobacteria > Alteromonadales > Pseudoalteromonadaceae > Pseudoalteromonas > Pseudoalteromonas sp. SCQQ13. Next base: position 146,418 of record NZ_JADYXG010000005.1, on the reverse strand, counting down.
ACCTAAAAAAGCAGTGCCGAAAAAAAGCTGCCATCAGTTAATTATTAAACATGATGATAAAGTGCTCATGGAAAAACGGCCTAACTCAGGAATATGGGGCGGGTTGTTTGGCTTTTTTGAGTTTAATGAATTGAGCGAACTAGAGGTGTTTATAGCGCAGCAAGGGCTAACAGCTGACTTAGTGGCGCTTGAACCCTTTACCCATATATTTTCGCACTTTGAACTTACTATTAATCCACATGTGCTAAATGTAGTACAAATTCCAGATGTAATTAACGACCGACAATTAGTTTGGTACCCACTAGATCAGTCAATTGAGGTGGGTTTAGCAGCACCAACTAAAAAGTTGGTTAAACAAATTGCACCAATAGGTTAGACTTGTTTATAACTATCGCTAAAGAGAATTAATTATGGCACGTACAGTATTTTGTCAAAAGTTACAAAAAGAAGCTGAAGGGCTTGGATTTCAATTATATCCTGGCGAAATAGGCGAAAAAATCTTTAACAATATCTCTAAAGAGGCTTGGGCGCAGTGGCAGCACAAGCAAACAATGCTGATTAACGAAAAGCATTTAAATATGATGGACCCAGAGCATCGTAGCTTTTTAGAGCAGCAAATGGTTGGTTTTTTGTTTGAAAACAAAGAAGTAGAAATTGAAGGCTACAAACCACCAGAAAAGTAATTGTTATGTGGAATAAAAAAAGGGCTAAATAGCCCTTTTTTTATACCTAAATTAATTAACTCGGTTGTTCTTGCTGCTCGGCACTTTTAATTTGCTCTTTTAAAAATTGAGCAGCTTTAGAATATTCAATTTCTAATTGATCTCTTAAATCAATTAACTTATCGCTGTTTAGTTCATCTGTTTTACATTGCTCTTCAAACACGACGGCCAGTTCAGCGACGCGATGCGCCCCAATGGTTTTAGATATAGACTTTAATTGATGACACCCCTCAAGAATCTCATTAACGTTGCTTTGCATAACACCAAAGTTAATCGACTTTATTAGCTCTTGGCTCTGCTCTAAATACATTTTAAAGAAACGTATTTTCTTCGCGTCATCGCCATTAATGTATTTAGCTACTGAATCCATATCTATTGGCATTGCTGGCTTTTGATGTGGTATGTCTATGCTCTTGTGATTACTTTTTTCATTCCAGCGTATTAGTGTACTTTCTAAAACGTTAAGCTCAACAGGCTTAGTAATAAAGTCGTTAATACCAACAGCTAAACAGCGTTCTTTTTCACCTTTTAAAGAGTTGGCTGTCACGGCAATTATATAAGGCTGTGAAATAACCGAACCTAGCATTTCGGCCTCATTGCGGATTTTTTCGACCATATCGTAGCCCGACATTATCGGCATATGTAAATCGGTTAAAATGAGCGAATAGTTACCTTTTCGCCACATATTAATCCCTTCCTCACCGTTATTAGCTACTTCAACACCGTAACCTAAGATGTGCAGTTGATCAGTTATAACTTGCTGATTCAAAAGGTTGTCTTCAACTAGTAAAATAAGCTTGTTAGCGGCTAAAGCTTGCTCTGTAGTTAAATGGTTATCGTATGCTATGGTTTTTTTAATGTGCTTAGGCTGATGTAAACCTGCAGCTACAAGTATTGATAGCATAAAGTTAGACTTACATAATGGCGTTGCGTTAATATAAAAAATATTTTTATGATTAATAGCTGCATCATCTAGCTTGCTTAAAACGACAACCTGCTGATTATTATCCTCTAAAGAGTAAAGTAAACGCCTTAAAAATGCATTTATGCTGTCCATATCATCAATGCCATCAACAACCCAAATGATATCTTTAGCGTCGTGCAGAGACTCAATTTCTTGCTCGTTGTGCACATAAGTTATTTTGGCGCCCATAAATGATAAATAACGATAGATTACTTTTTCACGGTCAACATTATTACTCACTACAACAATATGCCTGCCATCTAAACTATTTTTATGTGCGAACTTAATTTTACCCGAAGTACTAAATGGCAGCTCCACGATGAATTCACTGCCTATGCCAATATTACTATTAACCGATATAGTACCTAACATTAACTCGGTTAAACTTTTACAAATTGACAATCCAAGGCCGGTTCCACCGTATTCTCTGGTTATTGAGCTTTCCGCTTGAATAAACGGATTAAATATTTCTCTTAATTGCGCTTGGCTCATGCCTTTACCATTATCGGTTACACAAAAACGTAAAGTGAAGTGTTCTGCTGTGTTGTGAGCTACCTCTACAGAGATATTAACTTGCCCCTTATGCGATTCACTCGTGCTGGTAAACTTAATCGCATTGCTGCATAGGTTATATAGTATCTGGCGTACTCGAGTGTTATCACCAATAAGGTTAATAGGGATATCAGGGGCAATCGATAGATTTAAATCGAGATCACGGTGTTTAGCGATAGAAGAAAGTACGCGCACCACTTCTTCAATCGTATCGGTTACAGAAAACGGGATCGGGTCAATATTTAGTTTGCCTGCTTCAATTTTAGAAAAATCTAAAATGTCGTCCAAAATACTCAGTAAAGAAAAAGCAGATTCACGAATAATGGTACTAAGCCGATATTGTGAACCGTCTAAATTTGTTTGGCGCAGTAAATCTATAGTTCCTATAACGCCATTCATAGGGGTTCTAATTTCATGACTCATAGTTGCTAAAAAGGTCGTTTTAGTTTCACTTGCTTTTTGCGCATTTAAAGTTTCTTTTTCAAGTGCAAGAGTTCGAGTTTGCACTTCAATTTCAAGATTGTTTTGCAGTTTTTGTAATTCTTTTCGAGTTTTTTCATTCTCAGATAAAGCTGCTTGTACTTTTTTCAATAAAAAATTAATATTTAGTGCAATCACATTTAAGCCATTACCTAACTGCTCATTTACAGTGCTGTTAAAATTACTGCTATCAGTTACAGCCTGTAATTCTTCGCTAAGCAAGCCCGTACTCTTACGTAAACGGTTATTAATATATTGGTTTAATAGCAATGCTAATACAAATAATGTAATAACCGCTATACAAGCCATAAAATAGGCGCTCAATAATGACGTTTGTTTAGTTAAAGTGGGAGGGGATTTTTTTTGTTTTAAAATAAGCTCGCCAATAGGTTGATCGTTAAGCGTTAAAACTTTATGTAAAACACCTTGATCAACTAAATGCTCGTTAAGTTTAATAGCAGCAATTGCAGGTTTGTTAGTACTATATACCAGCTCCGTTTGTGATGTAGCGCTAAAGCGATATAGCGTGTATTCAAAGTTGTCACTAAATACAGAGGTAAGCTCAAGCAGCTCTTGTACTTTACCTTGTCCGTATATAGTTAAAGCGTCGATTAGAGGAGCTTCTAGCTTGTTAGCCAGTGAAGTGATGTCAATAAGCGGTGCGCTCTTTTTAGTATCCACTTCACTTTGAGAATAAAGTGAAAAGGCAATTATAAACAGTGTGGTTATAATTACATTGCTTAATAAAAAAAGAGGTAACAAACCTTTTATCACTGAAGAGAACTTACTCTGCATGGATTTTTCCTAATTGGTATATTAATAACACGGTAAGCCTTTACCGTACTTTGGGATAAACAAAAACAAGTAAAAATAACTCGCCGCAACTTTAGCATAGTTTAGATTAAAATTATGGTGCTACTTTTCACTTGTTTGTAGTATAAATGAGCAGTGTTAATTAAAAAAGACCCGAGTTGCATAAAAACCGTGCAAACAGTTATAAAGAATGAAAAAAAAGTTGACTTGTAACAGCAAAACTCGTTTAATACGCCGCACGCCCAGATAGCTCAGTCGGTAGAGCAGAGGATTGAAAATCCTCGTGTCCGTGGTTCGATTCCGCGTCTGGGCACCATTATTAAATAATAGTGTTTGAAATCAAAGATATTAAACAGTATTATGCGTGCCTTAGCACACAGTTTTGTGTGCCGACTTAGCTCAGCTGGTAGAGCAACTGACTTGTAATCAGTAGGTCAACCGTTCGACTCGGTTAGTCGGCACCATTTATTTACTAAATTAGTTTAGTAAAAAGTTAGCTTAGAAAATTTAGTTAACTCGCACAGTTTATGTGCCTCGATAGCTCAGTCGGTAGAGCAGAGGATTGAAAATCCTCGTGTCCGTGGTTCGATTCCGCGTCGAGGCACCATTTATTAAAAGTTATCAATCTTTAAAATTGATAAAGTGCCTTAGCACACAGTTTTGTGTGCCGACTTAGCTCAGCTGGTAGAGCAACTGACTTGTAATCAGTAGGTCAACCGTTCGACTCGGTTAGTCGGCACCATTTATAATGTAATTTGAAAAGAAAGCTGTAATCAGTAGTCTGTTCAAGTTACCCGTCGACTCGGTTAGTCGGCACCATTTATTTACTAAATCAGTTTAGTAAAAAGTTAGCTTAGAATATTTAGTTAACTCGCACAGTTTATGTGCCTCGATAGCTCAGTCGGTAGAGCAGAGGATTGAAAATCCTCGTGTCCGTGGTTCGATTCCGCGTCGAGGCACCATTTATTAAAAAACCTCACATTTGTGAGGTTTTTTTGTTTATAAAGATTATTTATCCCTGCATCCCATACAGCTTAAAATTGTTCCAGACTAATTTTAAGCTTATCAGTACACTACTTAGCAACCCCCTTAGTGATACAAACCACTTATAGTTACTTTCAACTTTCTTAATGATCATTAATGTCGAAATAGAGTATAAATAGTTATCCGATAGTTTATGGCTAATTATGTAATGTTATGTAAAGTAAGTTGAGCGTTTTAGTTCAAAGTGCTTGAATTACATTATAAATAGCAGTAATTCAGGTTTAATTATGATTTGGCAACAATACCAGCCAACTTTATTGGCACTCAGTATTGTGCTGCTCAGCGGCTGTGCGAGCAATATAAATTCACAGCAGCGCGAACAAGCACCTAACAATGTACCGCAGCAATGGCAACAAAAAACCTCTGCGCCGGTATTACACGTACAGCAGCAATGGCTTACACAATTACAAAATCCACAGCTGAATAAGCTTGTGGAGCAGGCACTTAAAAATAACCAGCAGCTTTTACAAAGTAGTTACGATGTAGCGATCCAAAAGCAGCAGTTAATTGTGTCGGGCGCTGCGTTGTGGCCAACTCTGGACTTATCTGCGCGTACTAGCCGCAGTAAAAATAACCGCCCAATTAGTTATAATAATGCAAGTTCAGTGAGCTTGAATTTAGGTTACGAAGTTGATTTATGGGGCAAGCTGTCAGATTCTAATCGCCAAGCTAATTTAAACTACTTAGCGCAACAGGCGCGCTTTGAACAAGCCAAACAACAGCTAGTTGCCGATGTAGTAAAGGGCTGGTTTGATGTAGTAACCGCAAAGCAATTACTTGATTTATATAAGCGCCGTGAAGCCAATGCTTTGCAAAATCTTGATATTATAGAGTCAGGTTATCGTCAAGGATTAAACGAAGCTCTCGATGTTTATTTAGCTCGCAACGAGCTAAATAATGAGCGTTCACGTATTGCTACTCAGCAAGCTAGCTTATTAACTACAGCAAGAGTACTTGAGCGTTTATTGGGAGATTATCCGAAAGGAATTATCTCGGCAAATAATGACCTACCAGTTATCAATACTGACATTCCACTAGGTTTACCCTCAGAGTTAATTACCCGAAAGCCAACATTACGTGCAAATTGGTATCAGCTTTTAGCAAGTGATGCAAACTTGGCTTATGCCCATAAGCAACGTTTTCCAAGTTTAAATTTAACGGCAAGTTTAAGTGATACTACTGATAGAGTAAGTGATTTGTTTTCGCCATCTAGCCTAGCATGGTCATTACTTGGCAGTATTTCAGCGCCTATTTTTAATGGCGGCCGGTTAAAAGCGAATGAAGAAATTGCGCGTTTAAATAGCCAAAAACAAGAGCAGCAGTATTTACAAACACTTTACGATGCTTTTAGCGACGTAGAAAATGCGATTACGCTACAGCAATCACTTAAAGCGCAATATACAAGCACGCTAGAAGCACAAGAAAATGCCCTTGCTGCCGAGCAATTATCGTTTGAGCAATATCAAAGTGGCTTGGTTAGCTACACTACAGTGCTTGATGCACAAGGACGCTCGTTCGATGCTCAAAGCTCCTTAATTAGTATTAAAAATCAATTGATAGCAAACCGAGTTAATTTACACCTTGCCCTTGGTGGCGATTTTGCAAACACTTCAACCGAACTACAGAGTAATAGCAATGAAAACTAAAACAGCAAAAATTATTATTCCAATCGCGGTTATTATTGCCACTATTTTAATCGTCATGTTTATTAAAGGTAACCCGCCAGAAGCTAATCGCTTTGGTGCACCACCAAAAGCATCAATTAATGTAGCAGTTCAAATGTTGCAGCCGCAAAACTATCAAGTGATGGTAGACAGCTACGGCACAGTAAAACCACGTACACAAAGCTTATTAGTTGCTCAAGCATCGGGTTTAATTATAAATATAAGCGATGACTTTAGAGAAGGTGGTTTTTTTAAAAAAGGTGCGGTACTAATCCAACTCGACGATAGAGACTATCAAGCAGAGGTTAAATCGGCACAGGCTAACTTATTAACAGCAAAGCAAGGCCTTTTAGAAGAACAAGCCCGCGGGCAGCAGGCTATTACAGATTGGCAGCGTTTAGGTAATGATAAACCTGCAAGTAGCTTGGTGCTACGTGAGCCACAATTAGCTGCAGCACAAGCACAAGTATTATCGGCGCAAGCAACACTTGAAAAAGCCAAGTTAAACTTAGAACGTACCCAAATAATAGCGCCTTTTGCAGGACGAGTACTTAGTCGTAATGTAGATTTAGGCCAAGTTGTTAGCAACAATACTCAGCTCGCTACTATTTACGCAATAGACAGCGTAGAGATTCGGTTGCCAATAAAAAACAAAGACCTACCTTTTATTAATTTACCTGAGCAGTACCGCGACGGTGCTAAAAACCAGGCCGGATCCGTGATTAAATTTAGCTCTGATTTAGTTGGTGAGCAAACATGGCAAGGGCAGTTGGCGCGTACCGAAGGTGCTATTGATGAAAGTGCACAGCAACTCTACGTGGTTGCTAAAATTAATGACCCTTATAAAGCAACACAAAGTAATCAATACCCAATAAAAATAGGGCAATACGTTAAAGCGCAGATCACCGGAAAAACAGTTTCTGATGCACTTATTATTGCAAATAGCACTATTTATCAGGGGTCTTACGTTTATATTGTTGAGCAGGGAGTATTAAAGCGTAAAGATATAACGCTTGCATGGCAAAATGCCGCTTTTGCAATGATAAAAACCGGCTTAAAAGCAGGTGATAAACTTGTTATTACGCCACTGGGGCAAGTTAGTTCGGGTACACAAGTGAATATTTTAGGCGAAGATAATAAAGCGACTAAACCACAAAGTATGAAGCAACGCCCAACAGCAGAGCAATTAGCACAACAAGCAAAAGAGCAAGGCATTAGTGTTGCAGAGCTAGTAAAAAAACGTCGCGCAGCAAAGCAAGGAGATAAGCCATGATTGCTTGGTTTACCAAAAACCATGTTGCTGCCAATTTATTGTTAGTAACTTTGTTGCTGTCTGGGCTGTTTAGTTTATCGACGAAAATACCGATCGAAGTATTTCCTTCGTTTGAAACCGATATGATCAGCATTCAGGTTAGTTTACGTGGCGCGACGCCAGAGGATGTTGAGCAAGGTGTCACTATACGTATAGAGGAGTCTGTACAAGATTTAGAGGGTATAAAGCAAATATTTAGCCGCTCATCTGAAGGTTCGGGCTCTGTCACTGTTGAAGTGGAAAGCGGCTACGATCCTCGAGAGTTGCTCGCTGATATAAAAAGCCGTGTTGATGCTATTAATACCTTTCCTGGGGATGCTGAAAAACCCATCGTTGCTCTAGCTGAGCGAAAACGAGAGGTTATAGCGGTAACTGTATCTAGTGATTATGGCGAAAAAGAAACTCGCGAGTATGCAGAGCAAGTACGCGATCAAATATTACGTTTACCCAGTGTAACGCAGGTTGAGTTAAGTGGCGTGCGCGACTACGAACTGGCTATTGAAGTAAGCCAAGATACATTGCGCCAATATGACTTAACACTGGCGCAAATTTCTAATGCGGTTGCTAACTCAAGCTCAGACATTTCTGCGGGTAACTTAAAAACCCAAGGTGGCGATGTACTTATTAGCTCAAAAGGACAAGCATACCGAAAAGATGAATTTGCCAGCATAGTGGTTAAAAACCAAAGCGACGGTACTATTATTCGCTTAGGTGATATAGCCACAATTAATGACGGCTTTGAAGAAACCCCAGTGCGTACACGTTTTAACGGAAAACAAGCCGCTTTTATCGACGTATACCGAATAGGCCCACAAAGTGCAATTACTGTTGCCGATGAAGTAAAAGCTTATATAAATGCCCAGCAACCTTCATTGCCGCAAGGTTTTGCATTAAGTTATTGGGATGACGACTCAGAGCTAGTTAAAAGCCGTATTGCCACACTCACCACTAACGCCTTGCAAGGCGGTATTTTAGTGCTGGCACTGCTAACCTTATTTTTACGCCCAGCTATCGCATTTTGGGTGTTTATTGGTATTCCGGTGTCGTTCATGGGGGCATTTATTGCTATGCCTATTTTTGGCGTAACGCTTAATGTAATGAGCTTGTTTGGTTTTATTTTAGTACTCGGTATTGTGGTTGATGATGCCATAGTCACCGGAGAGAACGTTTACACCCATTTAAAAACAGCCGAATCGGGCGAACAAGCTGCCATATTAGGTACCCAAGAAGTAGCAACGCCAGTGACTTTTGGTGTATTAACCACGGTAGCGGCCTTTTTGCCATTAGCCTTTATTGAAGGTGCACGCGGGGCATTATTTGCACAAATTCCGGTGGTGGTTATTCCGGTATTATTGTTTTCTTTAATTGAATCTAAATTTGTTTTACCTGCACATTTAAAATATATAAAGCTACGTCACCAAAAAGGTAAGCAATCAAAGTTTGATCTGCTACAGCAACGTTTTGCTGATGGCTTTGAAAGTGCGATTTTAAAATATTATCAACCTATTCTTAATTTAGCTCTGCGCCATAAACTGGCAACGGTGAGCTTATTTGTTGGCGTGTTTTTAATTATTTTAACTATGATCACCAGTGGTTGGACTAAGTTTGTATTTTTTCCACGTATTCCCAGCGAAACCGTACGGGTAAACTTAACCCTGCCTGCTGGCACGCCGTTTGAAGTAACTAATAAGTACGTGATTGATATGTCGCAAAAGGCGCAGCAATTACAAGAAAAATACCGTGACCCTGATACGGGGGAGAGCGTTATTTTAAATATTTTAGCAACAACGGGCGGGCGCGGCGGAGTATCTAACTCAGGCGCAGTACGCTTTGAAATTACCCCAGCTGAAAAACGTGATTCAGATATAGGCTCACGCGAGCTTGCCAGTGAATGGCGCGAATTAATTGGCGTTATTCCCGGCGCTGAAAGTCTCACCTTTAGAGCCGAAATAGGTCGTAGTTCAGATCCAATAGATGTGCAGCTTAGCGGTACATCGTTAAAGGTTTTACAAGACGTGGCAGATCATATTAAAACGCGTTTATCGACCTACCCAACTGTATTCGATATTGCCGATAGTATGTCTGATGGTAAAGAAGAGTTACAAATAGAGCTTACAGAGCAAGGCTTAGCGCTGGGTTTAAATAGAGTGAATGTAGCAGGGCAAGTGCGTAACTCGTTTTTTGGCTCGCAAGTACAAAGGATCCAACGTGGGCGAGACGATGTGCGCGTAATGGTACGTTTGCCTATTGATGAAAGACGCTCGGTAGCCGACTTGCAAAATATACTCATAAACACACCTGCCGGTGGCTCAGTGCCTTTATCGCATGTGGCTATTTTAATTACAGGGCAAAGCCCGTCTACTATCAATCGAATCGATCGTTACCGTACTTTAAATGTGACCGCCGATATAGAAAAAAGCAACACTAACATGACCATACTCCAAGCTGATTTATCCCAGTATTTGGATGAGCTAATGCAGCAATACCCAGGAGTTGATTATGCATTAGAAGGAGAAGCAAAAGAGCAAAGAGAGTCGTTTGGTTCACTTGCTTGGGCGTTAGTATTTGTATTTTTTATTATTTATGCGCTATTAGCGATACCGTTTAAATCGTATTTACAGCCATTAATAGTAATGAGTGTTATACCCTTTGGCATGATAGGCGCTGTAGTAGGGCATTGGATCATGGGAATGGAATTAACCATTATGAGCTTGCTTGGCATGCTAGCATTAATTGGCGTAGTGGTTAATGACTCGCTGGTATTAGTTGACTATATTAATAAAAAACGCACAGAAGGGATTGAATTAATTGAGGTAGTTAAACTTGCCGGCGCGTCACGTTTTCGCCCAGTTATGCTAACTAGCTTAACCACTTTTATAGGATTAATGCCGTTATTATTTGAAAAAGCGACTCAAGCGCAATTTTTAATTCCTATGGCTGTGAGCTTAGGCTTTGGAATTATATTCGCCACCTTCATTACTTTATTGCTAGTACCGGTAAATTATATGCTCATGGAGCGTTTTCAGGGTTGGTTTAAGTAAATAAGTGTAAGCATTTAGAATTTAGCTGTAAGTAAGGAATTACTTGCAGCTTTTTTTTGCCAAAGATTATAAAAATAATTTAGAAAGTTATAACAAAAAAGACAAATAAATAATAAGAGGGATTATAAAAATAAGAAGGTGTTCCCCAAAGTGTGGTGTTGGTGTCAGTCCTGAAACCTTGAGGTTTCAGGGCGGGAATCTGCGGTTTACCGTAGGCTTCTCGGTACATGCCGAGCTTGCACAATAGTATACGAACAGAAACCCTGGTATAAAATTTATCGGCTCAGGGACTTAACCAAGCTCCAGCACCCCAGGGAACAAATCCAGTATATAAGACATAATCGAAAGCTTAAACCCCAAAAGTAAAATATTATTTTGTTTGCGTGGTTATTATGCTCTTGTTACTAGTTATTTACTTATGAGTGTGCTTTTTAACCATAAATATGTTTTTTATATATTGGGCTTAATAAAGCATACCGCAGCAATAAAGAGCTGCCACTATTAAAGTGTTTAATAGTGCCCCTTAAGCGGTTTGATTATAGAATTTATTGGAGTTGCTTTTTATCGAGTGGTAGCATTGCCTTAACTAGCAAAATGAAGATATAACAATGAGCGATTTACCAGATTACGAAGAAGCCCAATTATTATTAGAAAAAAACGAAATATTTGTATCACCGGCCGAAGCGCACGGTGTAATTAGTGGTTTATTAGCTTGTGGGTTAACGATTGACGACAAAGAATACCTAGGGCTGTTAAGCGATGTGTTTAACGATGGTGATTCGTTTAGTAATAATTTAAAACAGTTTTTTGGCAGCATTTATAAGCAGGTCGTTGCTAGTTTTAATGATGAAGAGTTTGCGTTTGATTTGTTTTTACCCAGCGACGATGAAACACTTATAGATCAGGCTAATGGTTTGGTTTCTTGGGTTGCAGGTTTTATGCTTGGCTTTGGTTTAAAGCAAAAAGATTACGGTAAATTATCAGCCGATGTAAAAGAAGTTATTACCGATTTTAGCGAAATTACTCGCCTTGATACTACCTTTGAAGAAACTGAAGAAGACAGCCAAGCACTACATGAAGTGATTGAGTATGTGCGTGTGTCGGCATTACTTTGCTTTGCAGAGTTAGGTAAAGATCAAAGTGCTGCTAGCACTAAAAAAACACTTCATTAATAGTTTAAGTTAAACGGGTTTGTTGCACATGGTTGAAATACAAAAGTCAGAGTTTAAAGCACGTCGTGAGTGTCTGCTTGCAAAAATGGATAGTAACAGTGTGGCAATTATACCTGCGGCGAGCGAAGTTACGCGCAGCCGCGACACTCACTATGCATTTAGACAAGACAGTGACTTTTTTTACTTAACTGGTTTTAATGAGCCCGATGCCGTACTTGTACTTGCTCCAAATAGCGACACCCCCAGTACATTATTTTGCCTTAATAAAGATAAACTAGCCGAAGTATGGCATGGCCGTAGAATAGGCTTTGAAAAAGCAAAAAACGAATATTTGTTTGATGCAACCCATGGATTAAGTGAGTTGAGTGAACAGTTATTTAATTTGCTCAATGGCAAAGCGGTTTTATATTATGCGCAAGGTGCATATTCGGCTTTTGATGGGCGTGTTTTCTCTTTGCTTAATACTCTGCGCAGCGCCCCTAAAAAAGGTGACACAGCGCCAAGTACCATTAAAGATATTCGTTTGTTAATTCACGAAATGCGTTTATTTAAATCACCAAGTGAAATAAACATTATGCGCGCAGGCTGCGAAATTAGCGCACAAGGCCATGTTAGGGCAATGTGTTTTGCCCATAGCGGTGCAACCGAGTATCAATTAGAAGCAGAGCTACATCATCATTATGCAATGCATGGTGCGCGGCACCCAGCGTATGGCACTATTGTAGGCAGTGGCGACAATGCTAATATTTTACATTACACCCAAAACAGCGACGCCCTTAAAAGTGGCGATCTAGTGTTAATAGATTCAGGTTGCGAGCTACAAGGCTACGCTGCTGATATTACACGTACATTTCCAGTGAATGGTAAATTTAGCCCCGAGCAAGCCGCGTTATATAATATTGTTCTTAAAGCGCAAGAAGTGGCGTTTGCAGAAATTAAACCCGGCGGTTATATGTCGCATGCTAATGCTTTAGCAATGGCAGTAATGACCCAAGGTCTACTAGATTTGGGTATTTTAACTGGCAACTTTAATGAGTTAATGGCAAAGCAAGCCTGTAAAGAATATTACATGCATGGTTTGGGGCATTGGTTAGGCCTAGACGTACATGATGTAGGCGACTACAAACAAAATAATAGCGAACGCGCATTTGCTGCGGGCATGGTTTTAACCATTGAGCCTGGGCTTTATATCAGCGAAGATTCAAATGCACCGCAAAAATACCGAGGTATTGGTATTCGCATTGAAGATAACTTATTAGTAACCCCAAGTGGTTATGAAAACCTCACCCTAAGTGCGCCAAAAACCATAAGCGATATAGAAGCACTTATGCAAAGCAATAAAAGCGCATAAGACTAGGAGAAAAAAGTGCCTAAGCAGTTTGATGTTGTTGTTATTGGTGGCGGTTTAGCCGGTGCTAGCTGTGCGTTAAGCGTGGCTAAAATAAATCCCGCGCTTAGTATTGCTGTTGTTGAGGCGAATGAAGTAAGTAATGACTATCACCCGAGCTTTGATGATAGAAGCATAGCACTTGCTCAGCAGTCGGTAGAGTACTTGCAAGGCTTAAATTTATTTGCGTTAAATTCACCGTACGCTACAGCAATTAAAAAAGTAAGTGTGTCTGATCGTCACCATTTTGGTAAAGCAGATATTAACTGTGAAGAGTTTGCTAAAGATGCCCTTGGTTATGTGGTTGAAGTAAACCCGTTTGGCCGCTCGTTACATCAATTATTAAACGCTCAAATAAATATCAGTTTATATTGCCCTGATAGCGTAAGTGCCATTGAGCAGCAATTACATAATAATATAGTTACTTTGCAAAGTGGCGAGCAAATAGCCGCCAAGCTGTTAGTTATTGCCGACGGTGCACAGTCGCCAACTCGTAGCTTATTTGGACTTAAGTTTAACACTCAAGCTTATGAGCAAGGGGCTATTATTGCCAATATAGAAGTAGCTGGTGGGCATAATAACCATGCTTTTGAGCGATTTACGCAACATGGCCCCATGGCGCTATTACCTATGAGCAACAACCGCTATTCACTGGTGTGGTGTATGCAGCAACAGCACGTTGAGCAGCACATGGCACAAAGTGAAGACGACTTTATAAGCGCACTACAAAGTGCCTTTGGTTATCGCGGTGGTCAATTTACTAAAGTGGGTATGCGTGCTAATTACCCCTTAGTGTATGGGCAAGTAGAATCGCTTATTGCGCACCGCACGGTAGTAATAGGTAATGCTGCGCATGCAATTCATCCCATTGCAGGGCAAGGGTTTAATCTAGGCCTGCGAGATGTACAAGTACTTAGTAACTTAATTGCCCAGAGCCCAAATGACTTAGGCAGTTATGCATTTACTCGCGAGTATGCACAGCAGCGCAGCGCTGATATAAATAACGTGATGACTCTAACAGATGGTTTAGTAAGGCTTTTTTCAAATTCATCACGCATACTGGCACTTGGCCGTAGTATTGGGTTGTTTTCGATGGATTTATTCCCCTCTTTAAAAGCGCCATTGGCTAAGCAGTTAATGGGGCAAGTTAAACAAGGTCAAGGTTTATGAAACAAGTACAGGTATGTATTGTAGGTGGTGGCAGTGTAGGGCTTACCTTAGCGCTTGGGTTGGCAAAAGCAGGTATAAGCGTAGTCGTGCTTGACGCTGCGCCAAAGCAAACACCGCCAACAGACGAGTATGGCATGCGCGTAAGTGCGTTGAGTATTGCGAGTCAAACCTTGCTTGAACAATTAAACGTATGGCCACACATAGTTGCTTTGCGTGCTAGTGCCTATACCCATATGGATGTGCGCGATGCAGACAGCTTTGGCAAAATAGCTTTTAATAGTGAGCAACTAGAGCTTGATCATTTAGGTCATATAGTTGAAAACGATATTATTTGCTACGCGCTTGTAAAGGAGCTGGAGCAGCAGCCAAATGCTACGCTGATGTTCGACACTTGTTATCAGCAAATACACCAAAGCGAATCGGATGTATTTGTTACTTTAAAAAGTGGTGAGCCAATCATTGCAAAGCTGCTGGTGGCCGCCGATGGTGCAAATTCGGCAATTCGAAAGCAGTTTAATATGGCGCTGAGCTTTAAAGACTACGACCACCATGCATTGGTGGCTACAGTTAAAACCCAAGACCCACACGCCAATACCGCACGCCAAGTGTTTTTACCAAGCGGGCCATTAGCATTTTTACCGTTGAGCGATGCCAACACCCATTCAATTGTGTGGTCTACAAACCCAACGCATTGTGAAGAGCTATTAGCAATGGACGACAACCAGTTTAACAAAGCCATTATGGCGGCAATAGATGGCCAATGTGGTTTGTGTGAAGTGCAAAGTGTACGCGCTGCATTTCCACTTAAAATGCGTTATGCCCAGCAATGGGTTGCAGGTAAAGTCGTATTAATTGGCGATGCTGCACATACGATTCATCCGCTTGCAGGCTTGGGGATGAACCTAGGCCTAAAAGATGCCGCTTATTTAATTGAGTTACTAACAAGTGATAATAAAGAATTTGCCAGCACGCGTACTTTACGTGATTACGAGCGCACCCGTAAACTCGATGCGCAAAAACACATTGCCATGATGTACTCTTTAAAAGAGTTATTTGCCGGTGCTAACCCAATTAAAAAACTAATTCGTGGAGTTGGGCTTTCAATGGTTGATAACTTAGGCCCAATAAAGCATTTGTTTGCTAAAGAAGCGATAGGAAAGTAAGCGTATTAGTAAGCGAATAAAAAGCCGTGGTTAAATTTAACCGCGGCTTTTTATTACCTATGTTGAATTAAAGAGTTAAGTAACGTTTGATTTTTAGCCAATGTTTTTAGGTAGTGTTTTTAGATATTGCAGTGGAGTGCAGTTATACCAGCGTTTAAAAGCACGATTAAATGAACTTTGGTCGTTAAAGCCAAGTTTAATTGCTATGTTACTTAATGGCTCTTTGCCAATGCACAGTATTACGCGCCTTTTACGCTCTTGCTCAAGTAAGTCGGCAAACGATATTTGTTCGCGCTTTAAATGGCGTTGCAAGGTGCGCGGGGTCATGTTTAGCGCGCCTGCTGTGCGTATTAAACTGCAGTCGATTAAGTCATTTTTAGCTATAAATAACTGGCTAATTTTTTCGGTTAGTAGCTGCTGGCTTTTAAAGCGTGAAAGTTGCTGCTCAGAAACCTGTTTAAGCACTAAATTAATTTGCGTATTGTCGGTTTTAAATGGCAGTGCTAAATAACTGCTCGGAAATACCACTTGGTTATACTGTGCGTTAGTTTTAACGGGGCAGTTAAACCAGTGTGTGAGTACTGTTTTTTCATTGCTGGTAAAAGCTTGGGTAAAATAAATAGTACTGGGCGATAGCTGTGGATTTAATAGTTGTCGAATAACACTTACCCAAGCGGTCATATTACGTAAAATAACCTGTGGGCTACAGTTAGCATTAGGTAGCCAACGAATAATTGCCAACTCACCTTGCTGTTCAAACTCTGCTCTACCAATATCTGCAACTAAACTGTCGTAGTTAAGCAGTGCGGTAATAGCGCTGGCTAAGTTATTACTCGATTCAATTAAGTAACCCAATATGCCAAAGTCGGCAGTTCGAATTTGCTGACCAAGCTTAAAGCCAAACAAAGGCTCGTTTAGAGTTTGCTGAGCATAATTTAGCAGTGCGTTGTAACTGTTTAAGCTAATGCGTGGCGCGAGTTGCTGAGCTTGCTTATTACTGTATTCATTAAAGTTAATAGCCGACAAAACAGCTTGGCTATTAAGTCCAAGTGTTTCAAGGTAATCAATACAGCTTGAAAAATAATGATCGGCAAGTGTGCTCATTTGTCGCCTAAAGCTAAAAAATGGTCGTGTAACAGCAAGTTTGCCACGAAAAAATTTTATATGGTAGGGCATTATGAAAATACTTATTATATAAAAATGATACAAATAACCTTAAAACAAAAGATTGCAGCAACGCCTCTACAAGTCAGAGACGCTTTGCTTGATCATGCGCAATTAGAACGTTTTTTTAATGCTAAATTTGTCCTATTAAAAAAGCAAAATGAAGGCGAAATTATTGGCGGTAAAGGTGCTATTAGGCAAGTTATAATGGCAGGAGTTCGCTTTGAAGAGCGTATAATTAGCGCCGATAGCAATCATATTAGTTATCAAATAATAGGTAATAAACCAGTTGCAGAGCATCGTGGCGATATTTATTTTTGCGTTAGTGACAATGCCCCAACAAGCACCGAAGTTACCTATAACATACGCTGTAAAACACCGTGGTGGCTGCCAAGCCTAGTGATTAAATTTTTTATTAAAAAAGATATAGCACAAGCGCTTAATAAACTAAAAGCCAACTTTAAGGGCAACATATCATGAGCATAGAAATAATTTTACTTGCCCTTAGTCCTGTATTTATTATTTTTGTAAGTTATGAATTTATTAAATATCGGCGTTATTACGACATAAAAGACAGCTTGGCGAATACAGCACTGGCGCTTATGCACCAAGGCGCCGATGCAATTGCTTTAATTGTGCTAATGCCATTTTTTTATTGGCTGCATCAATATAGGTTATTTGATATTGAACTGTCGGTGCTGACGATATTTGGCGCATTTTTACTACAAGACTTTTTGTATTATTGGTTTCATAAAGCGTCGCACCATATTCATTGGTTATGGGCTGCCCATGTGGTGCATCACAGTTCAACTAAAATGAACTTTTCAACCGCATTTAGGCAAAGCTTAATGTATCCGCTTGCGGGTATGTGGTTATTTTGGTTGCCAATGATATTAATCGGCTTTGATCCGCTGAGTGTATTTACCGTAGTGGCGCTTAATTTGGCCTATCAGTTTTTTGTGCATACCCAAACGGTAAGTACACTAGGCTGGTTTGAAAAGGTATTTAACACCCCATCGCATCATCGAGTACATCATGCTATTAACCCCGGCTACTTAGATAAAAATTTTGCCGGTGTACTCATTATTTGGGATAAGTTATTTGGCACTTACGCCGAGGAAAAAGCCGATAAACCGTGTAAGTACGGTATTGTGGGGCAGTTAAATAGTAACAACCCACTGACCATAACTTTTCATCAATGGGCTTATTTAGTAAAAAGTGCATTTAAAGCAAAAGGGGTAACGGCAAAGCTAAAAGTGATATTTGGTTACCCTACAAGTTCCAATTAACTGCTTATTTAACACGTCGAAAAGAAATGTTTTTACTGCGTGGTGCACCTAATATAATGAATAAGTGACAAATACATACCGACAAAAATGCACTCACACCTAAAGCACCGCCGTAGCCGTCGAGTATGGGTACTAAGTACTCAAATAATAACGAAAATATAACAGCGGAGCTGGCAAGCGTATATATGCCAAAGCGGTGTGGGGCGCTCATACCAATAAAAGTACCACCAAAAAACACAACGCTGTATAACTCAGGATCAAGGTTAAGCCAGTAAAAAATTAAGTAAGTAACTATAGATAAGGCCGCAGAAGCTCTAATACCATCAAAACGACTATGCTTGGCTAAATAAAATGTTAAAAAAGCGCCTATCAAAGCTAATATAGAATATTCAATACTCATTACACTAAGCCTTTAGCTAAAGAATACAAAGCAACACTTGCAAAGGCTACGCTGCCTAATCGGCCACCAAAACCAGCAAATGCATTTAAGGTAAGGGTGTATAGCGTTGCGCCAATAATTGAGATTATCGCCACTTCCCAGTAGCTAGTAATTAAGCTAGTTGAGCACATACCGGCAAAGCTACCTGCATATATGGCCGCATAAGGGTGGTTTTGATAAAGCTTAGGAAAAGGAATAAACGAGCCAGCTAGCCCGGTTAATGCTGCAGATATAACAAGTGGTAATGCAAATGTTGTATGCATTACAAAGCACGACATACAGCCGGCAAAAAATGTGATGGACTTTAATAATAAAAATTTAATCATAGCGCGCAAATTAGTACCTTATAGCGTGCGTATAATAAAGTAACACTTTTATGTTTGATAGCTCAAAGCTAGAATTTTATAGCATAACTAATAATAGCTAATTGCCAAAAATAGTAGGTGTCAGAATTTAATCATTTTATTAGCCTAATAGTTGTAAGGGCTGTAAATGCTAAAATATACTCGTTAATGTTCTATAAATTACAAAGCATGTATAATGCTGACTGTTTAATTTATTAAAAGCTATTATCAAGGGTAATTTATGTCTAACTGTTTACATCTGGCTATTCCGGCTGGTGATTTAAATATAGCTAAAACTTTTTATTGCGATGTGCTTGGCTGTAAAACCGGAAATAGCGAGCAAGGACGCTGGATAGATATTGATTTTTGGGGTAACGAGTTAACACTGCACCAAAGTGTTGAGCGCCTACCTACAGTTCGTCATGATGTTGATATGGGCGCAGTTGCCGTACCACATTTTGGCATTCATTTATCTGAAAACGAATTTAATGCGTTAAAGCAACGTATTGAAAGCGCGGGCTTGGAGTATTTAGATAAGCCATATCGTCGTTTTATAGGTGATGAGTTTGAACAAGAAACATTTTTTATAGAAGATCCTAACGGTAACGTACTCGAAATGAAAACTATGGTTAACCCCGAGGTTTTATTTAAGAAAAGTTGATTGTACGCGCTCGCTTGTTTACTTTATTAAATAAGGCAAACAAGCGGGGCAGTAATAATTTAGTTACCTTTATTGTGGGCTAGCGGGGCTTAATACAAGTTTACTAAAGCTCACTTGTGCATAGTCACCGTTTTGTTTATCTGTAGCCCAGTCGCCCGTACCTAAACAGCCCGGATACCAAATGCCTTTAGCATTTTTGGTACTACATTGGTTATACGCGCCTGCTTTAAAGTAGTGCCAATCAGCCGCATACCCATGCGGGTGATCTTTTTCGTCTACGTTGCCATACGCATCTACGTTATTACCTAAGTTAATAGAGTAGCTAACATCGTTTTTGCCTGCTGTGCTAAATGTTAGGTGCATCACATTTTTATACACATTTACTGTGTAACTAAACTCTTCACCTAATGCGATACCAGCATTGCCTGGCTCGTTAGGGTTTTCCCATGTGTTACCCCAAACAGGATAAGCTATATCAGTACGGTTAGGATCTGTTTTTGGTAGGTTACGCTCGTAGTTCCAAAAAACCGATCCCGTTTTATGTCCAGGCCACTTTTTATAATATATTTTTAGTGGCTCGTTGCCCCAGCCATAACCAAGCTTAGTGTCAATAAGCGCCTGATCTTTACCTGCGTGAATTTGCCCCACAACAACAGAGTAGGCCGCATTTTTACTTGGATCAGTAGCACGTAATGCAACATGATCTACTTTTAGCGTTGCTTCCATTTTGCCACCAATAGAGCCAAATCGATCCGATAGTGGGTGTACAGCAAGAGCAAAATTGTTTTTAGGACTTTTGGTTTTTATTTTGGTATTTGCTCCGCGGAGCATTTGCCTAAATTCACTGCGTGTATTGGTAGAATTGGCACTGGTGAGTGCTTTGTTTGGCGAGGTGAATACCATGTAACCTTTATCATCCAGATAGAAAAAATCAGGATGTGAGTAAGTCTGAATTTTTTTAACATCTATTTCATCAATTTTACCGTCGTTATCTAAATCAACCGGTACATTAATTTTCCAATGAGATAAATCAAATTTAGAGGCGGGTACTAATGGGTTAGCTTGTTGCTCATTGCTTTTTGGTTGTTGGCTAACACAACCAATAACCAAAGAGGTAGTGAGGGCAATTAAAGCGCCGGGCTTAATAAGATGTGTAATGTTATTTTTATTCATTAGTACCTCAGTATAAAGTTAAATATTTACATTGTTGCACATGACTGTAACGTATTTAAAACCAACTTAACATACCAAAGTGCAATTATTATATTACCAATTATTGCAACCTTTGATTTTTAGCTGCTTAATTGTAATGCCAATTCATTCTCAATTGAGTAAATAATTTTAAGTTATTAAAAAGTAGCTATAAATTAGTCATAAAAAGATAAATACGCCCTGATGAGATGATTTAAATTCAACTCAATATTGATTGACTGTATTAACTAAGTGAGTAGAATTTGCGCCATTACTCATCTTTTATTATTAGTCATGTTAGTTAAATTAATGGTTGCCCCGCTATTACTGCTCTTTATTTCTTACGCGCAAAAAAAGTTTGGTAGTTTTATAAGCGGTATTATTCCTGGCCTGCCAATCACCTCTGGGCCTATTTCATATTTTATTGCTATAGAGCAAGGAAAACTGTTTGCAGCTAACTCAGCGGTGGGCGCTTTATATGGCATGAGTGGTATTGGTTTATTTTGCTTTGTGTATATGGCGGTTTCGTATAAGTGTGGCTTAGCAAAGTCGTTGTTAATAGCGCTGAGTGTGTGGTGTTTATTTAGCATACTGACATTATTTTTACCGGTTAATATTTTTGTAGCGTGCTTGTTCTCTATTAGTACTTTATTGGCTTTAACTTTTGCTACTACAAAATTAAAAGTAGCGATAGATGCAAAGCCTTTAAATTCAAAATGGGAGCTGCCAATAAAAATAGTGTTAGTAACTAGTTTTATTATGTTGGTTACCTTTATTTCTGAGCATATTGGCTCGGCATGGAGTGGGTTGCTTTCTACTTTTCCGGTTATTTTAGCGGTAATGGGCAGCATAGCGTATATCAGTGATAAAAAAGACTCAGCGTTTAAAATACTAAACGGCGGTATTATTGGCTCATTAGGTGGGTGTATATTTTTTGCCGCCATTGCATTGCTATTAAAATACGATATTTTAATTTGGCAAGTTTATACAGTGGCAACTATTAGCTCGGTGTTGTTTACGCTTATTTTTAGCCATTTTATAAACCGTAAATACGTTAATCCGGTTGCTTTTAATACCGCTAAAACGCAGCTTTAGCGGTTTGCTTAGAGTAACATTTCTTTTGGTGTTTTATTAAAGTGGCGTTTAAATTCTCGGCTAAATTGCGATGGGCTGGTATAGCCTACTTTTAATGCGGCTTCGTTGGCTTTGCTGCCACTGGCGGTTATAAGTGCTTTTGCTTTGGCTAAACGCAGCTTTTTTAAATATTGTAACGGCGACTCAAAAGTCACTTGTTTAAAGGCGCGATGAAACGACGAAATGCTCATATTTACGTCCTCTGCTAACCCTTCTACTGTGATGGGGTTGGCATAATTACTATGCATAATAGACAGTGTGCGCGCTATACGTGCATAGTGGCCGTCGTGCATAGCAAGGCCAAACAAGGTATGTCCTTGGGGGCCGCAAAGTACACGGTATACTAATTCTTTTACTATATCTTCGCCAAATACTTGTGCTTCAAGTGGGTTATTTAACACGGTTAATAAACGCTTAGTTACCAGCTCCATCGCGTTATCGAGTTTAGCCGATTGCACGCCACTCATTTGCCCGCATGTTGGTGGCAGAGCAAATTGTTTATGCTCAGTCATTTGGTTAACGAGTTTGTGCAATAACGCAGGGTTAATATCAACAGCAATCCCAAGCACTGGTAAGTCGCCATCAGTAAAGGCTTCGCACTCTAGCGGTACAGGAACGCCCAATACTAAATAATCCCCCGCACCATATTGTATTTTATGATCTGTAAAATGAATTACTTTATGCCCTTGCCCGACCACAATAATCCCAGAGTTATAAATAAGCGGCTGTCGCGGCGAGCTTTTACTGGCGCGATGAAAATAAACCCCAGTAATAATGGTTTCCATCGTGCCTTCAAAACTGAGTAACTGATTTTGTTCTGCGTACTGCTGCAACATATTGGCAATGGTGGACATAAAAGCATCTTTACATGGCTGACTTTTACGTAAAATAACAATCTTGATAGTTTTAGGCAAGCTTTTGCGCGTTATTGGGCTTTTTTTATGTTTGTTTTGCCAGTAATATGCACTCATTGAAAATTTACTTAGTTAGTAACTAAGTAAGTTGAACCATGTTTAATCGTCACCCTAGGATAAAATAATGAAATTTAGCTACGTAAATCCAACACTAATTCAATTTGGCCAACAACAAATAGCCTCACTAACTGATTTGATCGCAAAAGATCAAAAAGTACTAGTTGTGTACGGCGGCGGATCAATTAAAAAGAACGGCGTATACGACCAAGTTGCAGCAGCACTTGAAGGTTTTGATTGGGTAGAGTTTTCGGGCGTTGGCGCTAACCCAACAATTGAAGTACTAGATCAAGCAGTAAAAATCTGTAAAGAACAAGACATCGACTTTGTACTAGGTGTTGGCGGCGGCTCAGTAATTGACGGCGTTAAATACATTGCAGCTTCAGCAGTATACGATGGCGAAGGTTGGGATATTCCTACTGGTAAGCATAAAGTAACTAGCGCATTACCAATTGGTGCAGTACTTACATTACCAGCTACTGGCTCAGAGTCTAACCAAGGCTCAGTAGTAAGCAAAGCTGCTACAAAACAAAAACTCCCGTTTATGTCACCAGCAGTACAACCTAAATTTGCGATTATGGACCCTGATGTAATGAAAACATTACCACAGCGTCAACTTGTAAATGGTTTAGTAGACGCATGGGTGCATACCTGTGAGCAGTACTTAACGTTCCCTGAAGGTGCATTAGTACAAGATGGTTACGCTGAAGCATTGCTTAAAGCACTTAAAGTACTTGGCGATAACTTTGAAAACCAAGATGACGCATGGCGTGCAAATCTTATGTGGTCAGCGAATCAAGCATTAAACGGTTTGATTGGTTCTGGCGTATCGCAAGATTGGGCAACCCACATGATTGGTCACGAACTTACAGCTGCATACGGTGTTGACCATGCACGTTCGCTTGCAATAGTTCAGCCTTCTTTACTACGCAATCAATTTGCAGTTAAAAAAGCAAAACTTGAGCAAATGGGTAAAAACGTATTTGGCCTTGCACAATCAGACGATTTAGCAGAGCTAACAATTCAAGCAATTGAAGCGTTTTACCATAGCCTTGATGTAGCTACGCAGCTTACTGAACATGGTGAAGATAAAGCAGCAGCGATTGACAATATTATTGGCAAACTTGAAGCGCATGGCATGCTTGCCCTTGGTGAAAACCAAGCAATCACGCTAAAAGAAAGTCGTGAAATTTTAGAACAAGCAGTCGCTTAATTTAAAGTGTTATTAATAAAAACCGCTAGCCTTACAGGTTAGCGGTTTTTTTATATGTATTAACTATTTAATTCTTTTATTATTTGGCAGTCGTTTATAGTATTTGCGGTGCAGTTAGTTAATAAGCTGGCAAGCGATACCTCGAGCTTTTTAAGTTCTTTTTGTGCCGCTCGTACTTTAATTAATTGGTTTTCGATAATATCGTCAACCTCAACACACGATTTATCGCCGTATGATTGCGCAACAAGTAGAGTTTTAATATCGTCTATTGGAATTTGTAAATCGCGACAGCGTCGAATAAAAATAAGACGCTCTGTATCTGCTTGGGTGTAGGTTCTATAGCCGTTGCTCTCTCTTTTTGGAGCAGGAATAAGGTTTATTTGTTCGTAATAGCGAATTGTTTTTGCATTAATATTAACTAAGTGAGCAAGTTGCTTGATTTGCATATTGACCTTCCAGTAACTAGAAGGTTTATTATGCTGCTGACTCCTTTTATATTCAAGTATTTAGAAGGGACTTCTTTTTAGAGTTTGTAGGCAGACAATGCATTCAAAGCGTTTTTTAATAGTGATACTTTTAGTACTTGTACACAGCTTTATTAGCTGTGATGGTGCTGCGTATCATTTACAAGAAGACGTGGATCACATAACCAGCGCGCAGTTACAAAGTAATATAACTGCCGATGGTAGCCAAAATGAGGCTCAAGCCTCTGCCGAAATTCATGCCCACCAACATTGTCATAGTGGCTATTACAGTACAGTAAATCATTCAATCAGCCCTGAGCAGAGTAACCCCGCGTTACCTGTACGCTATTGTGGATTAATTTATCCACCTATGTCGCGCCCTCCTATTTCACTTAGCTAGTTTTAATTTACCTTAATAAAATATGGTGCATTTTACTGCCTGCGTTTAGACGCTATATAGGCTGTGTTATATGCATATTTAGGTTGCTTACAAATTTACATTGCGATTTTTAATTTTAAATTATTTTGTAAGTTAACCCTGTTTGTTAAAAAACGGACAAGCTATATGAATAAAAAACCAATTATGCTGGTGGCACTACTTTGCGTGCTGCCGGTATTTAATGCGCTGGCTAATGTTAGTGCCAGTGAAAATATACTCACGCTTAAGCAAGCACTGAGTAATACCGAGCAACAAAATCCGATATTAAAACGCTACCCCTATCATCAAAAAATATTGAGCGCGCTTAAATCACAAGCCACACTTTCGCCAAACCCTGTGCTTAGTGTTGCGGTTGAAAACGTGTTAGGCACCAATGATGCGCGTGGCGTAAAAGGCGCTGAAATAACGCTCGGGCTTAGCCAACTTATTGAGCTGGGCGATAAACGCCAAAGTAGAGTAGGTTTTGCTACTGCAAATATTAAAGCGCAGGCTATACAGTATCAAAATACTCGTTTAGCGTTATTAGCTACCACCGCAGAGCGTTACTATAGCGCACTTAAATTTCAAACCTTATTAGCATTAAATGTTGAGCGAAAAAGCGTTGTAACACAGGCGCTCAAAACAATTGAGCAAAGAGCAAATGCCGGGGCTGTATCGCAAGCCGATGTAAGTCGTATGCGTTATGCACTTAGCCAAGTAGAGCTTGAGCAAGTAAAGCTAACAAGTGAGTTTGAGCGCGCGCGTTTATTACTTAATGAGCTTTGGATTGATGAGCAAAGTAGTGCTTTTTTAGCGGGAAATATTAACGTCATCACGCCGCTTAAGTCACAGCAAGCGCTTTTAGATGCGGTAAATTTAGCACCTGAATTTGCCTTACTTCAGCAGCAATATATACAGCAAACGGCTAACTTAGCGCTGCAAAAAGCCAATGGGCAAAGCGATATTAATGTAGGTGGTGGTGTGCGTTACAACCAAAAAAATGACTCTAGCTCATTGTTGTTTTCGTTTTCTATGCCACTGCAAATCAGTAATGCTAATAGCGGTAATATTGCTGCAGCAGCAAGTGAACTTGCGCTTTTAAACCAGCAGCAAGGGCAGTTGCGAGTTCAGTTACGCCAGCAAGTACGTACTCTGTATGCTTATTATCAAGGGATAGCAAATCAAGCCACGTTATTAAATAAGCAAATAATTCCTCAGACACAAACATTGATTGAGCAAAGCTTAAACAGCTATCAACGCGGGCAAATTTCGGTGTTGCAGTTGCTCGATGCCCAGCAAGCACACTTTGACTCTAAACGCGCACTCATTGCAACCCACGCAGAGCTGTACCAAGTGCTACTTACTCTTGAGCGTTTAACTGGCCAATCTTTAATTGAGACTTACCAATCATGAATAAAAATATAATTGCATTATTAGTATCACTTTCACTTGCTGGCAGCGTGTTAAGCACAGATGTATTTGCCTCTGCTGAGCATGGCGAGTCAGGTCATAAAGAAACAGAACAACACGAGCAAAAGCAAGGTCCACACGGTGGTTTTTTATTAGTTGATCCTAAGTTAACTCTTGAACTTAAATTACAAGAATTTGCCGGTAATGTTGAGCTGCGTATATACGCTTACAAGCAAAGCAAGCCAATTAATATAAGTGATTTAAACATAACAATGAGTTTAAAACGATTAGTTGAAGCGCCGCAAAATATACAGTTTTCAGCTGAGGGCGACTACCTTGTAAGCACGCAATCAATTAACGAACCGCATTCATTTGTACTTGCCGTTACTGCTAATTATAACGGTGAGAGTATTAGCTATGAGTACGAGCAACACGAAGGCCGTACCACGTTAACAGAGCGAGCTATTGAGCGCGCAGGTATTAAAACTGAGATAGCGCAAAGTGGTGAGGTAGATATTACCGACACGCTTTTTGGTGTTATTGCGCCAACCCAGCACGGCACAGTAGAAGTAATGGCGCCGTATACAGGATTGATCAGCGATATTTTTGTAAGCATTGGCCAAAGCGTTAAAAAAGGCGAGGTGCTTGTAAGTATCACTAACCGCGAAACACTACAAAACTACACCATTAAAAGCCCTATTAGTGGCGTTGTAACTGAGCAATATTTAAAGCGTGGTGAGCTTGCAAGCACCAGCGCACTTATGCAAGTAGTTAACCTTGATAAAGTATGGGTTGAGCTGTCGGCTTTTCCCGAAAACATTGAAAAGCTAGCCATAGGGCAAAGCGCTAAAGTGTACGACTTACATCATCATTTAAATACGCAAGGCAAAGTGTTTTTTATAGCCCCAATGATGACTGGAGGGCACATAGCCCGTGCACGTATAGAGCTTAATAACCCAGACGGGCATTGGCGCCCAGGCATGCATATAAATAGCGATGTAAGTATGGCTAAAATAAATGCCAGCGTGCGTGTAAAGCCACACGCTATTCAAGAGTTTAACGGTCAAACAAGTGTGTTTGTTCGTAAAAATAATGTATTTGAAGTGCGCCCCGTTACCTTAGGTGCAAAAAATAGCGAATGGGTAGAAGTACTAACAGGCTTAAACGCGGGTAGCGAATACGTAACAGACAATAGTTATGTAATTAAAGCCGATATTTTAAAAAGCGGCGCAAGCCACGCTCACTAGGAGGCACCATGATTAATTGGATAGTTTCTTTTGCGGTTAAACGCCGCATGCTGGTGCTTGCGCTTACATTTTTATTTGCTGGATTTGGTGTATACAATATTCAAAATTTAGCGGTAGACGCAGTACCCGATATAACTAACGTACAAGTGCAAATTAATACCAAAGCGCAGGGGTTTACGCCATTAGAGGTAGAGCAACGCATTACTTATTTGGTAGAAACCGCCATGGCGGGCATACCTAAGCTTGATTATACCCGTTCGCTTTCGCGTTATGGGCTTTCGCAAGTAACGGTTATTTTTGATGAAGGCACCGATATTTATTGGGCGCGCCAGCAAATAGGTGAGCGTATTCAAAGTATTCGCTCAGACTTGCCAGCCAATATTGAGCCAAACTTAGGACCAATTGCTAGCGGCCTAGGGGAAATTTTTACTTACTCTGTGCATACAGAGCCTAATACGTTAAAAGACGATGGCACGCCATATAACGCAGAAGACTTACGTACTTTGCAAGATTGGGTTATTCGTCCGCAGCTTTTAAAAGTAAAAGGCGTAACCGAAATAAACAGCCAAGGTGGTTTTGAGCGTCAATACCAAGTAGCGCCAGTGCCCAAAAAACTCATTGCCTATAAGCTTACTATTAGCGATGTGATTAGTGCACTTGAGGTTAATAACAGTAACCGAGGCGCAGGCTATATTGAGCGCTTTGATGGGCAATATTTAGTACGCTCGCCAGGGCAGCTTAAAACGCTAGAAGACATAGCCAATACCGTTGTTGCTAAGCGCGACGACGCACCTGTACGCATTAAAGATGTGGCTAACGTGCTTTTAGGTAAAGAGCTTAGAACCGGTGCGGCGACTTATAACGGCGAAGAAACCGTGCTCGGCACCGCCATGATGCTCATTGGCGAAAACAGCCGCGTGGTGGCAAAAGCTATGGCTGATAAGTTAGTTGATGTGCAAAAAAGCTTACCCGCTGGCGTTATTGTTGAAGCGGTTTACGACCGTACTACGCTTGTTGATAAAACCATAGCAACTGTGCAAACCAACTTATTTGAAGGTGCCGTTTTAGTGATAGTAGTTTTGCTATTACTGCTGGGTAATGTAACGGGCGCGCTAATTACGGCAATGGTTATTCCGTTGAGTATGTTGTTTGCCGTTACAGGTATGGTGGGTAATCGCGTATCGGGTAACCTAATGAGCTTAGGTGCAATCGACTTTGGTTTAATTGTTGATGGCGCTGTAATTGTTGTTGAAAACTGCCTGCGCCAACTCGGTGTAGCTCAGCATAAACATGGCAGGCTACTTACCTTAAATGAGCGTCTAAATGTAGTGACCGCCGCCACCAAAGAAGTATTTACACCGGCTGTATTTGGTATTGTTATTATTATGCTGGTTTACTTACCTTTATTTGCACTAAGCGGCGTTGAAGGCAAAATGTTTCAGCCAATGGCGTTTACTGTAGTTGCTGCATTAATAGGCGCGCTTATATTTGGCGTTACCTTTGTACCTGCTGCTATTGCGGTATTTGTTCGCGGTAAGGTTAATGAAACCGAAAACGCAGTCATGCGCGGCGTTAAAAAAGTGTATAAGCCATTACTTGGTATATCGCTTAAATTACCGTGGCTTATGGTGGGTATTGCCACTGCATTAGTATTAGTGCTTGGTTTTAAAGTTAAAAATATGGGGGCAGAATTTTTACCGCAGCTTGATGAGGGCGATATTGCTATGCATGCGCTGCGCATTACTGGCACCGGTATTGAGCAATCGGTACAAATGCAAAAAGAGCTTGAACAAGCCATTTTAAAGCAACCCGAAGTCGCTAACGTTTTTTCAAAAATTGGTACTGCTGACGTGGCAAGCGATCCTATGCCGCCAAACGTAGCCGATACTTTTTTAATGTTAAAACCTCAAAAACAATGGCCAAATCCAGCACTCACTAAAGAAGAGTTGGTTCAGCAAATTCGTACTCGTGTTAACGATGTACCCGGTAATAATTACGAATTCACACAACCAATAGAAATGCGCTTTAACGAGTTAATTGCTGGTGTGCGCGCCGATGTAGCACTGCGTATTTACGGTGACGACTTAAGCGTACTTAAAGAGTTTGGCGAAAAAGCCACAGGCTTAATGCGTAATATTGCAGGCGCTACCGATGTACGTTTGGAGCAAATGGAAGGGTTGCCAACGCTTTCGGTAACACCAATGCGCGACCACATGGCGTTATTAGGCTTAAGTGTAAACGACATTCAACAAACACTTGCCGCCGCTGTTGGTGGTGTGCAAACCGGGCTAATTTTTGAGGGCGATAAACGCTTTTCGTTATTAGTGCGCCTTGATAGGCGTTGGTCGAGCGATGTATCAGCACTTGCCCGTTTGCCAGTTGCTTTACCTAAAGATAGCAACCCAGAACTTGCATTTGTACCGCTTGGCGAAGTAGCGACAATCAGCATTGAAAAAGGGCCTAATCAAATAAACCGCGAAAGTGGTAAGCGCAACGTAGTGGTAACTGCCAATGTAGAGGGGCGCGATTTAGCAAGCTTTGTAAGTGATGCGCAAGCGAGCATGAATGAATCACTTAACTTACCAAGTGGCTATTGGCTTGAATATGGCGGCACGTTTGAGCAGCTACAATCGGCAAGTAAGCGGTTATCATTAGTTGTGCCGGTCACTTTACTGCTTATATTTGGCTTACTTTATAGCGCCTTTGGATCGCTTCGTGATTCATTAATTATATTTAGTGGTGTGCCACTGGCATTAACGGGTGGTGTACTTGCGTTATTGCTGCGCGATATGCCGCTTTCAATCTCAGCGGGTGTTGGCTTTATAGCCTTAAGTGGTGTAGCGGTATTAAACGGCGTGGTTATGCTGTCGTTTATTAAGCAGTTACGAAGCGATGGTTTAAGTTTGTTTGATGCAATTCACAGCGGCGCATTACAGCGCCTGCGCCCAGTACTGATGACGGCGCTGGTGGCAAGTTTAGGCTTTATACCTATGGCGCTTAATTCGGGGACGGGTTCTGAGGTGCAAAAACCTTTAGCAACGGTTGTGGTTGGCGGAATTATTTCATCAACTCTACTAACACTATTAAT
The DNA here is from genome assembly GCF_015864415.1 of Pseudoalteromonas sp. SCQQ13. Classification (NCBI taxonomy): domain Bacteria; kingdom Pseudomonadati; phylum Pseudomonadota; class Gammaproteobacteria; order Alteromonadales; family Pseudoalteromonadaceae; genus Pseudoalteromonas; species Pseudoalteromonas sp. SCQQ13. The sequence continues at coordinate 115,901 of NZ_JADYXG010000005.1, read as the reverse complement.
ATTGCCTGCGCTTTATAAGTTAGTGCATTCTAAATTTACTAAAAAAGCAGAAGCTGAGTTAGCTTAAGTACTCGCTATTTAAAGCTTGATCAAAAGAGCAGCTGTATTTACAGCTGCTCTTTTTGAGTATTATTTAGTAAAAATACTACATTAATTATATTGAAAAAGATTATCCCAGCGCTCATCCAAAATGGTTTTTGCGTGTTCTAAACTCAGCGCGCTATACACTTCATTACCTTCTATTTCGTTACTACACGTTACCAAACGCATACGTACCAGCTTTTCAAGCGCGTCGCTAATTTCAAAATCAAGAACGCACTGGTATTTGCTTTTAAACCAATGCTCTATTTGCTCATCAAGCATTTGTGCGCTTAATCCGCTTTCCGATTTTAGTAAAAAGGTATACGCAAGCAAGGCTTCTTTTATGTCTTCTTCTTCGGCGGCATCAATAAGCGTGTGAAATACGCCCGCGTTGTTATCGAGGTTTTTAAAGTAGAGGTTATCGCTTAGGGCTTTCATAAATTTTATTTTGCGGTTTTTAAACTTACTCCATTCTTTAAAAATAAAGCTGCCAAACACGCCCATACCGATAGCAAAGGTAATAAAGTGTTGTTGGGTCATTTCTACAGCTTCACTTCTAAAACCACCCCAAAAAGCAAACAGAGCAAGCAATAATACGATTGATGCGCCCAATTTAGTAATAAGTACCACTGCACCGCCAACTAAAGCAGACGATCCAATAATGACCTTATCGATAGGGCGCATGCGCACTTCGCTATTAGGAAATAGCATTTCGAGATCGGCCTTAGGCACATTTTGAAACAACTTTACTATGGTTGAACTTGGCTCAAATCCCAGTGGCGTTTTGTTTTTAGCTTCAAAATAAGCGCTATCTTTAAAGCGAATAAACACCGCAACACGATCGTAATTAGTAAAATGCAGCGGCTTTTTACGCAAGCCCCAAAAGCTGGTAATCGTTTCAGTGAGCTGCGACTCGCCACGGCGATAAAATACCACTTCTTCAAAGTCGTCAAATTCAACTTCAAGGCGCACCTTAAATAGTGATTCTTCGTTTAATGCGTCTTGTAAGTCTTCATTGGTGATTACTTCAAAATTAGCGGCGTTAAGTACCTTGGCAAAGTCTTTAGCAAACTCACGTTGGCACTGTGCTTTTTGTTCTGCCGATACGGGGGCTAAAGATCGTGTGTCGCTATTGGGATCAAATGGTGCATAATTGTTTTTAAGTGCCTCAAGTGTTGCGTGGTAATCGTAATGAATAAGGCTAGCTAGTAAATCACAAAACTGTTTAAACGATGTTTGTTGTGTGCTGTTATTGAGCTCTTCGCTACACATATCAACAATATCTTGCTTTCTAAAGGGAATAAAACGCGCACTTTGCATAAATTAATAACTACTGTGATAGGGAATCTAACTGCATGGGCACATAATAAAATATTCTTATGGATATTACTAATTTGTTAATACGCCCTAGGACCTGATAAATTTAGCACAGTGTTTTCAGCGTGTATTAACCTAAATATGTAATTATTAGCTCATTGAATACTCTTGTTCTTATTTATAAGTGAAAAGGATTTACTATGGCGATTCAAAAAAAGCTTAAACAAAAAACACGTAATTTTATTGAATCTAAACATATGCTCAGTGGCATTACCGTGGCGTCGTTTTTAGAGTCGACCATAGTACCTATTCCGCTTGAAGCTGTTTTAGTACCCTTAATGCAAGCGCGTCGTGAAAAATTATGGCTTATTGCTTTAATGGCCACTTTGGGATGTATTGTGGGGGCGTTATTTGGTTATGCGCTGGGTTATTACTTATTTGATGCAGTTGGCGATTGGGTTATTAATAGTTTCTCAAGCCCCGAGCAGTTTGAAAATGTTAAACAACAAATGCACAATCAAGGCTTCTGGTTTGTAATAACGCTAGGCATAGTGCCTATTCCATTTCAAATAGCCATGCTGGCAGCGGGGGCGACTAAATATTCCCTCGGGTTATTTTTATTAGCCAGCGCAATTTCGCGTGCTATACGATATTTTGCTTTAGCGGTAGTTGTGTATTACGCCGGTAATAAAGCCGAGCAACTTATTAGTAAACATAAAACTAAAGCCATGATTACTTTAACTGTTTTTGTAATCGGTATATGGTGGTTAACGACGGTAATTTAATACCGCTAATTTATATTAAATAAAATAATAAGAGCATGCCATGGATGAGTTGATTGGGTTAGTAGGGCTATTTATATTAGCGATAATAGCAGGCGCTATTTGCGGGTTTATTGCACTTACACAGCTTAAAAGTTTAAGGCAACAAGTTGTGCAGTTAACAGCTAAAGTTAATAGTTTACTCCAGCAACAAGAGCAATTAACACCGCTTGCTAGTAAGCAAGCACCACCACAAGCGCAACCACAACCACAAGTAAGCACACCAGCAACTGTTTCAACGCAGGTAAAAACTGCGGCTATAAGCGGCAATGAAGCTGCAGTTACTAAAACAGCTAAAACAAATACCTTCCCTAAAAAACCTAGCGTTTTACATACATTATTTAATAAATTACGTGCAGGATTTGAAGAAAACTGGATGACCTGGATAGGCGCGATAGCGCTTGCGTTTGGCGGTATTTTTTTAGCAAAATACAGCTTAGAAGCTGGGTTACTTTCACCCGTTATGCGGTTGAGTTTAGGTGCACTATTTGGCCTTGGTTTAATAGCAGCTGCTGGGTATTTACATTATAAACGCATTGTATTTGAAGGGTTTAATAACTATATTCCGGCAGCCCTTGCTAGTGGCGGCTTTATTACCTGCTTTGCGTTAGCCTTACTTGCTTACAGTAACTACGCCATGCTTAGCTCCACTGTTGCATTTGTGCTATTGGCGATTATAGCTTTAAGTGCAAGCGTTATGGCAATTAAGTTTGGCCCTTTACTTGCTGTTTTGGGCATTATTGGTGCCTACAGCGTGCCTATTTGGGTTAGTAGTAATAGCGTTAATTTATTTTCTTTATTTATGTATGTTGGCTTTGTTAGTTTATTTGCCGCCATAGTGGCGCACCAAGTACAGCGTATTTGGCTGTGGTATTTACTCTGGGCTGGGCATGTTTTTTGGTACTTAGCGGGTTTTGTTTTACTCGAAAGCAGCACCATTTGGTTACTGGGTGTTTATGCAGTCGCCAGTATTATTGGCCTCGTAGCTATCCCTCGTTTAGGGGGAAGGTTTACACTAATTGAGTTTCGCCCGCACAGCTTAAAGCGTTTAATTAATGTACTGCCCGATCACCCGTTAATGTTAGTGTTTACCGCACCGTTTATTTTGATGATGCTATTGCATAGGTTCGACGTGCAGTTTCAGATATTTAGCTTAATAACTTTAGTGCTAATGCTGTTTTTAGTATTAAAAAATAGCCGCTGGGATTTATGGCAAGCTGTGTGTTTAGTCATAGCCCTGGTCGTTTTAGTCAGTACCCAGCAAACTTTTGATTTTGATGATGCCTTGTTTATATTTAAACAAGAATATGGACTAGGTTTAATACTAGGTTTTACTTTGACTGCTTATGGCCTTTATTTTGGTCGTAAGTTTCCTAAGCGCTTGGCATTTCATATTACCGGCGCATTTAGTTTCTTTTTAATGATAGCCACGTTATACGCACTTATTCCTAATTCAGCGTTAAGTACAGCGTATCCGCTTTGGGCAGTTATATTACTTGTTGGTAGTGCTGTTTTAATAAAAAGTGCGCAGCACAGTGCTAGTTTGTATCAGCGTTTTACCTACTGGATAGCAGCAAATGCTAATATTACGCTCGCGATTACTATGCTATTAAACGACAGTGGCTTAACTATAGCGCTGGCTATTCAAGTGTTATTGATTAGCTTGCTGATCAAACGCCACAGCATACCTATGCCACATTGGCCTATTAAAGCACTGGTGGCAGCATTATTATTGCGACTAACTTTCTCACCTTGGACACCAAGTTACGAGGCTCTTACTATTTTTGGTTTGCACTGGAGTATAGTGGTGTACCCGCTGTGTACGGTGCTATTTTATGTTGCAGCAAGATGTTTTAACACATCAAAAATGCAGTTATGGCTAGAAGGTGCAGCGCTGCATTGCTTGGCATTATTTATTACCACCGAAACCAGTTATCAGCTAGTAGGGCATTATCCACAATTTGATTCATTGAGTTTTTACGAGCAAGTATTACTGGTTTGTAACTGGCTTGGGTTAGGTTGTGTGTATTTATATCGCGCGCGAATAGCAGGGAGTTTAGCAAAACTGTATCGCATTGGCGGCTTTGCATTGGCGGGCTTAGCTGGTGTGTTTGCACTAAAAACCTTAGTTGACGACAATCCGTTATTGAGTGCAATAGATATTGGTACAACGCCAATATTTAACTGGTTATTGTTATTATGGTTAGTACCTGCAGGGTTAACTTTGTGGTTAGCAAGGTTACTTAAAACTATAAATAGCAAAGCTATAAATACTAAGGTAATTGCAATAGTTCTCGCAATTGCGGGGGCATTTACCTTCTTGGCAATTAACAGTTTAATTCGTCAATATTGGCAAGGGGCGTATATTTACTTATCTAAGGGGGTAGGTAACGCTGAGCTTTACAGCTATTCTATTATTTGGCTAGTACTGGGAGCAAGTACGGTTATTGTGGGCCATCTTAAAAATCAGCTACTAATACAAAAAGTAGGTTTAGGCTTATTGGCCGCGGTTATTTTAAAAGTATTTTTAATCGATATGGCAAACTTAACAGGTTTACTAAAAGCGATATCGTTTATTGGATTAGGGTTATCTTTAGTGGGGCTGAGCTGGTTGTTTCAAAAGCTGAGAAGCCGCGCTAATCTGGCTTAAGCCTTTATAAAATAAAGCAAAGGAAAACCCAGCCCGCTATTACTAGCAGGCTGGGTGTAATATTTAAGTGCTGTGATTTAGCAGCGCTTTTAGTTTGCCCGGTTTAATAGGCTTACTTAGGTAATGAATATTAGCCGCTTTAGTTTCTAGTTTAAGCTCTTCATCGCGCACCGCTGTTATTAAGATAGCAGGGACTTGGTGTTGCCAAATATCTCTCAGGGTTTTTATAAGTGTTATGCCGTCGCAATCATTACCTAACTGGTAATCCATTAAAATCACATCGGGTGCGCTGTGCTCATTAGCGTGCGCAAGCACCTGTTCAACGTTATCAAATAAGGTGTAATTGGCTTGCCATTTGTTGAGTAAGCTTGCCATGGCAGCTAGATTGGCAGGATCGTCGTCAACGGCAACAATATTAATGGCGGCGCGGTTTTCCATTACACTATTAGCAATACTTTTATGCTGTACAAATTTTGCATCACCATAAGGTACTTCAATACTAAAGCGGCTGCCTTTATTAGGCACTGAGCATACATCAAGCGGTAAGCTGAGTAAGTCAGCCATTCTTTTTACTACTCCTAAACCTAAGCCTATGCCTTTATTGTCGCCAGCCTCAACCCGGTAAAAGTCATTAAAAATTTTAGCTTGCTCTGCTTCACTGATCCCTTGTCCTGTATCCCATACTTCTATGCGCAGGCTATGTTTACGGTTTCTACAGGCAATTAAAACTTTACCGCTTTGTGTGTACTTAATTGCATTAGAGAGCAGGTTTTGGATAATGCGTCGTAAATAAGTAATATCGCTGTGCACTATTTGTTGGTTAGAAAGCACTTTGAACGATAACCCTTTTACACTGAGTAAAATACTCGACTCGCTTTTAAGCGGTTGCAAAATATCGTCAATACAAAAGTGGCGTGGTGTAGGCGCCATTGCGCCTTGTTCTAACTTGGCTATTTCGAGCAGAGCCGACATTAAATGCACGGTAGAGTCTAGGCTGTCTCCTAGTTTATCAAGATTATTTTGATTAGTGCTATTGAGCTGCTTTTCGTCGATGGCGGCAAGGTATAAGCGCGCGGCATTTAATGGCTGTAAAATATCGTGGCTCGCCAGTGCTAAAAAGCGGGTTTTACTGTCGTTGGCTTTTTCGGCCTCACGTTTGGCTAAAGTTAGCGCCTGCTCAGTTTGGACTCGGCTATCTATTTGCGCTTGAAGGTCTTTATTAATGGTTTGTACTTCTTGAGTACGCGCCTCGATGCGGTTTTCTAAATCGATATTAATTTCTTCCAGCGCATTTTGAGTATTAATATGTGTTGTTATGTCTGAAAAGCTGGTAACAAAGCCGCCATCAGGCAAAGGGTTACCTATCATTTCGTACACTTGGCCGTTGCGGCGGTGGCGAATAAAATGATGCGAGGTGCCATTTTTTAAATGACGAACCCGCTTATCTACATGGCGTTCTATTTCGCCTGGACCACATTCACCACGCTCTGCGTTATAACGTATTATGTCTTCTACCGGTTGGCTCACTTCTAAAAAGCCTTCAGGGTAATTAAACATTTCGCTATAGCGTTTATTCCAAGCAACAAGTTTTAAATCTTTGTCGACCACAGAAAGACCATGGCTTAAGTTTTCAAGCGAGGTAAACAATAAGTTTTGGTTAAATTGCAGTGCTTGGGTGGTTTCATCAAAAAAGTTAACCACTTCTTCAAATGCCATGCGCTTACCAGACGATACAGTGTGCACTAATGCCTGAGCCGACGATGCACCAAGCACACCGGTTAACGCACGTTCGCAATAAGCAATAAACTCAGGTTTGGGGTGCGCGTTGTTGTCACTTAAATGATGGGCTAGGGCATAATTGGCTAATACTTGCTGGCTGCGCTGAATACCTAAAAAGGTCTGTAGCAGTATTTTAAAGTCGTATACTGTGGCTTTAACATCTTTATTTAAACGCTTTGATAAAATAGTCTGATCTTTTGGGTTAACAAATGCAGCAGCCTGAATTTTATCAATTAATCGCTCCTCAGCCCCTAACGAAAAGCTAATATAACAACCTATGTTAGCAAATAACGCAATCAGCGTGCCGCGGGTCATAAGGGTTTGTTGTAGCTCGTTATTTAGCGTGTTGCCAGCATCTAAAATAGGCAGCATTAAAAACAGCACCCAGCATATAAAGCCTGCAAGTAAGCCCGCATAAACGCCATAAGCATGGCCTTTTCGCCAATATAAACCACCTACAATAGCGGGTAATAATTGGGTTACTAACGAAAATGCCACCAGGCCCATGCTCGCTAATGCACTTCCGTGACCAAACCAATGCTGATAAAAATAAGCCAAGGTTAAAATACCGGCAATAGCAAAGCGTCGTACTAATAGTATTCTCGATCTATAGCTGGTGGTTATTAAGTTGCGTTTAAATTTGCGACGCAGTATTAGGGGCAGTACTACATCGTTTGAAATCATAGTACTTAAAGTGAGTGTTGCTACCACTATCATAGCAGTGGCAGCCGACAAGCCACCAATAAAAACGAAGGTGGTTAAAAAGGCATTATAGTGCAGCATTGGCAGGGCTAACACAAAGCTGTCGGGTGAAAAACTACGGCCTATTTCTGGGTGAATAGCGGCAGTTGCTATTGGAAAAATCATTGCTGCGGTAAGTAATAAGTACAGTGGAAACGCCCAGCGCGCGGTAAATAAATGACGCTTGTCTTGATTGTCGACCACGGTCACATGAAACTGACGCGGTAGGCAAATAATAGCCGCCGCAGCCATTAATGACTGACCAACAAAGTTAAAACTAAAAAAGTCAAAGTCGGCCCAGTGTGTCCACAAAGGCTCGTCTACTTGGTTAGCATAAGACTCAGGTAAGTTAAATAAAGAATACACAGCCAGCCCAGCTACAGCCATGAGTGCAATTAATTTTATGAGAGATTCAAACGCTACAGCAAGCATTAGCCCTGAACGATATTCAGTGACATCAACTTTTCGAGTGCCAAAAAATATTGCAAATAACGCCATAATTAAGGTTGCCGACAGGGCGACTATATCTCCAGATATTTTATTACTTGTTTGTAGCAGTAAAAAGCTCGAACTGAGCGCTTTTAATTGCAGCGCAATATACGGAATAGTCGCTAATAGCGCGATTAAAGTCACCATAATAGCGGTGGTTTGGCGCTTGCCATAACGGGCAGAAATAAAGTCGGCAATGGTGGTAATATTTTGTTTTTTGCTCACTAAAACTAATTTACGTAAAAAACCTTGGCCGAAAAAAAATAATAATGCGGGGCCTAGTAGTATGGGCAAAAAACTCCAACTGCTTGTGGCTGCAGTTCCTACCGAGCCGTAGTAGGTCCAAGATGTACAATAAATGCCTAGTGAAAATGCATACACAAAAGGATGATGACTAATACGCTTAGCCAAAGGCGTGGTTTTATCGCCCCAACTTGCGAGCCAAAACAGCACTCCTATATAGCTCAAAGCAACAAAAATTAGTACGGCAGTCATGTATTTATTAAACCTTTTTGAATATGCACTCAACTAGCATGGACTATACACAATACCAGAGCTTGAATTAAGTGTGGGTGCGATATTTATTTATAAGTTTAAGCTGTTGTTTTTAATTGCTATTTATAAACATTAAATTATAGCAATACAGTATAAGACTAATGTCGCATGCAATCTAAATTTTATCAAAATGTTAACGGGTGGGATCTGAGTAAGGTTTTAAATAGCTGAAAAATAATGCTTTTTAATTTTAATATCAGCTAAATACTGGTTTTTCGCCAAAAGGTTAACAGGCTGTTACGACTATGGTCGCAATTCAATATTTGCATTGCGTTGCTAAATTGGTAGATGAAAAATAAACCACTCATTACTTTTTAGTGATGCTTAAAGGGGAAAATAAAAATGGCTTTTAAAGATGAAGAACAAGCAAAAGCTTATTGGGCGGAAAATATTTCACTGTTATTTAAATTATTAGCAGTGTGGTTTGTCGTGTCATTTGGTTTTGGCATATTACTGGTTGATGTACTTAATGAAGTACGTTTTTTTGGGTTTAAACTTGGCTTCTGGTTCTCCCAGCAAGGTTCAATTTATACCTTTGTGGCTTTGATTTTTGTGTACGTAGTCAAAATGAATACGTTAGATAAAAAATATGGCGTAGACGAATAGGAGCTAAGCAATGGATGTTCAAACACTCACGTTTTTAATTGTTGGTTTAAGCTTCGCGCTTTATATCGGCATTGCAATTTGGGCCCGAGCGGGTTCAACTAAAGAGTTTTATGTAGCGGGTGGCGGCGTACCTCCCTTAGCTAATGGTATGGCAACCGCTGCCGATTGGATGAGCGCGGCGTCGTTTATTTCAATGGCGGGTATTATTTCGTTTGCGGGTTACGACGGCGGCGTTTACTTAATGGGGTGGACAGGTGGTTATGTATTACTTGCCATGTGTTTAGCGCCTTACTTACGTAAATTCGGCAAGTTTACTGTGCCAGACTTTATTGGCGACCGTTACTACTCACGTACAGCGCGTTTAGTTGCTATTTTTTGTGCCATATTCATTTGTTTTACCTACATTGCAGGGCAAATGCGTGGCGTAGGCGTGGTTTTTTCTCGCTTTTTAGAAGTAGAAATTGAAACCGGTGTATACATAGGTATGGTTATTGTATTCTTTTATGCTGTTTTAGGTGGTATGAAAGGCATTACATATACGCAAGTTGCACAGTATTGTGTGTTGGTATTTGCTTACTTAGTACCGGCTATTTTTATCTCTATGATGATGACAGGTCACTTTTTGCCACAAACTGGTTTTGGTGCCACATTAATTGGCGGAGAAGGTGCTTATGTACTTGATAAGCTAGATGGCATAAGTTCGCAATTGGGCTTTTCTCAGTATACCGAAGGCTCTAAGAGTATGATTGATGTATTTGCTATTACCGGTGCATTAATGGTGGGTACTGCAGGTTTACCACATGTAATTGTTCGCTTTTTCACTGTACCTCGCGTTAAAGATACGCGTATATCAGCGGCATGGACCTTAGTGTTTATTGCTATTGTTTATACTACAGCACCAGCAGTTGCTGCATTTGCTCGCGTAAACATGGTTGATACTATTAACGGTAAAGATGGTAGCGGTACAGAGTATGCACAAGCACCAACGTGGATCAAAAACTGGGAACGTACCGGCTTAATTACTTTTAATGATAAAAATGGTGATGGCAAAATGTTTTACACTTCAGGCAGCATTGACGATCCAAACAGTGCTAATGAAGTAGATGTTGACCGCGACATTATGGTACTTGCTAATCCAGAAATTGCTAACTTACCAGCATGGGTTATTGCCCTAGTTGCTGCCGGTGGTATTGCAGCAGCATTATCAACAACCGCAGGTTTACTGTTAGTTATTTCTACCTCCGTATCGCACGATTTACTCAAGCGAACCCTTAAGCCTAATATTAGCGATAAGCAAGAGTTACTCGCAGCGAGGTTAGCTGCCATGGTCGCTATTGTTATATCCGCCTACTTTGGGATTAACCCGCCAGGGTTTGTGGCATCGGTGGTTGCATTTGCCTTCGGCTTAGCGGCAGCGAGTTTCTTCCCAGCTATTATTATGGGTATATTCTCTAAAGCAATGAACAGAGAAGGTGCAATTGCTGGCATGGTAACGGGTATTGGTTTTACCGCTGGCTATATTATTTACTTTAAATTTGTTAGCCCAGAGCTTAATAGTGCCGAGCATTGGTTTTTAGGTATTTCACCTGAAGGTATTGGCTTAGTGGGTATGATAATTAACTTTGCAGTTGCTGCAATAGTACTTAAATTTACTAAACCGACACCACTGGAAATTCAACAGTTGGTTGAAGGTATTCGTAATCCTAAAGGATCTAGTGAAGCTCACGATCACTAAGTCTATTTGCTTAACAGGCAATAAAAGTACCAAAAGCCCGACTTAAGTCGGGCTTTTTATTTGTTTAATAAATGATTACATTAAACCTTATATAAATCACTTAACGAGCGTAACTATGAGTGCAGAGCAGCAAGATATAACCCAGTTTGTAACTATGCAGGCCCCGTTTAGCATGCTTGAGGCGAGTGCTTGCAGCTATTTTGTAAAGCACCTTGATATTGCTTACCTCAACCGTGAAAACCAAGCACAATGGCTGCAAAGTGATCACCCTAAGTTATTTTTAATTCGCTCAGGTTTATACGATTTAGTGGATAGTAAAGGCGATATAGTTACGCGTTTAGCACAAGGTGATTATTTTGGTTTTCCGTCGCTATTAACCGGTGAGGCGATGCAAAACAGGTTAGAAGTACAAAAAGAGGGCATAGTGTATATGCTGCCTCAGGAGTCGTTTGATTATTTGCGCCGCGAATATAAACCGTTTGAACAATATTTTGTTCGCGCTCATGCAAACCGCCTACTCTCATCACATTATAAAAGTAAAACAGAAAGCTGGTCGGAGAGGAAAATATCAGAGTTAATGACCCGAAAAGCCATTACTTTAACGCCAGATTCGAGTATTCGCCACGCGGCAAAACAAATGCAAGAGTATGGTGTGTCATCTATTATGATCACCCAAGATGCGCACTTAGTTGGGGTAGTAACCGACCGCGACTTGCGTAATCGGGTACTGGCAGATGAAGTTGATCCTCAGCAAAGCGTAAGCAGCATAATGACAGCAAAACCCAAGTTTATTTTTGAAAATAACCGGGTGTTTTCAGCGCTACACTTAATGCTTAAACATAATATTCATCATATTCCAGTACTTGACGAAAACCACAAACCTTTGGGAATGATCACCAGTACCGATTTATTACGCCAGCAAAAAAGCGACCCGGTACAACTTATAGGTCGTATTTATAAAGCGCGTGCTATTGCCGATTTAAAACGCTACGCCAAAGAGATCCCAGAGTTGCTACGCGGCTTTTCGTACAATATTGACGACATATCGCTAATTGGCAAATTACTCAGTGGCCTAACCGATGCACTCACCTCGCGGCTAATTTATTTGTATCAACAAGAACATGGAGTAGCACCAAGTAGTTTTAGTTTTATTTGTTTTGGCTCGCAAGCCCGTGAAGAACAAACTCTACATTCAGATCAAGATAATGGCTTATTATTACCCGATGGTTTAAATGACGATGAGTTAGCCTACTTTAAAGGCATGGGGGAATATGTTTGCGAAAACTTAGTAGAGTGCGGCATTAGACGTTGCCCTGGCAATATAATGGCCAGTAGCGAGTTGTGCCGAATGAGTATTAGTGACTGGCGCGAGCGCTTTTTTAAATGGATAAGCAGCCCAACCCCTCAAGCCATGCTCAACTGTAAAATATTTTTTGATTTACGCTTTATCGAAGGCTCACACACACTTTATAGTAAGTTTTATGAGCAACTTACGCACATGTCACGCAACGAATTATTTTACGCCGCCATGGCCAACGACATTGACTCAAACAGCGTGCCTATAGGCTTGTTTAATAATTTTAAAACCGAAAAAACAGAAAAAAACTATAAATATATCGACTTAAAAAAACGTGGCGTAGTAATAATTAACGACATAGTGCGTTTATATGCATTAAGAGCGGGGATTCGCCGTGCCAATACCCAAGAGCGTTTAGACGCATTGTTAAAACACACTTTACTCAGCAAAGAAGATATTTATAACCTAAAAGATTGCTGGCGTTTTTTAACCCAGCTGCGATTAAGCACGCAAATAAATCAAGAAGGGCTGCCCAGTAATTGTATTAACCCCGACCAATTAAACTCTTTAGAGCGCCACCAACTCAAAGAAGCATTTTATCTGGTAAAACAAGCGCAGCAAGCCGCTGTGTTTAAATTTGCCCGTGGTAGCTTATAGCATGGCTGTTTATAAAAAAGCGGCGGACAAAGCGAGTAATAAACATTATGGTTAAGCGCTTAATTACCCGTTATTTTAAAAGGCGACAGCTACTGGCACATGCTGCTTTAAAGCAGCGCTACCTAGTGATTGACTTAGAGCTAACTGGGCTTGACGCCAAGCAGCACGAAATAGTGTCGCTAGCTTGGGTGGTTATAGAAAATCAATGTATAAAAATGAGTCAGTCGCAGCATTTAATTAATAAAGAGGTTAAAAACTTGGCACAAAGCCCAGTTTATCACGGCATTAATAATGATAATGTAGCTGCAGGGCAAAGTTTACATAGTATTTTAGAGCACCTTAGTGAGCACTTTAATGACTGTATTTTAGTGTTTCATAATGCCATGCTCGACTGGGGTTTTTTAAAACCAGCGCTTAAAAATGCCAATATTACTACGCGGCCAAAACTAATACTCTGCACCTTACAAATAGAAAAAAAGCGCCTGCAACATCAAGGCGTCGAAATAAAGCAAGATGATTTAACGTTAAACGAATGTCGTAATCGCTACGAACTGCCTAGTTATCATTGTCATCACGCACTTACCGACGCACAAGCCACAGCAGAGTTATTTTTGGCGCAGTGCCATCAAATAAGTAGTGGCAGAGGATTAAAAGTGAGGGAGCTTGTTTAGTTGCTAGCTTTATTTGCTACGATTTAAATCACTACTTTATGCACTCTTAACCTCTTTAATAAATAGTGTTTATGCATTTTAAACACCGTACTTGGCTTTTATTTTTATCTGAAAGCTAAGGCTACCATCTGAAAATTAAGCGCTAAATCAAGCTATTTTTGACCTTAGCTTGAAACTATTTTACACTTTCGTAACCTTATACATATTCTATTAGTATGTTTGTGAGCTTATAAGCTATTCACATCACCCCAAACAATTGAGTTTTTATGCTAACAAAAATATTAAATTCATTACGTGTAGGCGCTTTAAGCCTTATGGCAATTTTAACCTTATCGGTGCATGCTCAAAGTGCTTTGCCAGAGACAGGTTTGACCGTTGGTGTAGCGGGGGATGCTCCCTTTGTTATACACAATCCCCAAAATAATTCACTAGAGGGGATTTCACTTACAATTTGGGAAAATATAGCCGATAAAAAAAATTGGGAATACCAATATAAATATTTTACTACGGTTGATGAGGCACTTACCGCTTTGCAGCAAGGCGAAGTTGATTTACTTGCTGGGCCGATTAGTATTACCTCGGAGCGAGTGGAAAAGTTTCTGTTTTCTCAGCCTTATTACCAATCGAGCCTTACTATTGCCTCGCGCGATGAAAATGCCAGTATTTGGGGTAAAATAAAACCTTTTTTTAGCATACAATTACTAATTGCTGTTGCCATATTTTTATCTTTGCTGGCCATTGTTGGGCTGCTCTTTTGGCTTGCTGAGCGCAAACATTCTCCAGAGCAGTTTCCTGCAGATCCAAAAAGAGGGATAGCTAACGGTATGTGGCTAGCCATAGTGACTATGAGTACAACAGGTTATGGCGACATGGCACCGGTGAGCTTAAAAGGCCGAGTTGTAGCTGGTTGTTGGATGATTATTTCATTAATTTTTGCTACATCAATGATTGCAGGTATTGCCAGTACTCTTACCGTATCAAGCTTTAGCAGTTCTACTATTACACAAGTTGAACAATTTCCAGGTAAAAAAATTGCAGCATCAGCAGGCTCGCCAGCTATAGGCTTTATTGAAGAACATCAAGGCCAAAAAGTATTGGTAAATAACCTAAGCCAAGCCATGGAAAGACTAAAAGATAAAAGTGTGGATGGCGTTGTTTTTGACCGTCCACAATTGTTGTTTTATAAAAATAAACATAAAGCAGAGAATATTCATATTCCAAGTGCGGAGTATTATAAGCAAGGTTACGGCTTCGCATTTAGAGCCGACAGTAAACTAGTTAACGACGTTAACTTAGTTTTATTAAGGCTTGCAGAAGATCAAAAAATTGAACAAATAATGGCAGAGTATTTAGGTGATAAATAACTTTAATAAATGGCTATGGTAATAATTAAGTTTTAGCTGCTAGGGTGTAGCTATTAATTAGAGTAACACTACATAAAATTTAACTGCTTCGGCTATAGCTAAGGTTATTACCTTAGCTATAGCCGAGCCTCTAGCAGCTTATAAGTTAATATTTAATTTTTAACTTATCATTTATTTAAAGTTTCTAATCGCTCCCTCTTATAATAAAGCTCAAGGTCGATTACAATACCGCCATCTAAAAGGCATATTGCCTTTATCTGCACGCAAAAGAGTGGATTTTATATTTCATGGCAATCAAACTTGCAATTAATGGTTTTGGTCGTATTGGTCGAAATATTGTCCGCGCGTTATACGAATCAGGTTTGAGCAACGAGATAAAAATTGTTGCGATTAACGAACTTGCTGACCCTGAAGCTATTGCTCACTTATTAAAATACGACACCTCTCATGGTCGTTTCTCTTTTCCTGTAAAGCTTGGTGAGGACACCATTAGCGTAGCAGGCGATGCTATTGCTCTTTTCTGTGAGCCAAATCCGGCGGAATTACCTTGGAAAACCTTAGGTGTAGACGTAGTACTTGAATGTACTGGGGTTTATCACTCGCGCGAACATGCACAGCTACATTTAACCGCAGGCGCTAAAAAAGTGTTGTTTTCGCATCCAGCTGATAACGATGTTGATGCCACTATTGTTTATGGTATTAATGACGATGAGCTAAAACCAGAGCACACTATCGTCTCTAATGGTTCGTGTACTACTAACTGTGTAGTGCCGGTTATTAAAGTGTTAGATGATGCATTTGGTATTGAATCGGGTGCTATTACCACAATACATGCCTCGATGAACGATCAGCCGGTAATTGATGCCTACCACCACGATTTACGCCGTACACGCGCAGCCAGTCAATCTATTATTCCAGTTGATACAAAACTAGCCCGCGGTATAGACCGTATTTTACCTAAATTTAAAGGCCGCTTTGAAGCCATTGCTGTACGCGTGCCTACTATTAACGTAACGGCTATGGATTTAAGTGTAACGGTTAATACCGATGTAGATTTAAATGCAGTAAATAGCGCGCTTAAAGCACAAGCTAAAGATCGCCTTGAAGGCATTTTAAGTTACACCGCAGAGCCACTAGTATCGATTGATTTTAATCATGATCCACATTCTTGTATTATAGATGGTACCCAAACACGAGTTAGTCATAAACGACTGATAAAGTTACTAGTTTGGTGCGATAACGAGTGGGGTTTTGCTAATCGAATGCTCGACACTGCGCGTGCAATGGTCGCGTTAGAAAAAATAACTAATATAAAATAACCGCCTTTTATTGGGTTTAGTATCGTTAACTAAGGAGATGTTCATGTCGGTCATAAAAATGGCAGATTTAGATTTAAACGGCAAGCGTGTATTAATTCGTGAAGATTTAAATGTACCCGTTAAAGCAGGTAAAGTGACGTCAGATGCGCGTATTCGTGCGGCGCTACCAACAATTAAGTTAGCCCTTGAAAAAGGCGCAAAAGTAATGGTTATGTCACACCTTGGCCGCCCTACGGAAGGGGAATATGACGAAGAGTTTTCTCTTGCTCCTGTCGTTAATTACTTAAACGATGCCCTAGAGCAAACAGTACGTTTAGAAAAAGACTACCTAAACGGTGTTGAACTTGCTGATAACGAAGTGGTGGTATTTGAGAACGTACGCTTTAACAAAGGCGAAAAAAATAACGACGAAGCGCTATCTAAACAACTTGCAGCATTATGTGATGTTTACGTAATGGATGCATTTGGTACGGCGCATCGCGCACAAGCCTCTACCCATGGCGTAGGTTTATTTGCAGATGTTGCGTGTGCAGGGCCATTATTATCGGCAGAGCTTGAAGCTCTTGGCAAAGCACTTGATAACCCAGCTCGCCCATTAGTGGCGATTGTGGGTGGTTCAAAAGTGTCTACTAAATTAACAGTGCTTGATTCACTATCAAAAATTGTTGATCAGCTAGTAACCGGTGGCGGTATTGCTAATACCTTTATTGCGGCGGCGGGTTATCCTGTTGGTAAATCGCTTTACGAAGCTGATTTAATGGATGAAGCGAATCGCTTATGCGCAGCGGCTGTTGCTAACAATGGTGAAATTCCAGTACCGACTGATGTTGTTGTAGGTAATGAGTTTTCAGACTCAGCAGTAGCAACACTTAAAGATGTAAGTGAAGTTACCAGCGACGATATGATTTTTGATATTGGCCCAGATACAGCAAACAAGCTGGCAAAAATAATTGCTAATGCAGGTACTGTAGTATGGAATGGCCCTGTTGGCGTGTTTGAGTTTGACCAATTTGGTAACGGTACTCGTGCTATTGCCCAAGCTATTGCTAATTCAAATGCGTTTTCGATTGCAGGCGGTGGCGACACCTTAGCGGCAATTGATAAGTACGGCATTAGCGATAAAATATCGTATATTTCTACTGGTGGTGGTGCGTTTTTAGAGTTTTTAGAAGGCAAAAAGCTACCAGCAGTTGAGATGCTAGAATCGCGCGCTAAGTAATTTATTTTATTTAGGCGTAAGCGGATGGAGGTTACTTCATCCGCAATAATTAATTATTAAATACCTCTCACCCTAATTTAATAATTAATTTTACGCGTTAGTTACAGTTTATCAGTACTAATTCGTGGCGCAGTGATTGCGCCAAACTAACACATCCGTTCAAACTAGATGGCAGAGAACTGCTATCAAAAAATTGGAGAAAACCCAATGGCTTTAATCAGTATGCGACAACTTCTGGATCATGCCGCTGAGCATGGTTATGGCGTACCTGCTTTTAACGTTAACAACCAAGAGCAAATGCGCGCAATAATGGAAGCGGCTGACAAAACCAATAGCCCTGTAATTGTGCAAGGTTCTGCAGGCGCACGTGCTTATGCTGGTGCCCCATTTATTCGTCATATGATTTTAGCAGCGGTTGAAGAGTGGCCACATATTCCAGTGGTTATGCATCAAGATCACGGTACATCACCGGGTGTATGTCAGCGTTCAATTCAACTTGGGTTTTCATCAGTAATGATGGACGGCTCATTATTGAGCGATGGTAAAACACCTTCAAGCTACGAATACAACGTAGAAGTAACCCGTAAAACTGTAGAAATGGCACATGCGTGTGGTGTTTCTGTTGAAGGCGAACTGGGTGTTTTAGGTTCGCTTGAAACAGGTGAAGCAGGCGAAGAAGATGGTATTGGCGCAGAGGGTAAATTAACCACTGAGCAAATGCTAACTAATCCAGAAGAAGCGGCTGACTTTGTAAATAAAACCCATGTTGATGCGCTGGCAATTGCTTGTGGTACATCGCACGGTGCGTATAAATTTACTCGTCCACCAACGGATGATATTTTAGCGATTGATCGTATTAAAGCAATTCATGCACGTATTCCAAATACTCACTTAGTAATGCATGGCTCATCATCGGTTCCACAAGAATGGTTAGAAATAATTAATCAGTACGGTGGCGAAATTCCAGAAACTTACGGTGTGCCAGTAGAGCAAATTATTGAAGGGATTAAGTTTGGCGTACGTAAAGTTAATATTGATACAGACTTACGTTTAGCATCTACCGGTGCGGTGCGTCGCCATTTGGCGCTTAATCCGGCAAACTTCGATCCGCGTAAATTTTTAGCGGCAGCAACTCAAGCCATGACCGATATTTGTATTTCGCGTTATGAGTCGTTTGGTACAGCAGGCCAAGCTAGCAAAATTAAACCAATTTCATTAGATGAAATGCATCTTAAGTATTTAAGCGGCGAGTTAGACCCACGCATTAAATAATTGATCATTTTAGACTTTTTACTAAAGCCAGTTGCATTGTCACTGGCTTTTTTTATGCCGTTTAGGGATCAATATCTTACTAACAGCAGGTAATTAGGATCACTGAATTACTAACGTGATCAGTTTGAGATCATTACTTTACTAAGTAAACGGGTATTTTAGCCCTAGTTGACACTTAAATTCATTATTAAATAAAAGAATAGTACAAACAATCATCAACTTAGCTATTTCACTGGGTATAATAGTGATCCCAAAACGGATCTGCTTAATAAAACTCTGATCTTTTAATTTAAGATCATCACAATGCAGATCATAATTGTATTACTAGGTTAGCGTATGCTATTTAAGTGAACAAAGTTGGCTGCTTTAACACACAATGTTAGTAAAATAATGATCCTGCTATACGCTTTGCTTTATCGCTATAATTGCGTGTAAATATTTATTTTGTCACTATTTTGTGTTTTTTTACTGTTATATTAACTTACGCGCTAGGTTTTCATAAAAGTGTCATACTTAGTCATAATAATGAAAACAAATTCGATAGCTAAGAGATAAATGGAATGTCACGTAAAGTATTAGTCGTTGATGATGAAGCACCGATCAGAGAAATGTTGGTTTTTGTTTTAGAACAAAATGGATTTCAGGCAATTGAAGCAGAAGATTACGACTCTGCTATTGCGGCAATGGTAGAGCCATACCCAGATATGGTATTACTCGATTGGATGTTACCAGGGGGTAGCGGAATTCAAATTGCTAAAAAGTTTAAACAAAATGAATACACGCGCGCTATTCCCATTATTATGCTCACCGCTCGTGGCGAAGAAGAAGACAAAGTACGCGGCCTAGAAGTAGGTGCCGATGACTATGTTACTAAGCCATTTTCGCCCAAAGAACTCATGGCCCGCATTAAAGCGGTTATACGTCGTGTGTCGCCCACCTCATTAGAAGAAGCAATTGACGTACATGGCCTGCGCCTTGATCCTATTTCGCACCGCGTTACCTCAGGTGGCAGTGAGCTTGATATGGGGCCTACCGAATTTAGATTACTACACTTTTTTATGACCCACACCGAGCGCGTATATAGCCGTGAGCAATTACTTGATCAAGTTTGGGGTACTAACGTATACGTTGAAGACCGTACGGTTGATGTACACATTCGCCGCTTACGTAAAGCTATTTCACCCTTAGGGCATGACCGCTTAGTGCAAACGGTACGCGGAGCAGGTTATCGCTTTTCAAGTAAATTATAATGTACTTGCAGCTTAACTAAGTACCAATGGATAGCGACTTTAAGGTAACAGTGTATGTATAGAGTTATTAATAAACGCACCTTAGTTAAACGGCTGTTTATCTATTTTATACCTTTACTGCTAATAGGGCTGTTAGTAGGTGCCCCATTTTTGTTGTTATTTTTAGGCTCATTTTCGCTACTTATTTGGCACTACTACCAACTTTATCGTTTAAGTGATTGGTTGCTTAATCAACAAAGCTTTAACCCGCCCGAAGGAGAGGGCGCATGGGAGCAGGTATTCGAAGGTATTTATCAGCTGCAGCATCGTAATCGTAAAAAGCGTAATGAACTATCGGCATTAATTCATCGCTTTCGTGATGGTGCTGAAGCCATTCCTGATGCGGTGATAGTGCTGCAAAATGATTTAACCATTTATTGGTGTAATCAACTGGCATTAAAAGTATTAGGCTTGCAGTGGCCTACAGATCAAGGGCAGCGTCTGGATAACTTAATTCGTGAACCTAAATTTGCTAAGTATATGCACCGCGGCCAATTTACCGAGCCACTGGAGCTTGAAAGTGGTCATAACATAGAGCAAATACTTGAGTTTAGAGTTATGCCCTATGCCAGCACACAGTTAATGGTAGTAGTACGCGATGTAACCCGCTTAAAGCAACTAGAACAAATGCGCAAAGACTTTGTTGCCAATGTGTCGCATGAACTGCGAACTCCGCTCACGGTGGTTACAGGCTATCTTGAGATGATGGATAGCGACATGATGCCACCGCCCGCAATGTGGAATAAAGCCCAAAATACTATGCTTGAGCAATGCAAACGCATGGACAGTTTAGTTACTCAGCTGCTATCACTATCACGTATAGAAGGTGCGCGTAAGCAAAATAACGATAAAGCGGTTAATGTACCCTTACTACTTAACTATATTCAAACAGAAGCTAACTCAATTAATCAGCAAAAAAAGCATCAGCTTATTTTTAATATTGATACTTCCTTAGATATTAGCGGATCAGCAGATGAACTGCGCAGTGCATTCTCTAATTTAGTTTTTAACGCCATTCATTACACTAAACCAGGCGGAAAAATAACAATATGTTGGCAGCGTCAAAACGATCGAGCTTGCTTTAGCGTAACCGATAATGGTGATGGTATTGCGCCTGAGCATATAAATCGTTTAACGGAGCGCTTTTACCGGGTAGATAAAGCGCGCAGTCGCACTACAGGTGGTTCAGGCCTTGGGCTCGCAATTACCAAACACGTATTAACTCGCCACAATAGCCAGTTAAAGATTAGTAGTGTTTTGGGTCAAGGTTCGTGTTTTTCTTTTGATTTTTCAAGTAATAAAATAGTACCTATGAGCAGCACAGTACAAACAAGTGGCAAGTCATAAAAGTGTCATTTAAGGGTAATATCACTGTCATCTACACAATTTACAGTGAACACAGTTAAAAAATGGGACGAACAAATTGGAGAACCCCACATGAAATTTAAAAACTTAGTTGCCGCAATGGGTGTGGCTGTTACAACGTTTGTATCTGCACAAGCAGTCGCTTTGGATAACGCACTACCTGAGTATCAAAAAATTAGTGGTGTTTCAGGGAACTTTTCATCGGTAGGTTCAGACACATTAGCGAACATGATGACATTTTGGGCTGAAGAATATAAACGTATTTATCCAAATATAAATATTCAAATACAAGCAGCTGGCTCATCAACTGCGCCACCGGCATTAACCGAAGGCACAGCAAATTTAGGGCCAATGAGCCGTAAAATGAAATCAAAAGAAGTTGAAGCATTCGAAAAACGCCATGGTTATAAACCCACAGAAGTACGGGTTGCCATCGATGCACTTGCGGTATTTGTACACAAAGACAACCCTATAGAAGGGCTACGTATTGATGAAATAGATGCTATTTTTTCATCTACTCGTAAGTGCGGTGCAACGCAGCAAGTTAACCGCTGGAGTGACGTAGGTTTAACTGGAGAATGGGCTGCTAAAGATATTCAATTGTATGGGCGTAACTCGGTATCAGGCACTTATGGTTACTTTAAAAAGAAAGCACTGTGTAAAGGCGACTTTCGTAATAACGTAAATGAGCAACCGGGTTCAGCATCTGTAGTGCAGTCTATTTCATCTTCATTGAACGCGATTGGCTACTCAGGAATTGGCTATAAAACCTCTGGTGTACGCACAGTTCCACTGGCCAAAAAAGGCAGCCACTTTGTTGATGCAACGCTTGAAAATGTAGCACAAGGTAAGTATCCGCTGTCGCGCTTTTTATACCTTTACGTGAACAAGCACCCGAATAAACCATTAGCACCAATTGAAGCTGAATTTTTAAAAATGGTATTGTCGAAAGATGGGCAAAAAATTGTAGAAAAAGACGGTTATGTACCGCTTTCAGCCAAATTGGCTGAAGTTGAGCTTAAAAAGTTAGGCTTAAATTAAGTCACTAAATTATACGCAATAAAAAACCGCTCATTGAGCGGTTTTTTTATATTTACTGTTCAGGTACAAGCTTAATACTTATATGTTACCTAAGTTTTCGGCTTGTGCTTTACACTGATTATAGCTCTCAACACACTTAGCTGAGCATACTTGCTGCTTTAAACCTTCGCCAGTTGATTGTTGCTCACAACTACTTTCGCATTGATAGTTTTGTTGTGCACATTGATTTAACTCTGGATTTCCAGCGTTATTCTGACAACCTGCTAATAGCATAAATGTAAGGGCTACTGCGCTCATTTTTATTAAAGTATGCATGCTTATCCTTAAATGAAAGTCGCGGTTATATTAAACTTCAACCTGAAGGTTATCGATTAATCTAACACTGCCTAAATAGGCCGCGGCTAAAATAACAAATTTGTTATCATCGAGTGTAGCAGCTTTTAACGTATCTCGTTGAGCTATCGAAAAATAGTCTGGTTTTAATCCAGCTTGCTGTAAACTTTGTTTGGCTGTTTCTTCCAGCGTAGCAAAGTCAGTATTACCACTTTTAAGTTGCTCAGCGCAGTTATTAAGCACTTTAAAAAGTGCGGTGGCACTGTCTTTTTGCTCATTCGATAAGTAACCATTACGCGAACTCATAGCAAGCCCAGAGACTTCACGCATAGTTGATACACCAATAACTTCAACCGGAATCGATAAGTCGCGAGCCATAGTTTTAATTACTTGTAGCTGCTGAAAGTCTTTTTCGCCAAAACAAGCGTAATCTGGCTGCACTAAATTAAAGAGTTTAGTAACAACTGTTGCCACACCTCTAAAGTGCCCTGGGCGTGAACCACCACAATAACCTAATGAAATATCAGGTACATCTACAAAGCTTTGTGCAGCTAAACCATTAGGATAAATAGTCTCTACACTTGGCGTAAATACAATATCAGTTTCAAGGTCGGCTAAGCCACGCTTGTCCTCATCAAGGGTACGAGGGTAATTGTCTAAGTCTTCATTAGCGCCAAATTGCATAGGGTTAACAAAAATGCTTACTACGACTTTATCGGCCATCATTTTTGCTTTTTCGACTAACGAAAAGTGGCCTAAGTGCAAGTTGCCCATAGTGGGTACTAGGGCGATGCTTAATCCGGCTTGGCGCCATGCTTTAATTTGGCTACGTAATGATTTAATTTCAGTAATTGACTGCATTATTTAAACTCGTGTTCGGCACTTGGAAAGGCACCGCTTTTTACATCGGTACAATACTTTTTAACGGCTTCAGGCATATTGCCTGTTTCGAGTAAAAAGTTTTTCGAAAATTTAGGAATAAACCCAGCAGAAATACCTACTAAGTCGTGCATTACTAATATTTGACCATCGGTAGTATTACCCGCGCCAATGCCAATAGTAGGAATAGTTAATGCGTCGGTAACGCGTTTTGCCAGTGCGCTTGGAATGCATTCCAGTACTAATAATTGTGCGCCAGCCGCTTCAAGGGCTTTAGCATCGGCAATTATTTTTAGTGCTTGCTCTTCTGCACGCCCTTGTACTTTAAAACCACCAAATACATGTACCGACTGCGGCGTTAGGCCTAAATGACCACACACAGGAATACCTTGTTGAGTTAGGGCTTCAATGCTCTCAAAAAGCCATTCACCCCCTTCTAACTTAACCATGTTAGCACCAGCACGCATTAGCTCAGCGGCATTTTTACAGGTGTCATTGGGGCTCGAATAAGTCATAAACGGCATATCAGCAATTACAAACAGCTCACGGCTACCCGCACGTACGCAACGAGTGTGATAGGCAATATCTTGATTAGTTACGCCAAGTGTATCGTCGCCGCCTTGTAATACCATACCCAAAGAGTCGCCAACTAAAATAACTTCAACGCCGTTATCATGAAATAACTTAGCAAAACTGGCATCATAAGCTGTTAAAGCAGTAATTTTATTTTTTTCTGCTTTCATTTTATTTAAAGTTGAAACTGTTATTTTAGACATAATTTTCTCACCGGCATAAGCCTTAGTTAATTACTGTGGTAATTGTTGTAAATTGTTAAGCGGTAATGTATTTGCAATAGTGTGTAGTGCAATGCCGCTGGGTAAAATAAGTTTTGGCGCAAGTTCTAGCAGTGGATACACAACAAACTCACGTTCAGTTAAACCATAATGAGGCACTATAAGGCGCTCGGTATTAATTGTTTGTGCGTCAAACAATAACATATCTATATCTAAAGTACGTGGCCCCCAACGCTCGGCTTTTCTAACACGGCCATGCTCAAGCTCAATTGCTTGGGTTAAATCAAGCAGCTTTTCAGGGCTAAGCGTAGTGTTTATGCAGGCAACGGCGTTAATATAGTCAGGTTGGTCTTGTGGGCCCATGGGCTTACTCGTATAGTAATGCGAAACACTTATAAATTCACAATCTGGCAGCTTTTTAAGCGCGGCAATAGCGTTATCAAGCTGCTTTTTTGGTGAGTTTAAATTGGCACCCAAACCTAAATAAACACAGTGCATAGAAGTTACTCTGTTGGCTTTTTAGGTGTACGACGGCGAGCGCGTCTGCGTGGTTTTGGCCCCGCAGGCTGACCCAAGGTTCTTACCATTTCTTTTTGGCCATTAATATCTAGGCTCAAATATTGTGTCCACCACTGAGCAAGCTCGCTATGTTGTGTTTCTCCTGCCTCTACACGCATTAATAAAAAGTCGTATGCGGCTTTAAAGCGAGGTTGCTGCGTTAATCTGTATGCACGTTGGCCGGCACGTTTATCTAAACGATGCTGTATATGCCAAATGTCGCGTGCGCCTAAAGTAAAGCGTTTAGGAACAGCTATGTGCTGGGCGTTATCGCTAAGTACACTATTAATTGCTTGCGAAAATGCATCGTATTCAGAGAGCTGCTCTTCATTTTGTACTGTTTTAGTGCGCTCTAATAGCGGAAACCAAAGTAGCGCAGCAAATACATACGCAGGGGTTACTTTTTTATCTGCGTTAATACGATCGTCTGTATTTTTAAACATGTTTTCAATAAAAGTGGCTTCAAGCCCGCCAGGATTATTATCTAAAATACGGTTTAGCTCTGGAAACAGTGAGTTAAATAGGCCGTATTTGCGCAGCATTAAGTAGTTAGCTTGTGCTTTGCCGTTTAAAAACAGTTTGAGTATTTCTTCAAACAAACGCGCCGGTGGAATGTTATCTAGCAAACTTGCTAAAGCAGTCATCGGCTTTTCGCTGTTTGGTGCAATTTTCATATCTAGCTTAGTGGCAAAGCGTACCGCACGTAGCATGCGCACCGGATCTTCACGGTAACGCGTTTCTGGATCGCCAATTAGCTCAATTTGTTTAGCTTTTATTGCGGCTAAACCATTGGCGTAATCGTAAATACAAAAATCGTTAATTGAGTAATAAAGTGCATTGATTGAAAAGTCACGGCGTTCTGCGTCTTCCTCAATACTGCCAAATACGTTGTCGCGTAGCAATTGTCCTTGCTCACTCGATTGGCTTATTTGGTTTTTGTCCTCTGGCGCTTCGTGGTGCCCGCGCATGGTAGCTACTTCTATTATTTCACGACCAAATACAATGTGAGCTAAACGAAAGCGGCGGCCAATTAAACGACAGTTTCTAAATAACTTTTTAACTTGTTCTGGCGTGGCATTTGTTACCACGTCAAAATCTTTTGGCTGTTGACCTAACAATACATCGCGAATACAACCACCAACTAGGTAGGCGTCAAAACCACCATCTTTTAAACGGTATAAAACTTTGATTGCATTTGGGCTAAATTGTTTACGAGAAATACCATGTTCACCTCGTGAGATCACTAGCGGTTCGCTGCTTATTGCCGTGTTTTCGGCACTGGCATTTGGGCCGATTATTTGTCGACAAAATTGAAAAAGCTTGGAAATAATAGTCTGTCTCCTAGAAGGTGTTGATTGACTTGCCATTGCAATCAAAATTACAGCAAATGTAGGTGTTATAACCTATTACTGGCTGATTAATGTAAATAGCATATATTTAGGCGGCTATCATATACCAGCAAGGTTTAAAAATTAAGTTGCTGCACTGAAATTAAGCCATTTTTAGCGATTTTTATTTACTTAAAGGTCTAAATTATTGCGCGCGGGGAGTTGTGGACTGCTAAATTTGAATTTCAGCAAGGTTTGGCACTTGATTTAAGCTAAAGTTATTTACCCCCCATGCAAGTAGTTGCTCAATATTTAAGTCCATAAGCTGGCTATGGACTGCTAGGCCTAAAAACGCGAACACATCGATAAGTACCGGTTTAGGGTTTTGCTTACAAATTGCTGGCGCATAATTTTGCTTTGAGAGCTTAAAGCCTGGCTTTGCAACTGCTAAGGGTAAATGAGCAAATTGGGGGACAGGGCTATTAAGTTGTTTAAACAAACTGATCTGGCGAACGGTAGGCTCAATTAGGTCAGCCCCTCTAACAATGCGCGTGATCCCTTGGTCTATATCGTCAATTACCACCACAAGCTGGTAGGCAAATAAACCATCGCTGCGCTTTATTATGTAATCTTCGGCAGCAAAGGCGTTATTAACGTTTATGTCGCCTTGAATTAAATCGTTAAATTGGTTGGTGGCAAAGCTTTGGCTAAGGCGCAGGGCACTGTGGGTTATATCTTGGTGCAGGTTTTTACAATGACCTTGGTAAATTCCGCCAATAGCTTTAATTTGTTTGCGCGAGCAACTACAGGCATAAATAAGGTTTTTATTGTGTAAAGAGTTAACAACATCTTGGTATAAATCTAAACGTTGTGTTTGATAAACGACGTTTTCATCCCAGTGCAGAGAATAGGCTTGTAAGGTATTTAGAATGTCGGTGTCGGCGCCTTTTACAACGCGAGTGGTGTCTATATCTTCGATGCGAACTAACCATTTTCCTTGGTTAGCTTTAGCATCAAGATAGCTACCTACAGCCGCTACTAATGAGCCAAAATGTAATGGCCCAGAAGGAGACGGTGCAAAGCGACCGCAGTATTTACGCGTTGGCGTAATAACGGCTGTAGTAAACATAACTAATTAATATAAGTTAATTAGCCACGTCCAGATTGCTTTTCTTTAATTTCTGCAAGTGTTTTACAGTCTACGCATAAATCAGCAGTCGGGCGCGCTTCTAAGCGGCGAATACCAATTTCGATACCACAAGACTCACAAAAACCAAAATCATCTTCTTTAATTAAGTTGATTGTTTTTTCAATTTTTTTGATCAGTTTACGTTCGCGGTCACGAGTACGCAGTTCTAAAGAGAACTCTTCTTCTTGCGCAGCACGGTCAACTGGATCAGGAAAGTTAGCAGCTTCATCTTGCATATACGATTTAGTACGATCAACTTCGTTGCGTAAATCGTTACGCCAAGTTTCTAAAATTGTTTTAAAATGAACACGTTGTGCTTCATTCATATACTCTTCACCTGGTTTTTCTTGGTATGGTTCTAAACCGGCTTGAGCCAATAATCCTAATCTATTTTGGTTTGGCATAACTCTCTCCTAAATCCTTAATTTAATGCCTCAGCATTAGCCGGCGGTATAAATAACAGAATCTTATACCCTAGGCAAATTTATTTTTAATTAATCGAATTAGCTGTAACCACGTTTATTGATTTAAAAGTATGATAAGTAATATTTGTACTTTTTTTAATCGCACTATCGGTTTCTAAACTTGCCTATATATGTGGGCTAAAAGTTAAAAAACAAGGTGTTACTTAAAGTTTACTTTATATATTTAGCCCATTACCGCTGCTTTATATTTGTATTTACCAAAACCTAATTACAACACTTTGTATTAAATGATGATTATATAAAAGGGAGCTTCTCTTTTAAGATGATTTCATTGGTAGAAATATCTGCTTTATATGCAAATACCTCAACGCCTTGGTTAATTGCCTCATTTAGTAACTGTGCATATTTATTGTCTATATGAGCAGCAGCGCTTACCTGATTTATTCCCTGATGCAGTACAGCAAAAAGTAATACTGCACGATGACCTTGCTCCACCATCTCTATTAATTCGCGAATATGTTTTTGCCCGCGCAGAGTTGGTGCATCAGGAAAGTAGCCTTGGCCACTGCGGGGGTTATCTTGGCTTAAGAGCGTTACCGATTTAACTTCAACGTAGCAATTAGGACGCTCATCGCTGGTTAGTAAAAAGTCGATACGGCTGTTTTCGTTGCCATATTTAACTTCGCTTTGTAATTGCTCATAATTGTTAAGCTCACTAATAAGATTGGCATTTATAGCTTCAGCAACCACTTTATTTGCTACTGCGGTATTAACGCAAATAAGTTGCGATAAGCTATTTTGGGTGAGCTCTAACGATTGCGGGTACTTGCGTTTGCTATTAGTACTGGTGGAGTAAAAAGCATTAAAACCGGGTTCAGCGCAGCCAGTCATTTTACCTGTATTGGCACAATGGGCGGTAAACTCTGAGCCATCACTGAGCTGTAAATCAGCTAAAAAACGTTTATAGCGTTTTAATAAGGTGGCTGATTGCAGGGCAGGTTGGTACTTCATAATAACTTCCGTAGCGTAATTTATGTTATTTATCTCAAGCTGTTGGGAACTCAAGCGCTCTATAGTAAACTCGGTGGCACATTTAAGTGCAAGGATATTCTAACATGAGTGAAAAATTTGTTGTTCAACTAAGCGAGCAGTCAGCACCAAGCCATTGGGGCGAAAACGCGTCGTTATCTTTTAATGAACACGGGGCAACCGTTCATTTATCTGAGCAAGAAACATTAAAAAATGTTCAAAAAGCAGCGCGTACTATTGCTACTCAAGGCGTAAAAGCTGTTGAACTAACTGGCGATACTTGGTGTACCGAAAGCCAGTGGGCGTTTTATCAAGGGTTTGTAACGCCTAAATCGTTAAATGGCGTTACCTTTGTTGACAACGCACAGTCAGATATTAAAGAGCTAGGTAACTTAAAAACCTCAGCTATTTGGGCTCGCGAAATGGTTAACGGTACTGCCGATGATATTTACCCAGAAAGCCTTGCTGAAAAAGCCGCTGAATTTATTCAATCGTTAGCGCCTGAGCATGTGAGCTACCAAATTATTAAAGGCGATGCATTATTAGAGCAACAGTGGATCGGTATTCATGCTGTTGGCCGTGGTAGTGTTCGCCCGCCAGTTTTACTTGAGCTTGATTACAACCCAACAGGCGACGCAAATGCGCCAGTAAGCGCTGCGCTTGTAGGTAAAGGGATTACGTTTGACTCAGGCGGTTACTCAATTAAGTCAAGCGAAGGTATGCTAGGCATGAAGTGCGATATGGGCGGTGCTGCTACAGTAACGGCTGGTTTGGCGCTGGCTATTAATCGCGGTATTGAAAAACGTATTAAGCTGTTTTTATGCTGTGCAGAAAACTTAATTTCTGGCCATGCTTATAAATTAGGTGACATTTTAACGTATAAAAATGGCACTACAGTTGAAATTGTAAATACTGATGCTGAAGGGCGTTTAGTATTAGCTGATGGCTTAATGGCTGCAGGTGAGAGTGGTGCGCCATTAATTATTGATGCTGCAACACTAACCGGCGCTGCGCTAGTTGCTGTTGGCCAAGAGTACAATGCTTTGTTTGCACTTGATAAAGAGCTAGTACGTGAAGTTGAAGACTTTGCTTCTCAAGAAATGGAAGCAGCGTGGCCATTACCACTTGAAAAGTGGCATCAGCAAAACTGCCCATCGGCTTATGCCGATACAGCTAACAGCCGTGCGCAAAAAGGCGGTGGTTATGGTGGTGCATCAAATGCGGCTGGTTTCTTATCGCGCTTTGTAGCAAATGATGGCAAAGGCTGGGTGCATATTGATCTGGCAGCTGCATTTAATATGAGCAGCACTAACCAATGGGCTGCAGGCGCTACCACACAAGGCATGCGTACTGTTGCTCGCACCTTGTTAGAAAAAGCGTAATATTTGCAGAGTTAGTTTATTAAAAAATTATAATAGGCACCGTTTGGTGCCTATTTTTTTGTGCTGCAAACAAGCATTTTGATTTAAATTACGGTAAAATCCCTCGCCTTAGATGTTTGAACGTTTCATTTACAGCTTTAATCTAAGCTGCGCTCAAATGTTGTACTCACCACTGGGATCCTAACTATGTCAGATAAGTGCTATATCACGGCTCAACAATTACTTGAAGATTCATTTCGCGTAGCAGCGCAAGTGTATAATGATGGCTTTCGTCCAGATTTCATTATTGGTATTTGGCGAGGTGGTGCACCCATAGGTATTGCAGTGCAAGAATTTTACGATTACAAAGGCATTGAAACCGATCACATTGCGGTACGTACATCGTCTTATTATGGCATTGGAAAGCAATCTAAAGAGATAAAAGTACATGGTTTACACTACATTGTAGAAAATGCTAATGCAGGTGACTCATTACTTATTGTTGATGATGTGTTTGACTCTGGCCGCAGTATTTTTGCATTAAAAGAAAAGCTTTCAGAGCTAATGCGTTTAAACTTACCGCGCGATATTCGCATTGCATGCCCTTACTACAAGCCTAAAAACTCTAAAGTAGACATGAAGCCAGATTACTATATTCATGAGTCTGAAGAATGGCTAGTGTTTCCGCATGAGTTATCGGGTTTAACACCGGATGAAATTATTGCTGGCAAATCAGACCTAGCAAAAATACATGACATTTTGCTAGAAAAATAATCAACCTGCATAAATAAAAAAAGGCCATTAAGGCCTTTTTTTATGGATAAAACTTAACGCTTCAACCTATGTAACCTGATGTAATAAATTACAATTGCGCAAAGCTATCTACATATTGGCTTAGGCGCGGTATATCTACTGCTAATAAACCTTGGGTACTTCTTTGTACTAAGCTTTTTTCTACGAGCTCTGTTACAACGCGCCTGTAAGCGCGCTCAGTGGTTGCAAAACGTTCTGCTTCGGCATTTACCGTAGGGTACGCACGCAGCAGTGTAGGGTTGTTGTTCTCGGCTCTTAGTAGGCAGTCTTTAGCTATGTTATAGCTCAGTGGCAGTAATAATTTATCTAGGTTTATTTTTTGATTTTCTTGAAATTTAGCCGCTATAGTTTGTGCTGTGTATAAACTCAGCTCAGGTTTTTCAAGTAATAACGCACGCCAATGCTTTAACTCAATTAAATTATAAGTTACATCGCTAAAACAGGTTACTGTATAAATACAGGGGTTATTATTGAGCGCTTCTATTTCACCAATGAGGGTGTTATTGCAATCGAGTTGACCAAGCAGCAGGCGTCGTCCGTTACCTACATCGTAACTAAACGACACAGTTCCGCTGCGCACAAGTACCAACTTAGTTAAAGGCTGGTCTTGTTGTATTAATATTTCTTTTTTTGATTGCTGATAACTACTACCGGCAAAGGTAAGTAGTTGTTCAACAAGATAACTGGAAAAATGGTATTGAAACATCAATCATACTCTTCGGACAATTGTCCTATTTATTGCACCTTAATGGCGATAGCATCAAAGCTCTAAGAAATTATGTTAAATTAATTAACATATCAGGTGCTGCTAATATAATGGGCTGGCACTGTTGGACTAATTATTTGAGCAGTATAGCTGCTGATAACCAACAGAGTTTTAAGCCATTTATAGGTTAACTTTTATTTAGCTGTTACGTTGCTGTACAGATTCAATGTACTAAAGTTTAATATGCAATGCTAACCTAAAGCCTAGGAGAGAACAATTGAGTTGGGAATATTTAGGTTATATAGCATCTGCTTTACTGGTTGCATCGTTAACAATGACCGACGTGGTAAAGCTGCGTTGGTATAATTTATTTGGGTGTATCGCCTTTACTATTTATGGCTTAGCTATTGGTGCAGTACCCGTTGCCTTTACTAACGGCTTACTCGCGTTTGTAAACGCGTATCATATTATTAAATTATACCGTAATAAACAGCCAGAGCCTAAAAAGGATTAGTCTAAGCTAATCCTTTTTAGTTTTTATAAGATTACGTCAAGCGCTATGCCGTCAACGCGGCGAGTGGGATATAACGACTCAACCACAAAGCTAGGCACAAATCCTTTAGCCGAAGACACCACTACCTTTGACTTAGCGCCAATAATACGTGCGTTTACAATAACACCGCGATTGGTGTAAGTAAGTGTGCCAGTTAAAGTGTATTCAATATGCGGGTAGCCTTTAATTTCTCGACCATTACGACTAAATGAAAAGTCGCCATTTGGGGTTACATGTACAGTACCTGTGTGTTTGTAATCTACAACAGATAATCCAAACTCTTGTAGTTCAGTAATAAAGCTCTCAGCTAAATGGTTACCAAAAATATTAGTTGTTTGTAGGTTATCATCTAAATTTACAAAAGAAGTAATGGCAATAGGGGTATTACTATTTATGTAATTCATATTTTCAATTAGCTTCATGGCTAATTGTTCGGTGTAATTACTAAGTAATTTACTGCTATTTATTGGGCGGTAATTTTTTTCTGGAAACTGCCAGTTACTCACGCGAGGCGAGTCATTTTGAACGTGCCTTTTGTTATGAGAATAGTCATTATGAGGAGCGTGACCATTGTAAACAGGGTGACTAGAACAAGCTGAAAGTGAAAGGGTAAAAAGTGCCGATAAAGTAAGAGATATTTTTTTAGATAACATGTTTTCTTCCTGAAACATAAGGGGATTTTTAAATACCCCATTTTATCGACACACTTTTTGATTACTTTAATTAAATTTTATCATTAATTTATTATTTTCAGTTTGTATTCAGTTTATTGCGCAGTCACAGCCTCTTTTTCGTAACGAAGTTTGCCTGCAATCCATGTTTGTAATACGTTTATTTTATATAGTTCATCAACCGGGGCTTTAAAATAATCTTTATCTATTAAAATAAAGTCGGCCCACTTTCCTTGCTCTAAACTACCCACTTTAAACTCTTGATGCGCTGCATAAGCGCCGCCTAGGGTAAAAGCACGCAGTGCGTCTTCACGGCTTAATACTTCGCTAGCGCGCCAGCCCTGGGTTGGTTGTTGGTTGTGATCCATACGAGTAATTGTTGCATACAAGCCATCAAAAGGATTTGCCAATTCTATTGGGTAGTCAGATCCTGCTGCAATCACTGACCCTTGTTTTAAAAAGGTTTGCCATGCATAAGCACCCGCTAATTGCTTTTCGCTTAAGCGTTGTTCTGCCATGTGCATATCAGAGGTGGCATGCACTGGTTGCATTGAAGGAATAATTTTTAATGTTTTAAAGCGCTTAATATCATCAAGCGTTACTATTTGTGCATGCTCCATACGGTTACGTAGTAAAATTCCGCCGGTTGCTTTAAATACATTTTTATAAGCATCTAATACAACGTGGTTAGCTTTGTCGCCAATTGCATGGGTGTTGGCACTAAAACCGCTTTTAAAACTAAGCGTAAATAGCTCTTCTAGTTTTTGCTGGGTTTCGAGCATTAAGCCATGGTGGTTTTTTCTGTCGGCATAATCCTCAATTAGCGCCGCGCCACGCGAACCTAATGCGCCATCAGCATAAACCTTAACGCTGCGAATAGACATAAAGTCGTTGGCATCTTGGTATCGACCTGCTTTTAACATAGTTTTTAAATCAGGACTCGCGCCACTGAGCATTGCCACAATACGCAGTGGTAAATTGCCTAGTTCACCGCGTTCTTTGTATAATTCCCAAGTGGTTTTATCTATACCCGCATCATGGGTTGAGGTAATCCCTAAACTTAATAAATGATTACCGGCAGCATCTAAAGAGTCACTAAGAGTTTGTTTTGATGGTTTTGGCATAAATTGTTTAATTAACGATTCTGCTTTATCTACAAATATACCAGTAGGATTGCCAAATTCGTCTTTAATAATTTCGCCGCCTTCTGGCGATTGGGTGTTTGCAGTAATGCCCGCAAGCTCTAGGGCTTTGCTATTTACCCAAATAGCGTGGCCATCAATTCTCGATAGTACAATAGGGCGATCGCTCACTATTTTGTCTAAATCGGCAGCGGTAGGAAACTGCTTTTTTTGCCACAGCTCTTGATTCCAGCCACGGCCAATAATCCAACCTTGTTTGTTATTTGCAAATACCTTGAGTTTATTAGTAACTTCATCAATAGAAAGCGCACCGCGTAAATCTAATTGTGACAGGTTATTACCTAAACCAATAATGTGACCGTGTGCGTCAATTAAACCCGGTAGTAGCGTATTGCCATGAGCGTCAATAAGCTTGGCATCAGGAAAGCTATTTTTTAGCGTATCGCCGCCAAGTTTAACTACTTTACCGTTTTTTATAACTAAAGTAGAAAACTGCTGCACTTCACCTTTGTACAAAGGTGTGTAGCCGTTGGCGTTGTAAATAACTTTAGTTTGCGCAACCGCAAGGCTTGAGCCTGCGCAAAGGCAAGCGAGTAGCAAAGGTTTGATTATTTTTTTGAGTGGCATAGTGAGCTTATTTTTATTGTTAATGGCTTTAACATAACAAACTCACTTTTATAATACCAACCACTTGAGGTGGTTGGATTGTTATTTGTGCAGAGTAAGCCAGTTAATTTATTGGTAAATTAATTACTGACTTGCATAAAGTGTAAATTCGCTTAAAGAAAGGTGGCCGTCTTTGTCTTTATCGTAACTTGCAAAACGAGACCATAGGGCAGGGTCACTGGCTGTTTCTGCTCGGCTTAATAAGCCGTTTTGGTTACGATCAAATTTTTCAAATTGCTTGGCAATGTTATTGCTGCTGGCAAAGCTTGGTGTGCTACAAATACTAAGCGCAACGAGCGCTATATAGCTTATATTTTTCATAAATTACTCAGTAGAGGTTATTCGTAAGATAATTTTTAAATTCAACCAATGAAATTTTATTATCTTGGTTTTTATCCCATTTGCTAAAGTTGTTTAGTAAGTGCGGTTGAGCCTCAAGCTCATGGTGAATTAAATAGCCGCTTTGATCTGTATCAAGGTGATCAAAACGTTGCTTTACATCAAGTGCTAATGAATTAAAGCTTAGTAATAATAAGCAACTAACTAAACAAGCGCGTATCTTCATGGTGCTCCTTCGCAAAGCTCATTTTAATGTCATTCGTAATAAAATAAAGTACTTGCCATAATTTAACGCCCAACATTAAATCCATTTACACACTCCCTCAGGGGTTATAGCAAATACTTTTAATTAATTTTACAAGACCAAACTTGAATTTAAACTTAAGGCTTAAACGCCTCAAACTCTTTTTTAGAGATCATTTCATCGTTATTTTCATCTAAATCAGAAAACTGTTTCATTACTTCTTTATCTTTTTTGGCTTCGGTAATAGATATTTTTCCATCCATATTTTTATCTAAAAAAGCAAAACGAGCATTAAACGATGAAGCCAGGGCAGTAGCACTAATAACTAAAAACAGTAACGAAAATGCGGCTATAAGCTGTTTCATAAAAAACTCCTTTTGTTACTAGGTTAGTTACTTAATAAACTGTTTAAACTCATCTAGCGACAGCTGACCATTTTGATCAGTATCTATTTGTGAAAAGTTTTCATGAAGTACGGCGTCCTCACCAGCTTCAGCTTCGCTGAGAGTACCGTTACTGTCTTTATCAAGTTCATTAAAAGTAGCTTGTACATCCATTGCCAGCGCGTTAGCGCTCAAAAAGCCTAGCGCAACGATTGGCATAATAATTAAAAAGCGATTACTCATGGTCATTTCCTTATAAGATAAACTTAGATTAACTATTACAAAAACGATGCCAATTATTTTTATCCTTTAAATTCAGTTGCTTATGGTTTTTGGTGTTATAGGTTAAGCAAGTTTTACAGGTATCTGTGTGTTTTTTGCAACGAAATTTGGCTTATAAATAAAGAAGCAATACAAATCAAAGAGTTGAGTTGTTGCTGTTTGGCAACAGGCAGCTTTACAGTACGAATAACAGATATATAAATTGATTCAGCTAGTGTATAACTTAAACGCTTAATAATAGGCTGTTTAAAGTTACTAAAGGATGGATGCAATGCCAGCAGCGATGGCTGAAAAATACAAAGCAATACTTAATTGGCGCCCTAATTTAATTAGCCAGTTTGTAATGAGCATGTTGCTGTCGTTATTACCCTTATCGTTAGTGGTTATTGTATTTTTAAATGCGCTTAATAAGCAGTTAGCTGTAACTCAGCAAATTGTTAGTAATAACTACCAAGTAACTAAATCGTTTAATATTTTAAAACAAGAACTCAATAGTTTAGAGCGCGCTACTCGGCAAAATTGGGTACTAAAAAGTGAGTCACTCGATACGCTCATAGTTGATAAGTGGCAAGCATCGCTACAAAGTATTGAAGATCTTACACGTGTAGCGCCCAGTAAAAGTCACACCGCACAATGGCAGCGTTTAACGAATACTCTGCAACTAGCACACACTCAACTTGTTGAACAAAAACAACAGCAGGTAGCCTTATTTTTACCTATTAGCGATTTACTCGCCGAACTTACCTTATGGTTACGCGATAAAAGCGAAACCCAAATTACTAATAATCAAAAAGAAATAGCGCAGTTACAAACTTCATTTATTAACTGGCTGGTGGCGCTAATTCCGCTAACACTCTTAGTAGGAGGCGGTTTTTTGTGGCGTATAAGTGGCCGCTTAAAAAGCCTGACTAAAATTATTGGTAAATTAGGGCAAGGTGACTGGCAACAAAAAATAGCCGTGCAAGGCTCAGCAGAGCTAGTTGAATTAGGTAATAAATTACAATGGGTGCAAGCTCAGTTACATATACTTGAGCAGCAAAAAGACACCTTTTTACGCCACGTTACCCACGAACTTAAAACACCTCTAGCCTCAATGGTCGAGGGCACCGACTTGCTCAGCGATGAAATAGTTGGCCCTATAACTAAAGAGCAACGCGCAGTACTTGAGCTTATTAGCCAGTCTATGGTGCGCCTTCGTACTATGATTGACAGCCTACTTAGTTATAACGCGATTCGTACTAGTAAAGACAGCGTAAGTGAGGTTGAGTTTAATCATTTAATTAATAAAATTAATAGTCATTTTGAGCACCGCCTAACAGCCCGAGAGCAAACCCTTATTTGGCATAACAACTTACCTAATAAGGCGCTTGCGTTACCTGGGGAGTTAATTGAAATGATTTTAGTGCAATTAATTTCTAATGGCTTAAAGTTTTCACAACACGGGCAGGCAGTATCTATAGCGTTAACCTTTGAGCACAGTAAGCTAAAAATGGCGATAAGCGACGAGGGATGCGGAATTAAAGAGCACGAAAAAGCACATGTTTTTAGCGCATTTTATCAAGGTAAGCATAGCAAAAATGTTACGCTACAAGGCAGTGGCTTAGGCTTAACTATTGTTAAAGAGTCAGTAGAGCAATTAAACGGACAATTATTAATAGAGCAAAATGAACCCCAAGGTTGTCGATTTTTAATTACGCTTCCCATAATAACAAATCAAGGAGTTAACTAGCATGACCTCGCGTTTAATGGCTATTTTATGTGTGTGTGGCAGTGCCATCATTTTATCGGGGTGCAAAACTAATAACCCCCAACAGCAAGTGGTTGATAGCCCAGTGGCGCAAACTCAAACTAAAGTAACGAGCGATAAAAACAGCCAGCCAAGCCCAAAGCCTCGGCCTAAAAGCGATCCTATGTATCCCCCTGCGGAGCAAGTAATAGCCTGGCATGCTAATAAATGTGGTGGTTTTAAGTTAACCCCAGATAACAAAGATTTTGTTGGCGAAAAAGAACTAAAAAACTTTTTTCAATTTATGTGTTTAAACACTAGTAGCGATCCTAATACGGTAATGAGTAAGTTACTTAAACTTGACCAAGCTTACTATTGGCCAGACGATATAAAACAGTATTTATGGCTACAAAAACAACAAGTAACACTACAAATAAATGCTAAAAAAGAGCAGCAAGCACTTAATAATAAAATGCAACAAACGCTCTCGTCATTAGCAACCATAGAGCAGCAACTGTTATTACGCGAAGAAACTAAGGAGCAGTAGTTATGCCAGCAATAAAACCGCAAGGTGCAAAAGTATTATTAGTGGATGACGATGCCAGCTTATTAAAATTGCTCGCTATTCGTATCGAATCAAAAGGCTACGAGGTTACCACCTGCGAGAGCGGCCTAATTGCGTTACAAATATTAAAAAGCCAAGTGTTCGATGCCGTAGTAACCGACCTGCGCATGGACGAAATGGATGGCATGGCACTGCACCGCCAATTGCAAAGCCGCTATCCGGCATTGCCCGTTATTATGATGACAGCGCATGGCTCTATTCCTGATGCGGTAGAGGCTACCAAACAAGGCATTTTTGCATTTATTACCAAACCAATAGATAAAGACGAGTTATTCGACAGCTTAGCAAAAGCGATAGAAATACACGGCGTAAATGCCGATGAAATAATACCCACTAGCAATATAGTTACTCGTAGCGGCGCTATGCTACATTTGCTAGAGCAAGTTAAACTGCTAGGGCCAACGCAAGTTAACGTATTAATATCGGGAGCCAGTGGTACGGGTAAAGAGTTATTAGCTCAAGCTATTCATCAGCATAGCCATGTAAGTAAAGGCCCATTTGTAGCGATAAACTGCGGCGCAGTACCGGGTGAACTGCTAGAGTCAGAATTATTTGGTCATAAAAAAGGCTCGTTTACTGGGGCAATAAAAGATCACCAAGGACTGTTTCAACAAGCTGAGGGAGGCACCTTATTTTTAGATGAAATAGGTGATATGCCGCTTAATTTACAAGTTAAGTTACTGCGCGTATTGCAAGAAAAAACCATACGTCCAGTCGGTTTTCAAGAAGAAATAGCCATAGATGTTCGCATTGTATCGGCAACTCATAAAAACCTCCCCGAAGCGATTATAAATCAGCAGTTTAGGGAGGATTTATACTACCGCTTAAACGTGGTTAATTTAAAACTCCCTCCTTTGTGCGAGCGTCGCGAAGATATAAGTCTACTTGCACAATACTTTAGCGCCAGTATTGCAAAGCGAATGAAGCAAAGCGAAAAACACTTTGCCAACGACGCCATGCACGCACTCGTGCGTTACGACTGGCCAGGTAATATTCGCCAACTTCAAAACGTGGTAGAGCAAGTTGTAGCACTTACCCCAAGCGAAGTTATTTCAGAGCATTTAGTGCTAAGTGCATTAAATAGCAACGAAAAAAATGTAGAGCCATTGTCGCTAAACGACGCTAAAAAAGAATTTGAACGCGACTACGTAATAAACACCCTTAAAATGGCTGGTGGAAATGTCGCCGAAGGCGCAAAACTAGCTAAACGTAACCGTTCAGATTTTTATAAACTGATTAAAAAGCACAATATAGATGTTGATAATTTAGCTTAAATAACCAATTTATAGGAACTAAACATGCAGTTATTTATGGTGTATTTAGGTGGGCGAATTCAGGGCTGTCATATAGAAATGCACGACATTCGTTTTGTAGTTGGGCAAAACATTGAGCAAACCTATACTAAATTAAAAAGCCAATGGGTGGGCGACAAAAACAGCGTGCATATGGATAGCTATATGGCAATTAACCACATAGATGGTTATAAAGTTACAGTAAGCGACACGCCCGTTGAGCAAACTAAACAGCTTTACTTTGTAAACTTAGGCGCCTACAGAAGCGATTTAATGGCTGAGCAACACGACTTTGCACTGTATGTAGCAAGCAGTAGTCAAGAGGCCAAACAGCGCGCTAAAAACGATTTACTCGCTGGCTTTAGCCATATTCATAAAGATGATTTACACGACGTAGACGATTGCTTTGCAATAGATTTACTCGACAGCCAGCTTAGTATAAAACTGACCCCAAGTGGGCAAGCACAAAAAATTAAACCTGATTGGTTTGGTTATCATGTACTTTAAACACATAACGCAGGATTAAGAATCCTGCTCGTTTTGTTCTTCTTTTTCGCTTTTAGCCGCCATTTTAAAGGCTACAACCACTAAGCCAAACATTGCAAATGGCAGCGCTGCTAACATGTATTCAATCATGTTACTGTCTTGATAATCCGCTTGCATAAAAAAGTGCCCCACCACACACATTAAAATAACCACCAGTAATATAGGCAGTAGCATGAGTTCTTTTTTTGCAGAGTGCTTTTTCATTGTTGTTATGACTTTAGCTAAAAATAAAGCGCTATTGTAATGAGCAAGTTAGCGGTAGGTCAAACTACTCAGACTTTTAATATGGTTTTGGGTATAATTAGTACCATTAATTGCGGTTTTGGTATTTGTTTTTGGAGGTTACGTGGATAAAGCATTGGAGCAGGTTTACCTAGTTGGTGGTGCAGTGCGTGATTTACTGCTAAAAAGAGCATCAAATGACAACGATTATGTTGTTATTGGCGAAACGCCACAGGCAATGGAAGCGCTAGGCTTTGTGCCGATAGGTAGCGACTTTCCGGTTTACTTACACCCAAAAACCAAAGAAGAATATGCACTTGGGCGCACTGAGCGTAAAAGTGGTAAAGGCTATACCGGTTTTGTGGTTGATGCCAGCCCAGATGTGACTCTAGAGGAAGACTTAGCCAGACGTGATTTAACTATAAACTCTATGGCGCTCGATGCTAACGATAATATAATTGACCCATTTAACGGCCAACAAGACC
Organism: Pseudoalteromonas sp. SCQQ13; assembly: GCF_015864415.1. NCBI lineage: Bacteria > Pseudomonadati > Pseudomonadota > Gammaproteobacteria > Alteromonadales > Pseudoalteromonadaceae > Pseudoalteromonas > Pseudoalteromonas sp. SCQQ13. The sequence goes on along the minus strand of NZ_JADYXG010000005.1, from coordinate 75,042 downwards.
TTAAAGATAAAATACTGCGCCATACAACAGATGCATTTGTAGAAGACCCAGTGCGGGTGTTGCGTATAGCTCGCTTTTTAGCCCGTTTTGGCAGCGAGTGGCGTATACATCCGAGCACTTATGCACTAATGCAACAGCTTAAGCAGCAAGGCGAGCTTAATCATTTAGTGCCAGAGCGAGTATGGTTAGAGACCGAAAAAGCCCTGGGTGAAAAGCATCCCGAACTTTATTTTCAAGCGTTGCAAGGCTTAGGGATTTTTCCCGAGCTTGAGAAAATGGTTAATGTGCCGCAACCTAAACAACATCACCCCGAGGGTGATGTGTTTGTGCATACCATGTTAGTACTTAGGCGTGCAGCCGATTTGAATTTTGATTTAGCAACGCGTTTTGCTGCATTAACTCACGACTTTGGTAAAGCGATCAGTTTTAAAAAACGCGGTAATTTACGTGGCCATGAACGAGATGGGGTTGCTGTAGTTGAACAGTTTTGTGAACGTTTAAAAATACCTAATTGCTTTCGCGATATTGGCGTACTTACTAGCGATAATCACACTCTTTGTCATACATTAGAGCAATTAAGGCCCGAAACGGTTCATAAGTTAATTGTGACTAATTTAAACGCCTTGGTTCATCCACAACGTTTTATTGCTTTTACTCAAGCATGCCAATGCGATGCACAAGGGCGCGGCGAAACACTCGTAGATAAACCTTACCCGCAAGCAGCTAAGCTGCGTGCTATTCATGCAGAACTATTAAAGCTAGATAAAAAACAAGTGGTACAAGCTGCACTTAACAGCGGCAAAAAAGGCCCAGAAATAGGCGAGGAAGTTAAACAAGCGGAAATAAACTGTGTAAAAGCGTTTTTAACACGAGAAAAACAGGCACAGTGAGTAGGGCATTAAAAGTAATTAAATTAAGTAACTTGATGTGCTGTTATCTTTATTGCACTGGCGCTGCGTTACTTTTTTATAGTTGCGGTTTTGGCTCTGCTCGCTTACAGGTTTAGTGCTTGTTGTTGGCCTATATAATTCAAATATAAAATCTAACTCTTCTTGCTCTAATAATGGGTGCATGATTAAACCTTAGCTTAGGGTGATTAGCGCTAGGTTAGGGTTTTGCCACTGAATTAAAAGTGAACAGTTACATTTTAACTCTTACTAAATTGTAACCCAAAAAAAGCCAACCCAGTGGCGAGTATTAGTTAAGTAAATTACAACCCACTTTTACTTAACTAATGGCAGGCTTACAGTAAACACTACGCCATCGCCCTGCTGATTGTTTTTAGCGGTTACACTGGCATTATGGTAGTCGCACACCAACCTTACAATATAGAGTCCTAATCCTAAATGTGGCTGTTGCTGCATTTGCTGGCTACGCACCGACACCATAGAATCAAAAATATGCTCAGTTAAACCTGCAGGTAATAATGGACCATAATTCCCTACGGTTAAAATTGCTGCACTGTCGTTTTGCTTTAAGCTAACACTAATTGGCTTTTCTGCGTGGCTAAATTCAATTGCATTATTAATTAACTTATCGAGCAGTTGCGCTATAAACTCTGGTGCGCCTTGCATAGGAAGCGCAGCTTGGCATATATCAAGTGTAAACAGCTGCTTAGGGTAAGTCAGCTGGTAGCCCTGCATGCAGCCACTTATTACTTTTTGTAAGTCGAATGGCTCAGGCTCATTGCTTTGAATACTTTGCTCTAAGCGAGTGGCTTCGCTCATGGTGGTAATAATTTTACCTAAGCGTTCAACGCCTTCACTGGCGCGATCTAAGTACTTTTGACTCAGCTCGCTTTGTGGTTGCATTTGTAGGTTTTCGAGCGATGAGCGCACTACCGCAACAGGTGTACGCAGCTCGTGCGATAACCGCGACGACATATTTTCTAAATAGTTGGTATAGCCACCAAGGCGGCTGACTATATTAGCAAAACTGCGTGATAGATCGCCAATTTCGTCATTAGCATCGCTGTAATTAATACTGCCAGTAACTCGCCCTTGTGCATCTATAGCTTGCTCTGCAGTATCGCGCAAACGCCTAATACGGCTCGATATTCGAGAGGCAAAAAAGAATAACGTTACTGTGCCAATAAGCATCACGGCTAAAATAACGTTAAATAATTTTTCGAGCGATTTATTACGCAGTGTACGTACGCCATTGGTAGTTTCCTCGGCTATTACCGCGCCAATTACTTTATCTTGGATCCAAATAGGGTAAGCAGCCGATAAAATAACGGCTTTACTGTCGGGGGTTAATCGCCACGATGATGCAGGCTGGCCTTTTAGTGCTTTGGCTAAATGACTGCCTTGCATAGCTGCTACGTCGTGCAGAGTATCTAAAAATTCGTTTTCGGGGCGTGTTAAAATTTTATAATAAAGGGGATGCAAGTAGTTTTGCTCAAACTGTTGCCACCAAGTTTCAGGAGCTTGATTGGCAAGGCCGTCAGCCCATACGCCATCGGCATGATGAATCGAGCCCGATTGTGCTAATACTCTATGATGCTTATCGACCACCCAAATACGGCTGCCACTGTGGCCCATGCCTTTTAAAATACGATTAATTTCGGGAGAGGGCACAAGTACTGAACCTAAATCGCTGGGGTTATTTAAATTTGAGGTCGACATTATTTTAGGTTCTAACAAGGGCTCTTTGTTATCTACATCAACAATGGCAAAGCCAAGCTTATTGCCAAGCATACTAATAGGAAAGCGTAGCTCAATATTGTAGCCAGCCGTCGTACTGCTAAAATAGCCCTGAATTTTTGTAAAGGGTACTTTGCTATCTGCATTAAAAGCGTTTACCCAGCCATCTTGCCGTGGCGCAATAATATAGCGGTTAAACTGCCCATCAGGTGTTTTTAAGCCAATTTTTAAATGGTCGTTATTAGTAATACTTAAACTGTTTTTTGGCCGATAAACGAGTTGGTTATCAGTTACTTTAAACAGTGCATAAAGGTAATTATCAAACTTTCCTACCATGTGCTCAAACGACAGATCGCTGGCTTGATGCTTGTTGTCGGTTTTTTGTAAGTAGCGTTTGTCGTATTGCCAAAATAATGCCTGATAGCTCTCCCAATCTGTGAGCTTACCATCGAGTTGAATAGGATTTTTAAGGTTGTACGCGTATAGATCGCGGCCCTTTACAACTTGATCTAAAAAACTAGTTTGCTGATCAAATAATGCAGGGCGTTCATGCAGGGCAGTGGCGAGGGCACGGGTAGTGCCTACTAAGGTTTTTTCTTGGCCTTGGCGTAAAAACTTTTCCATTTCCCACACATATTCGTAGCCCAACCAGGGCAATAAAAATAAAAAGCAAGAAAGTAAAATAAACTTACTACGTAGGCCAAATCGCAACATTAAATTTGCTCCCACCTGTAGCCCATGCCATACACTGTATCTATGCAGTCAAAGTTACTATCGAGTGCTATAAATTTTTTACGAATACGTTTTACGTGTGAAGTTATGGTGCTGTCGTCTACATAAATTTTAGCATCACTCATTAATTCATTACGGCTTTTAACATGTCCGGGGCGCTGTGCGAGGGAGTGCAACATCCAAAATTCGGTTACTGTTAAATCAACTAATAGTTGTTGCCAAAACACCTGCATGCGCTGTGTGTCGAGCGTTAGCGGCCCACGAGTTATAAGTGCATTTTCGTCGGCAGGTTGTTTAAGTGCTTCCATACGACGAAATAGCGCACCAATACGCGCCGCTAAATGAGCCAAACTAATATCTTTTGTGAGGTAGTCGTCGGCGCCCATACGTAGGCCGCATACAGTGTCTATTTCGCTATCGCGAGCGGTTAAAAAAATAATAGGCAGCGTTTTAGACAGTGAGCGCAATGTTTGGCACAGCAAAAAACCACCATCTATTTCATTACCTAAGCCAATATCAACAATGGCTAAATCGGGCAGGGCATTTTTAAACGCCGCTTCTGCGCTACTACGATTTGCATACCCAGTTACCTGATAACCTTGTGCGCTGAGCATTTCAGTGTAGTTTTCGCGAATGGCGGGTTCATCTTCAATAATGGCTATTTTTTTCATTTCTGGGTTTATCCTCTTTATTACCAACGCACTATAACGAAGTTTTTAAGCTAAGTACGCTTAAAAAGGCAATTGCCTTTTTTTTGCCACAATTGCTCAGTGGTTTGCCATTTTTGCTCCCCTTTGTTGCCACTTGAGCTTGTTTTAATACACCCATCAAAACAAAACATCATAAATTAAAAAGTAAGTTTAAGGATCAATCATGAAGAAGACATTAATAGCGCTAACCCTAGCGGCCGTTTTTTGCGGTCCCGCATTAGCATCAACCTCTAATAATACGGCTACAAAAGAAGCGCACACCAAAACCGCAATAGGCTTAGGATCGGGCGCTATTATAGGTGGTGTAGTAGGCGGCCCTATTGGTGCTTTTGTGGGAGCATTTGCTGGTGGTTTAATAGGCGATGCAAAAGTTGCTGATAACAAAATTGCCCAGCAACAGCGTGCAATAATTGTAATGACAGAAAAAACCAACGACTACCAACACCTGCTTAGCCATAACAGCCAGTTAGAGCAACAAATCGAAGTGCTTGCTAATCAAAATGAGCAGTTAACACAATCGCAAATTAATAATTTACTTGCCATGACAGTACAGTTTAAAACCGGCTCACGTGTTATTGCGCCACATTTTGCATTGCAGTTAGACCAACTCGTTACGCTTTTAAAAAACCAGCCACAGTTAGCGCTCGATTTAAGTGGGTTTGCCGATCAACGCGGTGATGAACAAGCCAACCTTTTACTTTCAAAAGCACGTGTAAATGCGGTGCAAAGCTATTTAATAAAACAGGGCGTAAGCCACACGCGCTTAAGCACGCAAGCATTTGGTGAGCAGCAAACACTTGCTAAAACTAACACAGTAGAAGACAACACGTTTGATCGGCGGGTAACCCTTACTACTCGTTTAATAAATCCTGTAAATAGCCAAACAGCAAGTAATTAAATTAAAGCCTTCGATGGAGTGATTTTATGTTTTTTTTGAGTAAACCAAGCAAAGTGCTTACCCTTAAATGGGTAAGCCTTTTTACACTGGGTATACTGGTGATGTTAACGAGCTTTAAAAGCCACGCACACTCTCCCAAGTTAGAACTTTTTGATAGCAGCGGCGCACAAGCAGGCCCTGCAATAATATTAAAAAGTGATGCAAATATGACATTAACCGGACTTATAAATCATGTTGTAGTTAAACAAACTTATCAAAACCAAAACCCGTTTGCTGTTAATGCGCGTTATGTGTTTCCGCTGCCCGATGAAAGCGCAGTACATGCTATGACCATGCGTATTGGCGAGCGAGTAATTAAGGGCCAAATTGATAAAAAAGTGGCGGCCGAAAAAAAATACGCAGAAGCCAAACAGGCCGGCAAGCAAGCAGCACTAGTACGCCAGCAACGCGCTAATATGTTTATTACAAACGTAGCTAATATAGCCCCTGGGGAGCAGGTTATTATTGAGCTGGAATATCAAGAAATAATTGATTACAGCAGCGGCACCTTTACAGTGCGCTTTCCGGGCACAATCACACCGCGTTATCATGTAACCCAAGGTGAAATTGACATAAATAAAGAAAGCCAAAAACCAACTAACTCGCTACCACATGGTTGGCTAAGCCCAGTTTATAGCACGCAAAAAAATGACGATAAGCCAAGTAGTCAGTTTAATTTAAACTTAGATATAGACGTAGGTTTAGAGCTGGTAGATATAAATTCTAAATTTCATAATGTAAATATTCAAAACACTGCATTTGGACAATACTCAATAGAGTTAAATGAGCAAAATGCGCTAAACCGCGACTTTGTACTGGAGTTTAAACCTCTGCAAAAAGAGCAAGCCCAAGCTGCATTTTTTACCGAGCAGTTTGAAAATGGCGAGCGCTACGGGCTCGCTATGCTAATGCCGCCTGCAGATAACTTTATAGCAACGCAGCGATTAGCCCGCGAAACAGTATTTGTAGTCGATACTTCGGGCTCTATGCATGGGCAGTCTATGGAGCAAGCTAAAAACGCATTGTTTTATGCGCTATCGCTGCTAGACAGTAACGACAGTTTTAACATTATAGGGTTTGATAATGTAGTAACCCTAATGAGCGATAAACCTTTAGTTGCAAGTGGCTTTAATTTACGCCGCGCAGAGCGCTTTATATATGGGTTACAAGCCGACGGCGGTACAGAAATACAAGGCGCACTTGATGCCGTTTTAGATGGTTCGCAGTTTGATGGTTTTGTACGCCAAGTAATATTTTTAACCGATGGTAGCGTAAGCAACGAAGATGCACTGTTTAAAAGTATTCAAGCTAAATTAGGCGATAGCCGCTTATTTACAGTTGGTATTGGCAGCGCCCCCAATAGCTTTTTTATGCGCCGTGCGGCAGATGTAGGCAAGGGCTCGTTTACTTTTATAGGCAGCACTAGCGAGGTGCAACCTAAAATGCAGCAGTTATTTGATAAGCTCGCACATCCTGCAATTACTAATTTAGCGCTAAGCGATGAAAACGGTAATAGCCTAGACTTTTGGCCTTCGCCACTGCCAGATCTCTATTTTAATGAGCCAATAATGGTGGCTATAAAGCTCAATAATGCCAGTAATGTAATATTAAACGGGCAAACTGCACAAGGGCCTATTAGTATTAACCTAAACACACAAGCAGGCTCAAATGCTAAAGGAATTGCTAAGCTGTGGGCTCGTCAAAAAATTAAGTCGTTGCTGCTCTATAACTCACAAAATGCAGTTAAAGACGAAGTGCAACAATTGGCGCTTACTCATCAATTACTCAGCCCATTCACGGCTTTTATAGCAATAGAGCAAACACAAATTAATCCAATAGCACAACAAACAGCTAATGCTACTAACGCAGTTCCTCAGGGTATGGCAATGCGTTTGCCACAAACCGATGGGCAAAGCAAAGTACATATAATATTAGGAATTTTATTGTTAAGTGGGTTTGTGCTAGTAAGGCGTTTTAAATGAAAAAGTGGCTAAGCGCGGGGCTATTAATACTTGGTTTGGGGTTATTTGGTCATGGCGCTTACATGCAAGGCAAAGCATGGCTGGCGCAATTACTAATTGAACAGGCCTGGCAGCAGGCTCTTAAAACGCCTGAAGCAAAAGTTAAGCCATGGTTTTACGCCGATAGTTATGTAACCGCACAATTAAATTGGCCGGCGCATAATGAAAAACTCACCGTATTAGCAGGTGCTAGCGGGCGTAATTTAGCTTTTGCGCCCAGCCACTTTTTACCCGCAGCAGAGCTTGGTAGTAAACAAGCTGGGGCACTCATTGCAGGGCATAACGACACTCACTTTGCTTTTTTACAGCACGTTAAAGTGGGAGAGCAGTTTACCCTGCAATTACAAAATGGCACCTTGCAGCATTATAAAGTAACCGGCAGCGAGGTAATTCATGAGTCAGAAAACACATTTTTACACACTGCACAATTGTATTTACTAACGTGCTACCCTTTTGACGCGTTAGCATCGGGAACCGAATTTAGGCTATTGGTTTCGGCCGATATGATATCGGAGGTAGTAAGATCGGTGGAAATATCCTCGCCCGACTCGGCGCTGGGGATATCAACCACTAATTCTTGATGACGTTGGCTGATCATTACGCCAACAAATACCACAAATATACTCAGCCACTGCCACAAGTTAAGCACTTCATTTAAAATGATGGCCGAAAGAATCAGCGTAAATATAGGAATTAAATTTGAATAAGCCGCTGCGGTTAATACCGATACCTTACTAATAGCGTAGTTATACATACCATAACCGCCTAAAGTAACAAACGAGCCTAAATATAAAATACTTAATAAAGCGGTTATATTGTGTTGATTTTCGCTTGGTAGGTCGATAAAAAGCAAAAACGGTGCAAAAAATAAACTGCCACTAATGCCTTGCAGCGCTATAAGCGTTAACGGTGAATAACGACTCGCTAAGTGTTTAATGCAAACGGTATAAAACGCCGCACATACCATGGCCATAAGTTCTAAAAAATTACCTAATAATGGGTTAGGCGCTTGATCGGAGTTTGGTGAAAGCACAGTGAGCAAAATGCTGCCACCAATACAAAAAGTAAAGCCAATAATAATAGATTTACTGATGTATTCTTTAAGCATAAAAAAAGCCAGTACAGCAATAATAATAGGCAAGCACGACACAATTACCCCCGCCTGCGATGCCGAGGTATATTCCATTGCATGGCCTTCAAATAAAAAGTACAAGCAAGGCTCAGCCAGCGACATAGCAATTAAATACTTCCAGTCACCAACTCTGTATTCAAAGCGTATTACATAGCGCCATAAGCACAGCGATAAAAATAATGTGGTTAGCATGCGTAAAAATATCACCAAAGCGGGGTCGTAAATAGCAATGGCATACTTAAGTGCAATAAAGGAACTACCCCATAAAAAGGTGGCAATAATTAAACATAAACTGGCAGGCATAGCAGGTAATTTACACAATTGAATAAAATCAGATCCTAGCATGAATATATTTTACTTGTTGAAAAATACCCAGCTGGTATAAATAAATTCATCTTTAATTATTCAGTAGTAAAAATAAATGCAAAGGGATCAGGTAATCGTTGTAAAGCTAGGTACAAGCGTACTGACTGGCGGCACCGATAAGCTAGATAAAGCGCATATGGTTGAACTAGTGCGCCAATGTTGTGAGCTTAAAAAGCAAGGGCATCACGTTATTTTAGTTTCGAGCGGAGCCGTGGCGGCCGGACGAGAACAATTACTAAAGCCCTGTGGCCGCAGCGTAATAGATAAGCAAATGCTAGCAGCAGTTGGTCAAGGCCAGCTCATTCATATTTGGCAAAGCTTGTTTGCTTTGTATGGTGTAAACGTAGGGCAAATGCTGTTAACCCGCGCCGATGTTAACGACCGAGAGCGCTATTTAAATGCCCGCGATACACTAAATGCATTATTAAACTACGACGTAGTGCCCATCATTAACGAAAATGATGCGGTTGCTACTAGTGAAATAAAAGTAGGCGATAACGATAATTTATCAGCGTTGGTGGCTATTTTAGCTAATGCCAATAAGCTGTTATTGCTTACCGATCAAGAAGGATTATTTACCAGCGATCCGCGCACTAATGCCGATGCCACATTAATTGGTGAAGTGAGTGATATTAACGACGAATTGCGCCAGCTTGCTGGTGGTAGTGGCACAAACTTGGGCACCGGCGGTATGGCAACCAAACTACAAGCAGCCGACATTGCAAGGCGTGCTGGGGTTGAGGTTATAATTGCCAAAGGTGCGGGTAAAAATGTCATTTTAAAATGTATGAGCGAGCAACTGCCCGGCACACGTTTTTTAAAGCTCACTGCGCCAAAAGAAGGGCGTAAAAAGTGGTTACTCGCTGGACCTAAAAGTAGCGGGCAAATTGTTATTGATGCCGGTGCAATAACCGCGCTGCAAACTAAAGGTGCAAGCTTACTTGCTAAAGGCGTGACCAATGCGTTGGGGGCATTTGAGCGCGGCGATCTAATAAGTGTAATAAATAGCGACAAACAACTTATTGCTCGTGGGTTAACCCGCTTTAGCAGCAGCGAAGTTAATAAAATTAAAGGCGCGCACTCTAAGCAAATAGGTGAATTACTTGATTACGATGGCGGGGCAGAAGTACTGCATCGCGATGACTTAATTTTACTGTAATAAAAAGCAGTATAGCTGAATAAATAAGCTCCCATTTTAGTAGCTAAATAATTAACCTGACCCGAGGTTGAGCTTACAAAGCTCAAATATACTGGCTGAGTATATTTGAGCTTTTTTGCTGCTATTTTTGTGTTAAAATCTGGCACCTTAAATTTGTTGTAAATAGAGTGCAGTTAATGAAATTAGTTCGTTGGTTATTAGGAAGTATAATTTTATTCTTTAATTTTGTATTTACGCCACGTAGTAAAAAACGTGCTCCAGAAGTGCAACAGCAGCTTGATCAGCAAACCGCACAATTTAAGCTTTATCAATTTAAAGCATGCCCGTTTTGTGTAAAAGTGCGCCGTGCTATTAAGCGCGAAGGCCTTAAAATAGAAACGCGTGATGCAAAAAGTAATGAGCAATATCGTCAAGAACTGCTAGAACAAGGCGGAAAAGTTAAAGTGCCTTGTCTGCGCATCGAGCAAAATGGCCAAGTAACTTGGCTATACGAATCAAACGATATTATTGCTTATATAAACAAAGTAGCAGCATAAATAACTTTACCATCTCACTTATTAAAAGAGACATTACCATGACAATTCGCACCCGTGTTGCCCCGTCGCCAACTGGCGACCCGCATCTTGGCACCGCTTATATCGCCTTATTTAATTACTGTTTTGCTAAACAGCAAGGTGGTGAATTTGTACTTCGCATTGAAGATACCGACCAAGTACGTAGCACTGCCGAGTCAGAGCAAGCAATTATGGATAGTTTGCGTTGGTTAGGACTCGAGTGGGATCATGGCCCAGATGTGGGCGGTGAGTTTGGCCCGTACCGCCAGTCTGAGCGTAGCGATTTATACAAAAAATACGCACACCAACTCGTTGACGACGGCAAAGCATTTTACTGTTTTGCAACAAGCGAAGAGCTGGATAAAATGCGCGAAGAGCAAATGGCAGAAGGTCTACGCCCTAAATACGACGGCCGTGGCTTAAACCACACAGACGACGAAATTAAAGCAAACCTAGCAGCGGGTAAACCTTACGTTATACGTATGAAAATCCCTAGCGAAGGCACTTTTAAATTTAACGACTACCTACGCGACGAAATTGAGATCCCGTGGGAAAACGTCGATATGCAAGTGCTATTAAAAGCTGATGGCTTCCCAACTTACTTTTTAGCGAACGTAGTTGACGATCACCATATGCAAATTAGCCATATTTTCCGTGGCGAAGAGTGGATTAACTCAGCGCCTAAACTATTAAAACTTTACGAAGATTTTGGTTGGGAAGCGCCAGTACTTGGGCATTTACCGCTACTGCGTAACCCAGATAAGTCAAAACTGTCTAAGCGTAAAAACCCAACCTCTATTAACTACTATAAAGAAATGGGTTACCTGCCAGAAGCCGTGCTTAACTATTTAGGCCGCATGGGTTGGTCAATGCCAGATGAGCGTGAAAAATTCACTCTTAACGAAATGATTGAAAACTTCGATATGAAGCGCGTGTCACTAGGTGGCCCAGTATTCGACGTAGATAAACTTAGCTGGTTAAACGGCATGTGGATCCGCGAAAACCTAACTGACGAGCAGTTAATTCAGCGCTTTGTTGATTGGAAGTTTAATGGCGAAATGCTAGCTAAAGTATTACCAGAAGCCAAAGCACGTATTAACACATTGTCGGACTTAGTTGACTTAGCAGGGCACTTTGTAGGCGGTATACCTACTTATGATCCTGCGCTATTAACAGCGGGCAAAGCCGATGAAGACGTAATTCGCCAAGCACTACAATTTTTTGTATGGCAGCTAGAAGGCCTACGTAGCTTTGATAAATCAGCTATTTTTGCCATTGCAAAAGAAGTAGCAACGTTCCACGAGCTTAAAATTAAAGACTTTTTAGAGCCGATTTTTGTGGCAATTACGGGTAAAACGTCATCTACCTCTGTGCTTGATGCTATGGAAATATTAGGCTCTGACCTATCGCGTGCTCGTTTACGTGTAGCATTGGCGCATTTAGGTATTTCTAAAAAGCAGGCTAAAAATATCGAACGTGCCTACCGCGAATACCCAAGTGCATAATTGCTAAATAATGCATTTTTAAAAGCCGAGCTTAGTAAATAAGTTCGGCTTTTTTGTTTCAGGTTGTTTAGTTATATGACATCGTATTTTGATATTGTTTAGTCTAAGCATTCATAATTTACTAAATGCTACAATGCGGCATATAAACTCATAGGAGGCAGTATGATTGCAACCGTTAAAAACAAAGCCATTTTTAGTAGTCGTGTATTTTCTATAAATTTAGTTACTTACCCTACAAACCACAGCGTTATGAACCATATTGATCCGGTGCAGCAAGGGCGCTATTACAAACTCAACTTTGTATTAGTAAAACCTAAAAGCGGTGGGGTGTTTAAATGCGCTAAATGTATTATTAACTGGTTTAATAGGGTGTATTTATTTAGGCCCGATAAGTACGAACACAGCGTATCTAAAATCGAGTCTGGAAAGCGTGTGCTACTGAGCTTTGCACTTAATATATGATTTATTAATAGTCGTAGGCCTGTCCGGTACATAAAACAGATAGGTCGCAATACGATACAGAGGTTTCGCTACAAGAGTTAATAGTAAAAGCATTTGCGCCTCTGCGCATGGCATCAGCTTTAAGTAAATCAATAGCATTTGATTTAGAACGGTTATAGCTTACATTATTGTTACCCATACCATCGCCATCACAGCTTTCACCTGCTATTCGGCCTAAAAGTGTAGCGCCACTTTCGTGTGCTTCTTGGTCGCTGTAAAACTGCTGCAAATCTCTTTTATTAACGTAGGTACCAATTTCTTGAGATAAAACGTCGTTGTTTATATCAGTATGAAAAGTCATGTTTGAGCAACCACTTAAAGTAGCCAGTGCAGTTATTATTGCCATAAAACGTAGCATATTAATTAGTCCTTTAATTTATTGTTTGAAGTAGTAAATTACTAACAAAATCAGATGTGGGCAATGTTTACTACTGAGTAAATTGTTAGTATTTGTAAATGACTTTATATGCACTCGGTTTTACTTAGCATAGGATAAGTAAACAAAAAGAAATGACAAATATTTACTAACCAATGGCATAAAATAGCCCACTCTAAACGCTGCGTTTTATAAAAAACATAGCCGTATCCCAAACCTGCAATAAATGAAACTAATACATAGCTAACTCCCCCAGCAAAATGTGCCAAAGCAAAAATACCTGCAGTAATTACAGGCGCAAATATTGCCAAGCGGGTAGGCGTAATAATTTGGCTAAGCTTGGTTTGTAATAAGCCTCTAAATAAAGCTTCCTCAGCAACACAGGTAAATAAAAGGTTTATAGCAATAAATGCTAACCAGAAGTCAGGAACCTTAGGGTTAAAGCTTACCAGCCCAAGCATTAAAGCTGCAGTAAGTGCGGCTAAAATGGTAGTAATAATTATTAAAATAGGGGGGTTAATTAATGAAGTCGTCTTTTTAGACTCTGCTTTTAAAGGCTTTATATTTGAATAAAAGTAAGCACAAAGAAAGAGGCCAGCCATAGCTTTATCAAAATTAGCATAAAGGGTAAAAGCAATTGCATCGCTGGTAATATGCTCGTTTATAGCAATAGGAAGGTTGTTAAAACCAGGCACCCAATGAAGCGCTAATGCCAATGAGGAAACTATAAAAACAGTGCTTAAAATAGCGCGTATTATTGTTTGCTTTGTATATAGCACAAAGTGATATAAAGCAACGTAAAGCCCAGTACTGAACAGTCCATATAAATTTATATAACCCTCAAAATACGCACATATAACACTTAAAGCCATTAAGTAGTGCCAAAGTGGTTGCCGTATTATTGATACTTTACAGTACGGAAAAACACATATAATCGATAATGCTAATAAATAAAAAGTCATTATTTTTTTATTACTCTGTTTTATTTAGTAACTAATCTAACAGATTCGACCTCTCATTTTATTTTTTCTGTTAGTATAGCCAGGTTATAAGCCGTTTAAGTAGTGAACACCCTATGTTAAGTCCTTTTTATCAGCAACATGCTGATTATGTTTCGATCTCTCGTGAGCAAGGCTGTCGTTTCGCCAAGTGTATTGCTGATGATTACAACCCACTTCACGATAAAGATGCGAAGAAATTTTGTGCTCCAGGAGACTTACTTTTTTCATTAGTATTAGATCGTTACGGTATTAGTGAACGCATGGAGTTTACTTTTGCGGGTATGGTTGACGAAAATACCAAACTTAGCTTCCCTGCAGAGGCCGATGAATTTGATGTAACAAACGGCGATAAAGTAATTTTAAAGGTAAAACGCGAAGGTAAAACCAGCAAATGCCCAGCACTTACTAATAGCTTGATTAAAAATTATGTTGAGTTTTCAGGCGCAGCGTTTCCGCACGTGATTATTCCGCTCATGGGTAAGCAAGAGGTAATGATTAACCCTGCACGCCCGATGATTATTTACGAATCGATGATTATAAATCTTGATACTGTTGAAATTAGTGCACCGACACTTGAATTTGCAGAGCCTAGTTTTGAATACACAGGTAAACGCGGCAAAATTACTTTGCGCTTTAATTTGCTAGAAAACGGTAAAAAAGTGGGTTTTGGTGAAAAGCACATGGTGGTATCGGGTATTCGCGAGTACTGCCAAGCTACGGTTGATGATTTGATTGCTTTTTACAACGAGCGCAAAGCAAATTTAAAACCAGCTTAAAAACGAGATGAATTTTAAAAGGTGCTATTTAGCGCCTTTTTTATTGGCACAAATAAAAGCAGATAAATACGATTAAATAGTTTTCTCAAGCACTCTAATTTACGGCATGAGTGAATATGAGTACAATAGCGCTCTTTGTCATTTTAAAGCTAAGCCTATGTCTGCCACTACGTTCTCATCACTTAATCTCGACCCGTTGTTATTAACTGCGATTGAGCAAAATAATTACACTCAACCTACCGCAATTCAGATTAAAACCATCCCGCCTATTTTAGCGGGCAGTGATGTAATGGGCAGTGCACAAACTGGCACAGGTAAAACCGCAGCGTTTGTACTACCACTGCTACACAAACTTTTAAACACCCCTAAAAAAGATGAGCCAGGTGTTGCTCGCGTGGTAATTTTAACGCCAACTCGCGAACTTGCTCAGCAAGTATTTGCCAGCTTTGAAAAATATGCCCAAGGCACCAATATTAAAGGGGCATTAGCGTATGGCGGCGCAAGCATAGGCCCACAAATAAAAGCCCTAAAAGATGCGCAAGTAATAGTAGCCACCCCGGGGCGCTTACTCGATCATATTGTTAAAGGCAGTGTGGTGCTTTCAAGTGTTGACTCACTGGTGTTTGATGAAGCCGATCGTATGCTTGATATGGGGTTTATTGACGAAATTAAACGTATATTGCGCCATATTCCAGGCGATCGCCAAACTTTGTTATTTTCGGCGACTTTTGATGACAGCGTATTTGCGCTTAGTAAAAAACTACTTAAAAACCCAGAATTAGTTGAAGTTGATAAACGCAACTCAGCAGCAGTTGAGGTTGAGCAAGTAATTTACTCAGTAGACGAGGATCGCAAGCGCGAGCTGGTATCGCACATGATCGGCATGAAAAATTGGCGCCAAGTGCTTATTTTTACCCGCACCAAACAAATGGCCGACCAACTGGCTAAAGAAATGTGTAAAGACGGTTTAAAAACCGAGTCAATCCATGGTGATAAATCACAAGGCGCACGCGACCGTGCACTACAAAACTTTAAAGAAGGCATTACCCGTGTATTAGTTGCTACCGATGTAGCCGCACGTGGCTTAGATATTCCAACACTTAGATTTGTAATTAACTTTGAACTGCCATACATAGCCGAAGACTACGTACATCGCATTGGCCGTACAGGTCGCGCTGGTGAGCAAGGGCTTGCAATGTCGCTAGTAAGTATTGACGAGCAATGGTTACTTGAAGAAATAGAAGTACTGTTAGATACCCGCTTAACGCCACAGTGGCTAGCAGGCTACGAGCCAGATCCAAACAAAAAGCCAAAAGATAACCGCAAAAACACCAATAAATCACGAAAAGACCGCGATAAAAAACGCATTACAGGACAAAGAGAGCCAAGTAGAAGACGTAAATAACAGTTTTTTAGTTTTGACTTTCAATTGTCAGTGAAATAATACGACCCCGAAAAATAGCCGCGGGGTTGTATTAGGCTAAATTTAGCATTTAAAAGGAATTAATTTATGAACAAAGTTACTAAAACATGGTTGCTGTATTCAGGCATAGGTTTAGTTTTATCGCTGGCAATAATAAGTTTATTAGATATTTTTATCAGCTTTAGGTTTATATCTAACGAAGGAGTTATTTTTGGTGTTATGTGCGCTGCTATGGGAGCTGCGTTAAAAAGCTATTCAGGGCAAAAGGTTAGTAACAAAAGCGGCCAGCAACAAAAGTAAACATAGTTAATATTGATAATAAAGCGCAAAATGCATTTAGCACATAACTGCTAATTTCCCCTTACCTTTAACTAAATACGTTACTTCTCAAATTTAAAATAAAAAAAGGCAAGCTATAAGGCTTGCCAAAGAGTGTAACTAATTAATCTGGTTTTGTATTAAATGCTTAGCCCTTAAGCTATTAACTTTTCAGCTAGATTTAATTCCATGGTGGCTTTTAATAAGCGGTATAAGTTAATTGATGCGTCAATTTCTTCTTTACGGTTAGTTAAGCTTTCTATATTTAAGCCCAGCGGCACGTTTAAATGCGCACAGCTTTTAAGTATTAAATCGAGATTTTCGCGGCAAATACGTACCGATTCACTCAGCGTATTGTTCGCATCAAGCATGCGCCATTTAGTGGCCTCTGGCACTGAGATCCCCAACCATTGCATAAACTCTAAGGTTTTTTCGCCGCCGCACGGAGTAAAAGTTAAAATAAGGCGCTTAGGCTCAAGCCCTTGTGCTTTACAACTACGTGCATAGCTAGTTATTAACTCTATTGTTGCTTGTGCGTCGTAAACCGCTTGCGAAATAAAGAACTTACAGCCTTGAGCGGTTTTTTCTATTAGGCGCTCGTGTTCATTACGTTTATTAGAATGACGCTCTGCAATAGTAACGCCGCCTAAAAAGAAGTCATCAGATTGCTCTGCCAGCGTTTTATACGCATCTGGTAGGCTTAGTTTTATATCGCCTATCGATGATGGGCTACCTACTAAAACAATATTTTTTAAATCGTAGTCGTTTTTAGTTTCACTTAGCCAATCTTTAAACTCGTTCGCACTGCGTTGCGCCACACTTTTATAGGTAATTACATCAAGGTGCGATAAGCCACGTAATAGGTTGCTGTATTCACGTGGATCGACAGTTTGCCTAAATGGAAACGGACGCGCTTGATTAGTACGGCTGCTTTCGTCTTGAATGTCGTAAATTATTACGCCGTCGTATTCAATTTCGTGTAGGCGACCCAATAGCTTTTCTGCAATGGTTTTTAGTTGCGCTTTATCGGTACCAATTTTTGGCGGCGTAGTACCAATAAGGTATACGCCTTGATTGCTATCTTCTATTTTCTCTTGAAGTGATAAAGCCATAATCCTCATTCCAGCTTAGTTTGTTACGATGGAATTAATATAGCAGCCATTTAGATGGCTAGATAGCTTTATTTAATGAAAGTTTTTCAATCGTAGTGAGGTTTATTCATACAAGCTCGTTACCAATTAGTAAATTTGATACAGTTGTTTACATAATAACAACGCTTTAGGCTCTTATTATTGGCGGCTTTGCGGCATAATCAGATGGTACTTTTTATTAAACTAGCTCAACGTTTAGCGATTAAAATTGATTGCTATAAAAGGAAAAACAATGAAATTTAAATTTTTAGCAACCAGTTTAGCGGTATCGCTGGCACTGTCGGGTTGCGCTATTGAACAAAATCAAACGAGCCAAGCAGTAACACAACAACAAACAAACACTACGGGCGAGGGCGTTTTTTCACAAGACTACTTACTAGAAGAGCTTGAAAATGGCTTGCGCGTTATGGTGGTTAAAACCGATTACCCTGATGTAGTCTCGTTGCAAATTCCTGTATCGGTAGGATCACGTAATGAAACGCAAGCGGGTAAAACGGGCTTTGCGCATTTTTTTGAACACATGATGTTTAAAGGCTCTGAAAAATTTCCTGAGGCCGTGTATTCAAGTATTTTAAAAAATTCTGGCGTTGATAACCGCGCTTACACCACCAACGATTACACTAACTATCATTTAAACTTTTCAAAGCAGCATCTTGATAAAGTACTTGAACTTGAAGCTGATATTTTTCAAAATTTAACCTATACCGAAGAGCAATTTAGAACCGAAGCGCAAACGGTAAAAGGCGAGTACTTAAAAAATAATGCCAGCCCAGTGCGTAAATTACTTAGCGCAGTACGCGAAGAGGCCTTTGAGCAACACACTTATAAACACACCACTATGGGCTTTTTTAAAGACATAGAAGCCATGCCTGATCAAATGGCTTATGGTAAAGAATTTTTTGCCAAATTTTATAAGCCCGAATATGTATCACTTGTAATTGTGGGTGATGTAGACCCAAAAGCCACTATGGCTATGGTTAAAAAACACTGGGGTGCGTGGAAAAAGGGTGACTATGTTGCCGACATTAAAGCAGAGCCAACACAGCAAGCGCCAAAATATAGTCATCAACAAAACCCAGGCTTACCAGGGCATTGGTTATTAGTATCGTATAAAGGCACTGCGTGGGAGCCGGCTAAAAAAGACAGAGCTGCGCTTGATTTACTCTCGCAGCTTTATTTTTCAAACAACTCAGATTTATACCAAGAGCTAGTGGTAGATAAACAAATTGCCAGCCAAATGTTTAGCTATAATCCAGAAACCAAAGATCCGGGTTTACTGCATGTATTTGTAAAAGTAGAAAAAGCAGACGATTTAGCCAAAGTACGCGATGCAATCAATCGTACCTACGCCCAAGCGCGTACTGAGTTAGTAGATAGCCAAAAACTCAGCGACTTAAAATCTAACCTTAAATACAGCTTTATAAATGGTTTAGATTCGTCGCAAGCAATTGCTGCAACCCTTGCAAGCTATATGCATTTTGAGCGTGACCCTAGGGTAATAAACCAGCTATATAAAACCTCAGATGAAATAACAGCTGAAGATATTAAAGCAATTGCTAACAAGTATTTTGTTGATAATGCACGCACTACCGTGACTATGTCGGCACTTGATAAAGCGCCAAATTTTGAGCAAGAGGTTGATTTAAACGCACTGGTTGCAAAACTGGAGCAAGCACCTCAGGCTGCTGCATTTAAAGTACTAGATAAAACTAACAGCTCGCCATTAATCGACGTTAACTTTTTATTCAATACCGGGGCTGCTGCTGACCCGCAAGGTAAAAAAGGCCTTGGCGCATTAACTGCAGCTATGCTGGCGCAAGGTGGCTCACAATCAACAAGCTATAAAGATATTAAACAAGCACTTTATCCGCTGGCAGGTAGCTTTGGTTATCAAATAGATAAAGAAATGCTGTCGTTTCAAGGGCGTATTCATAAAGATAACGCTGCTAAGTGGTATGCATTAGTGAGCGATCAGTTACTTAATCCCGGTTTTAGAGAAGATGACTTTAAGCGCCTTAAAAAAGAGCTAATTGACGGTATTAAATCGGGCTTAAAAGCATCTAACGATGAAGAACTAGGTAAAGAAGTACTCTACAGCGCGCTTTACAAAGGCCATCCTTATGAAAGCTACAACTATGGTGATATTTCAGATTTAGAAGCACTTACGCTTGATGATGTTAAAACGTTTTATAACACAGAGCTTACGCAATCTAAGCTAACACTTGGCTTAATTGGTGCAGTACCGGAAAAACTAAAAGCCACTATGTTAGCTGATTTAGCAGGCCTGCCTAAAGGCGAGCAAAGCCGTTTAAGTATTCCTGATGCGCCTGAGCTTAAAGGCCATCATGCTACTATTGTTGAAAAGAGTGCGCAGTCGACAGCGGTATCGTTTGGTTTTCCAATTGATACAATAAGAAGTAGTGAGGATTGGACTGCACTGTGGTTAGTGCGTTCTTACTTTGGTGAGCACCGTAGTTCTAACAGCTTTTTATATGAGCGTATTCGTGAAACCCGTGGCATGAACTACGGCGATTACGCGTACATTGAATACTTTCCGCGTGGTATGTTTCAAACTAAGCCTGATGCAAACCTAGGGCGCTCTGAGCAAATATTTCAAGTGTGGTTACGCCCACTTCGCTCTAATAACGATGCGCATTTTGCGACTCGTACCGCCTTGTTTGAGCTTGATAAGCTAATTAAAAATGGCATGAGTGAAGACGACTTTGAAGCCACACGTAACTTTTTAATTAACTTTGTGCCGCAAATGGTGGCAAGCCAAAATCGCCAACTAGGTTATGCACTTGATAGCCAGTTTTACAATACCGACAGCTTTGTAAGTTACGTAACTAACAAACTTAAAACGCTAACAGTAAAGGATGTAAACCGCGTTATTAAAGATAATCTACAAACCGATAATATCCATTATGTATTTATTACCGGTGACGGCGCTGATATGCAAAAGCGTTTAGCGCCTGAGCAAACATCGCCAATGGTTTATAATACCGATAAACCAGCAGAGCTTGTTGCAGAAGATAAAGTGATTGCCGATTACAAATTAGCTATTCCGGCAAAAAATATTGCAGTAATAGCAGTAGATAAAGTATTTAAGTAAGTTTAAACTTAAAAAAACTAAATGCTCCAACTGTTTTAAATAGTTGGGGCATTTTTGTTTTATAAAAATAGTTATATCTAATAACCACAACAAATAACTAAGGGATTAACACCTTAGTGACTAAATCCGTTAAACTTAGCAAAAGGCTCTTTTTGATCAACAAAGGCAGTAATATGCGACATGAAATTTGGCAACAGCTTCGCAGCGAAGCAAATGAAGTAGTAAAACGCGAACCTCTTTTAGCGAGCCATGTTTATTCGTGTATTTTGAACCATGAATGTTTAGGGGCGGCGCTGAGTTTTATTGTTGCTAATAAATTGGCAGATGCGGTGGTGTCGGCATTTACTATTCGTGAGCTATTTGATCAGTCGTTTGTAAGGTGTGAGCGTATGCTAACGCACGTTGCTCACGATATTAAAGCGGTAAAAGATCGTGACCCTGCAGCCGAAACTTACCTTACGGTAATATTAAATTTAAAAGGTTTCCATGCTATTCAGGCGCATCGTTTAGCTAATTGTTTGTGGACGCAAAACCGTAAAGAGTTGGCGCGCTTTATTCAAAGCCGTAGCTCAGAAGTATTTGGCGTTGATATTCATCCTGCTTGTAAAGTGGGTAAAGGAATAATGTTTGACCATGCAACCGGTATTGTTATTGGTGAAACGGCGGTAATTGAAGATAATGTATCAATACTGCAGTCGGTTACTTTAGGTGGTACGGGCAATGAGCAAGGCGATCGTCACCCTAAAATTAGAGCCGGGGTACTTATTGGTGCTGGGGCTAAAATATTAGGCAATATTGAAGTGGGCGCGGGCGCGCGTATTGGCGCAGGCTCTGTTGTGCTAAGTAATGTACCGCCACACACTACAGCGGTAGGTGTACCGGCAAAAATTATTGGTCGCCCAGATTGCGAATGCCCTGCAAAAAGTATGAACCAAAACTTTTTAGCTAAACCTGAGCCTGAAAATGAATCGCATACTAGCTCTATGCTATAAAGTAATGAGCAATTTAAAATGCTAAACAAAAGTAACTTACTTGGCCTGTGCTGTTTTATTTTAGGCGTAGGATTAACCAGTGGTTACTTTTTGTTTTTACATTCTATGCCTATTCAAGCGCAACAAAGCCAGCCGTTTCCTTATAAAAGTATTGTTATAAAGCAAGCTAACGATGAGTCACTCAATAGTACTGACGAGCATGTTAACCCTGCCGATGGTAACTCCCAGGCTGAGAGTATTGCGCCATATACGCATAAAATTGCCACGCTTACCAATGAGCTTGAGCTTAAAAACAAACAACTTAAACGCGTTGAACAAGCGTTAAAATTAGCGCAACTAGATCAGCTTGATTTTGCTAAGCAGTTAGAAGAGAAGTTTATAGCTGAGGATGAAAATAGCCAGTGGAGCTACGAAGTAGAAACCGCGCTAACTGATTTTTTAATTACCAGCGATTTAAGTAATACCGCGCAACTAACTAGTTTAGAGTGCAAACAAACACTTTGTAAGTTTAGCCTAGTTGCCGATAAAACTAATCAGCAAGGGCATGTGCAGTGGCGCGAGCTGAACGATAAATTAGCGCTAATGCCATGGTGGCAGCAATTTAAGCTCACTTCGTCAAATTCAACCGATGAACAGATAGACTTTATAGTGAGCACTAAAGAGTAAGACGCTGCTAACTTAGTACTTGCGAGTGTAGCGTGCCGTCAACCAGTTCAGTAATTAAAGTATCTCCGACTTTTACATCCGCTACTGATTTAACCACCTTTTGCTTATCTGTTTTTGTAATACTATAGCCTCGCGCTAATACATTAAGTGGACTTACCGAATCTAGGCGACTTGCCTGCAGTGCTAAGCTGTTATTAGCTTGCTGTAATTGCTGCTGTATTGCTTGGTTAAGCCGAGTTTGTAATTGTGCGAGTTGGTGACTTGCTTGAGTGAGCTTTTTGTCGGGTGATTGGCGCATTAATCTAGGCGTTAAATTATTAAGGGTGCGCTCTTGTTGATATAAACTATTACGCATAGCTTGTTGTAGTGCAATGCTTAGCTCATCCAAGCGCTGCGCTTTTTGATTTAACTGATTACGTGGATGGCATAAATTTAACCTGTGCTGTAGTTGTAATGCTTGAGCGCGCTTTTCGCTCATATCGTGTTTAAACGCATTAGCAAGACGGTTAACTAGCTGAGTTACTTTATTATGTAACTCTTGCGTATTAGGGCTTACCAGCTCTGCCGCCGCAGAAGGCGTAGCTGCACGTACGTCGGCTACATAGTCGCTAATAGTGGTGTCGATTTCGTGGCCTACCGCGCTCACAATAGGCAGTTGGCTATTAAATATAGCGCGTGCAAGTTGCTCATGGTTAAAACACCATAAATCTTCTAAAGAGCCGCCACCACGCCCTAAAATAAGCACGTCTACTTCGCTGCGAATATTAGCCAACTCTATTTGTTTAATTAACTGCAGATGTGCGTCTTTACCTTGCACCATAGCTGGGTAAATAATAACTTCTAACTGCGGTGCGCGGCGTTTTAGTACGGTTAAAATATCTTTTATGGCCGCGCCAGTTGCAGAGGTTATTACCCCGATACGGTTAATGTTTTGCGGTAGAGGTTTTTTATAAACCGAGCTAAATAGCCCCTCAGCGGCTAAACGCATTTTTAGGGCGTCAAACTCTTGCTTAAGTTGTCCTTCGCCAGCAGGTTCCATATGCTCAACAATAAGTTGATAGTCGCCGCGTGGTTCATAAAGTGAAACGCGCGCTTTTACCGTTACCTGCGCACCGTTAATGGGTCGGTAACTTTGGTTACGATTATTGCCGCGCCACATGGCTGCTTTTATTTGTGCTTTATCGTCTTTTAACGAAAAATACCAATGCCCAGACGCCGGAGTAATAAAGTTCGAAATTTCGCCAGTTAGTACCAGCGAGGCAAAGCCTTGCTCGAGTAGGGCGCGTATTTCTCTATTAAGGCGTGACACGGTGTAAATCGTTTGCAAAGGCTTCGAAAACATAAAAAACTACCAAAAACTATTTATAACCCTAGTTTATCATAAATATTTACAAAATATGATTTACTAGTGCCAGCAACGCTGTTAAAATTTGGCCGCAATTCCTTATCTTAGATCCACCATGTGAGAAGTTGCCAAAATGCTTAGAATCGCTAAAGAAGCTCTTACCTTTGATGACGTACTTTTAGTACCTGGTCATTCTACTGTTTTGCCACATACGGCAAATATTTCAACTCGCTTAACGCGTGGAATCAAACTTAACTTGCCGCTTGTTTCAGCATCTATGGATACTGTTACCGAAGCTCGTTTAGCTATTGCCCTTGCGCAAGAAGGTGGTCTTGGTTTTATTCATAAAAACATGACTATTGCAGAACAAGCGAAAAACGTTCGTAAAGTTAAAACCTATGAAGCGGGTATTGTTACTTATCCTATTACAGTAACTGCCGACTTAACCATTGCAGATGCACTTGAGCTGTCGCAAGAAAAAGGTTTTTCGGGCTTTCCAGTAACCGATAGCGATAACAATCTTGTTGGTATTGTAACAGGGCGTGATATGCGCTTTGAAACTAAGCTTGAACAGCCTGTTTCTACTGTTATGACTAAAAAAGACAAGCTAGTTACTGTAAACGAAGGTGCTGCGCGCGAAGAGATTTTAGGCTTAATGCACGAACACCGCATTGAAAAAATTCTTGTGGTTGATGATGCGTTTAAACTAAAGGGCATGATCACCGTAAAAGATTACCAAAAAGCACAAGAAAAACCAGATGCCTGTAAAGACGACCAAGGTCGTTTGCGTGTAGGTGCTGCTGTGAGTGTTGGCGCAGGTACTGATGAGCGTATTGCTGCATTAGTAGAAGCAGGTATTGACGTATTACTTATCGATACTTCGCACGGCCATTCTCAAGGTGTTATTGACCGCGTTGCGAAAACCCGCAAAGAATACCCAGACTTACAAATTATTGCTGGTAACGTAGCAACAGCAGAAGGCGCTGTTGCGCTTGCAGACGCTGGAGCTGATGCGGTTAAAGTAGGAATAGGCCCAGGTTCTATTTGTACTACGCGTATTGTTACGGGTTGTGGTGTGCCACAAATTACGGCTATTTCAGATGCTGTTGATGGCTTAAAAGGCCGTGATATTCCGGTAATTGCCGATGGCGGAATTCGTTTTTCTGGCGATATTGTAAAAGCACTTGTTGCTGGTGCATCGTGTGTAATGGTGGGCTCTTTGCTTGCTGGTACTGAAGAAGCACCTGGCGAAGTAGAGCTTTACCAAGGCCGTTACTACAAATCATACCGTGGTATGGGCTCGTTAGGCGCGATGGATCAAAAAGAAGGTTCATCAGATCGTTACTTCCAAAAGTCAAACGAAGCCGACAAGTTAGTACCAGAAGGTATTGAAGGTCGCGTAGCGTACAAAGGTCCTATTGCAACTATTATCCATCAGCAAGTGGGCGGCCTGCGCAGCGCAATGGGCTTAACCGGTTGTGCCACTATTGAAGAGCTAAACACCAAACCACAGTTTGTACGTGTTACTTCAGCTGGTATGGGTGAGTCGCATGTACATGACGTGCAAATCACTAAAGAAGCACCTAACTACCGTTTAGGCTAATCAGCCGTAATTACATCAATTTATGGGCTAGTTTTACTAGCCCTTTTTAAATAGCTACTCACTATATCAGTAGCATTATTTAGCATCTGACTTTACGAGATACTCCATGAGCAAAGACATTCACGATTCACGAATTCTCATTTTAGACTTTGGTTCACAATACACTCAATTAATTGCCCGTCGTGTGCGCGAAATTGGTGTTTACTGTGAACTGTGGGCATGGGATGTGACCGAAGAGCAAATTCGCGAGTTCAACCCACAAGGTATTATTCTCTCTGGTGGCCCAGAGTCGACAACACTTGAAAACAGCCCACGCGCTCCTGAATATGTATTTAATGCTGGTGTGCCAGTACTAGGTATTTGCTACGGCATGCAAACTATGGCAGCTCAGCTTGGCGGCAGTGTACACAGCTCTGATAAAAAAGAGTTTGGTTACGCCCAAGTAGAAAAAGTGGGTAATTGTGCGTTGTTTGATGCGATAGAAGATCATATCACCGACGGCGGCAATGGCGTACTAGATGTATGGATGAGCCATGGCGATAAAGTAATGGATATTCCACAAAGCTTTAAAACCACAGCTAAAACATCTACGTGTCCGCATGCGGCAATGTCGAACGAAGAAAAACGCTTTTACGGCGTACAGTTTCATCCAGAAGTAACGCACACACATCAAGGGCAGCGTTTATTAGAGCGTTTTGCTATTGATATTTGTGGTTGTGAAAAATTATGGACTGCAGCAAAAATTATCGATAATGCCATTGAGCGCATTAAAGAAACAGTTGGCGATGACGAAGTTATTTTAGGTCTTTCGGGCGGTGTTGATTCATCGGTTGTGGCTATGCTTATTCACCGTGCAATTGGCGAAAAGCTAACTTGTGTATTTGTTGATAACGGCCTACTTCGTTTAAACGAAGGCCAGCAAGTTATGGACATGTTTGGTAATAAGTTTGGCCTAAACATTGTTAAAGTTGAAGCCGAAGAGCAATTTTTAAATGACCTTGCTGGTAAGTCAGACCCAGAAGATAAGCGTAAAGCCATTGGCCACACGTTTATTAATGTATTTGATGAGCAAGCTAAAAAGCTTAAAAATGCAAAATGGTTAGCGCAAGGTACAATTTACCCAGACGTAATTGAATCTGCGGCATCTGCCACCGGTAAAGCACACGTAATTAAATCGCACCACAATGTGGGCGGATTACCAGCAGACATGAAAATGGGCCTAGTTGAGCCGCTACGTGAGTTATTTAAAGATGAAGTACGTAAAATTGGCCTAGAGCTAGGTTTACCGTACGACATGCTTTACCGTCATCCTTTCCCTGGACCAGGTTTAGGTGTGCGTGTACTTGGCGAAATTAAAAAAGAATACTGTGATTTACTGCGTCGCGCCGATGCTATTTTCATCGAAGAGCTTCACAAAGCAGAGCTTTACCATAAAGTAAGCCAAGCGTTCACTGTGTTTTTACCGGTTAAATCGGTAGGGGTTATGGGTGATGCGCGTAAATACGATTGGGTTGTATCACTGCGCTGCGTGGAAACTATCGACTTTATGACCGCGCGCTGGTCACATTTACCATATGAATTTTTAGGTGTGGTTTCAAACCGTATCATTAATGAAATTGATGGTATTTCGCGTGTTGTTTACGATATTTCGGGTAAACCACCTGCAACTATTGAGTGGGAATAATCGCGCGTTAGCTACTAGCTAGTATTAGCAGTATATAAAAATAAAAGCCCATGATTTCATGGGCTTTTTTGTTGCTAATATTACTTTAAGTATTTTTAGATGACTTTATAAAGAACGACATAATTAACCCGCTAATCGCAAGTACAATTCCCAAAATAAACGCTGTTTGTACACCCGCTGTTAATGAGCTACTTACTGCAGAGGGCGCTGATGGATCGGCCACGTTTTCCAAAAAACTATTTTGAGAAGCCGACATGATTGTAATCGCCAAGGCGGTGCCAATTGAGCCTGATACTTGCAGTAAAGTGTTTATTAAAGCGGTCCCGTCAGCATATAGTTCTCTGGGGAGCTCATTTAAACCATTTGTTTGCGCAGGCATCATAATTAATGTTACGCCAATCATGAGAGATGAATGCAAAAAGATAACCATTGCAATAGAGGTTTCTGTGGTTACATTCGACAGATTCCATAGCGTAATAATCATAATAATAAAGCCAGGTGTAAGTAGCCACTTAGAGCCAAACTTATCAAATATACGCCCCGCGATCGGAGACAAAGCACCATTTATTATTCCACCTGGCATAAGCACAAGGCCAGCAGTAAGCGCAGTTAATCCAAGGCCAATTTGTAAATATAAAGGCAAAAGAATCATGGTTGATAAAATAATCATGAATGTGGCAGATACACTCAATAAACCTAAAGTATACTTTGGATATTTTAAAGTACGTAAATCTAACATTGGTTTATCGAGTTTAAACTGTCTTAACGAAAATATAATAAGAGAGATTAGCGCAATTATAATGGTACTAATTACCAGTAAGTTCCCCCATCCTTTTTCACCCGCAATACTAAAGCCATATACAATGCCACCAAACCCGACAGTCGATAACAAAATTGACAGCACATCTATTTTAGGCTTACTCAAAACAGAAACGTTCTGCACATAAGCCAGCCCGTATACTAATGAAAAAACAAGAAACGGAATGAGTAACCAAAGAATCCAATTCCAGCTCAACAGCTCAATAATCAGCCCCGAAGTAGCTGGTCCAACAGCCGGTGCTGTCATCATAACAAGGCCAATCAATCCCATAATAGTGCCTCTTTTATGAACAGGGAAAATGATGAGGGCTGTATGGAACATTAAGGGAATTAATAAGCCGGTTCCGATTGCCTGAATAATACGACCTAATAGCAAAACACTAAAAGAGGGGGCTATACCGGAAACTATCGCTCCAATAATCGAAAAAAGTAACGAAGCAACGAATAATTGCCGTGTACTAAACCATTGTATTAATAGTGCAGAAACGGGAATGAGGATCCCCATAGTCAGTAAGTAACCTGTTGTTATCCACTGCACGGTAGAGGAAACAACATCTAATTCACTCATTAAATTGCCAAGTGCCATATTTAAAGCTGTTTCGCTAAATAAGCCAATGAATCCGGCAATTAAAAAGGATATTAGAATAGGGACTGGTCTTATAACTGTTTTATCTTGTTCATATGCAATTGTAGACATTAAAACTCTCTTCGCTGATTAACTAAATTGACCTGTGTTGGTTGATACTTTATTTACTTTTTAAATTTACTTTTTAATAAGCAATGAGGGAATTTGCTCTGCTATTGTTTCAAGCGGCTTGCCCGTTTTCATTGTTAAAGCTAAGAGAATACCGCCCTCAGTTAGCGCATGAAAAACAGTAGCTAAACTTGTGGACTGTTGTTCTGTGTAGCCTGCTTCAAGAAACTTTTCAGTATAAATAGATTGCCAACTTTTAAAGGTCGCTTCACACGCCAAGCGAATAGGTTCACTAGTGGAATGTTTTTCTCCAGCAATAGTGCCAATTGGAGAACCAAGAGGGGTTCCGCCTTGTCCAAACACTCTGGATAATTCATAAACATAAGCTTGAAAAGCATCTATTGGATTGGATACACCCGCAAAGTTTTTTTGAATATCTTCCATAACAAGTCTTTTAGTATTGTTAATTGCAGCAGTCGCCAACTGCTCTTTGCCTTTTGGAAAGTAGTAATACAAGGAGCCCTTAGGTACGCCACTTTCTTCAATTATGTCATTTAGGCCCACTCCGCAATATCCGCGCACTCTAAATAAGCGTGATGCCGTCTCAATTAGAACGTCTTTCGGCTTTACTTTTTCACTCATAACTAAAATACCTCAAATTATAACGACTGGTCTATTATTCCAATGGTAAGGAGGAATCGACTCTGTGTCAATGCTATCGGCTTTACATTTTATTTTGTGTAACCGGTAATATTATCACCAGCATGGCTCTAAAAATGCGCCAAAAGGCGATAGCCAAAGGGGGGCGGAATAGTAGTACGCTTTGTTCTTATCAATATGGTTTGAAGGTGATAATTTAGCTACAAGAGCAAGTTTAAAGGGAATAGCGAAGGTTTAAGAGCATGCTAAAATTAATAAGGCAGGGAGCTTGAGTTATTCAAATTGTAAAAACTATTTAAAAAGTATCTAAAAGCTGCCTAGAAACCATCAGCAAATTATCAGCAAGCTATCAGTAAGCTATCAGTAAGCTATCAGTAAGCTATCAGTAAGTTATTAGCAAACTATCTAAATTAGTGCCTAGTTTTATTGAACCACAACAAATAGTAGTATCAGCACAGTGAGATAAAGTAAGCGACAGCACTTTATTGCTATTATATTTTTATTCACAAAACGTAAAAATAATTAATTTAGTGCTCGGCTATTAATATTTGCCTGAGTCTAAGTAATTAAAAAATGAAGAATTAGCCTGCTAATTCGTCGTTTTGTTTATTTAAAAGGCAATCAAACCAAAAAGATGATTTTTTTCTTTACCTTTGGCCAAAGGTCTCTATAATTCGTCGGTATTGCAGGGGCGTAGTTCCAATTGGTAGAACAGCGGTCTCCAAAACCGACGGTTGGGAGTTCGAATCTCTCCGCCCCTGCCATTTCTTCTTTACATCGAATTTATTACTTCTTATATTACCTTACTTACTAATTTCATCGAGTCGTTATGCATTCACGTTACGCAGCTGTTTTTGGTATAGAAAACCTCGAATTAAATCAGCATTATCAAACGGTTAATAACCAGCCAATAAATAATAAAGCAACTGACACTAAAGCAGACAGCGTCGCGCCTGAGCCTATTTCGCTCACAAGCCAGTTATTTGCAGATATAAAGCGTGCCATAGCCCCCATTACCATCAATAGTGTAATACAAGGCACGGAACTGCAATTACATGGCGATCAGTTAGTTTTAACAAATTCACAGCTCAGTACTGCCGATAAACGTGCTTTATGGGCTTTAATGAGTGACCATCTTGATAAACTTTAAATTAGTAGACGCAACCGCTATACCGCAATTAATGGCTATAGAAACCGCATGCCACAGCCACCCGTGGACGTTAAATACCATGAGCTCATGTATTGGTGGGCGCTATTTTAATTTAGCAGCGTTTAACGGCGGTACCATGGTAGGTTTTTATATTGGCGAAAAGGCCGGGCCCGACTTTACCTTGATGGATATTTGCGTTGCCCCAAGCGAGCAAGGAAAAGGCATTGCAAAACAGCTACTGAACCAGTTTATTGATTATGGTGAGCAGCAAAATGCTGAAAATTTATTTTTAGAAGTACGCGAATCAAATACCCCCGCAATAAAGCTCTACGAAAATGCAGGCTTTATAGAAATGTCAGTGCGTAAAAACTATTACCCAAGCGACAATCCTGCTAAAAACGGATTTGAAGACGCTATTTTAATGGGCATGGCACTGGGCTTAAACTTTCAATAATATTTTGTAGTGAAGAGTTTGCAGTGATAACTGTATAAAGAATATTGTTGCAGTAAGCCGATAACTTATACCGGCTTACTTTGCTCACTAATAACCTGCTCAATAGCGTTAATTAAGTTAGCTGTTAATTCGTTTAACGCGGCTTTGCTATCGCTTTTTAAATGATCTTCTAAACGCGCAGCACAGTGATAAATATCATCAAAGTTAAAACACCCAGCACTGCCTTTTATATTATGTGCTAATGCGCGTAATGCGACTAAGTTACCCGAAAATTGTAAGCTTTTTATTTCATCTAAATAAGTTGGCAGGTTAGCGACGTAATTTGCATTTATTTGTTGGAATTTTTCACTTTTGAGTATGTCGTCCCATTTATTTTGATTGTCTTTTTCAAGGTGTAGGTAACTTACTAATACGCTTTCTAGGGCATCTTTATCTATAGGTTTCGCCAGAGCCTTGTCGCATCCTGCAGCAATATATGTGTCTACGTCATGGTTCATTACATTCGCAGTGAGTGCGATTATAGGGCCGTCGTATGCTGCATGGCGTAATATTTTAGTCGCTTCTAGGCCACCCATTACTGGCATTTGCATATCCATAATAATTAACTGATAGTCGTTTACTAGCGCCATTTCTACCGCTTCAGCGCCATTGTTTGCTATGTCGGGCTCTAATCCCCAAGTTTGCAGCAGCAGCTTTATTAATAATTGATTATCGGGGTTATCTTCGGCCACTAAAATATGTGCATCAAAATTATTACTAGCGAAGGAAAGCAGCGGATCTTTTTCTGGAATGAGTTGATTGGATTGCTCTAAAAACAGGTTATCGGCTAATGGCGTTTGTAAATTACAGGCTATGGTTATAGTAAAGCAGCTACCTACATCTAATTCGCTTTTAACGGTTATATCACCGCCAAGACGTTGTGCTAAATTTTTTGAAATACATAGCCCAAGCCCGGTGCCGCCAAAGCGACGGGTTGTGGTAGCGTCTGCTTGCTCAAAAGGAGTAAATAAGCGCTTAATTTGACTTTCAACCATACCAATTCCGCTATCTTGTATTACAAACATCAGCTCTTGGCTTGGTAGGTAATGAACCGTTATAGATACATGGCCTTGCTCGGTAAACTTAACTGCATTGCTGGCAATGTTGATCAGTATTTGTTTTAAGCGGGTTTCGTCGCTGTTTATAGTGTGTGGTAACGGGAGTTGATAATTAATACTGAGCTTTAGCTTTTTTTGTTGTGCCAGCGGTTCAATAATTGACTCAATGTCGTGCATTAAGCGCACTACATTTAGTGGGGCTTGCTCTACAGCAATTTTTTCGGCTTCAATTTTAGACAAATCTAAAATGTTATTTATTAACTCTAGTAAATGCTTAGAGTTGCGTAAAATAGTGCCTAAATGCTGTTTGTTGTTGGTGATTTTATCGTTATGTAAAAGCTGTTCGGTAAAGCCCATTATTGCCGTGAGTGGGGTACGAATTTCGTGGCTCATATTAGCCAAAAAGCGACTTTTAAGTTGATTTGCTTGCTCTGCTTGGCCAATCGCAAGCTCTAACTGGCTGTTCATGGTTTCTAGCGCTTTGGTGCGGCTTTCTACTTTGTCTTCGAGGTGATGTTTATATTCTTCTAACTGCTCTTGATAATGCCTAATTTGATTAACCATGTGATTAAAGTCGTTAAACAATATGCCTACTTCATCATCTGTGTGCGCGGGCAGTGAAACACCTAAATCGCCATCACCTACACGGTGGCTAGCTGCACCTAATAGCTCAATAGGATTAAGTAATAAATTACGCACTACAATAAAAATAAGTATTGGCAGCGTAATAACCGAAATAATAACAATTAAGCCGGTAATTAAGCTAATAGCCTTACCCGATTGATACAAAACGGCTTTAGGAATAGTCGATACATAATAACCACCGCTCATTTGCACCGCAAAAATCATCCGCTCTATTTTATCTATACTCGAAAGCTCTATGGTTGATAAAGAGCCAATGTCGGCTAAGTTATGTACCTGGTTGAGCTCAAATTCACTAATGTATTGGCCACGAATATTATAATCGGAACTAAATAAAATTTTCCCCTCGTTACTAACGAGTAAGTTGAGAGTGTTGTTGTAAGGGGCTTCTAAAATACTGGTATTAAGAATAGAAGGGTCAATATGCAGTACTATAAAACCAAGCTGTTGCGGGCGCTTAAGATAGTAGTCAATGCTATAAATACGCTGAATAAAATACAAGCTGGTGGTGCCATCTGCTTTTTGCATCATAAACTGCTGTTGGCTTAAATTACTTTGCTGTACTTTTTCAAAAAAAGGATACGATTTTGGCGCTATGCTTAAATTACTTGAGTAGTAGGCATCGCTTTTGCCATTTACCGACATTAAGTTAATGCTAATAATATCGGGATAGGCCTCGCTATAACTGGCAAACACATCCATTAACGCACCTAGGCGATAGGTGTAGCCACCATCAGCATGTAAATCGTTAGCTAAAAAATCGTTCAATACGGGTGAGGTGGATAATAGCTTAGCAGTGGATTGAAATGAGTCAATATAGTTAAATACTTTTTGTTGTTGTTGTTCAACAAACCGGCTCATAATTAAATCAGCTTGTTTTTGTGTTGAGTTGGTTACATTAGTTAGCGTAAAACCACCTAAAAATAACAGCGGAAGTATAACTAACGGCGTTATATACCATAATAACCTAATGCTTAACTTACTGGTTTTCATTACCAAACAACACATCCTCCATGTAATGTTAGTAATAATATGTTTTACAGCTATATTACTCAAGCTTAGCGTTTGTTTATTGTGCTGGTAATATTTATAACTAAGCACAATTTAGGACAATAATTGAGTAAATACGCGCTCTGGGAGAGTTAATAAAAAAAGAATCAGTTAATAACTAAGCATTGATTGTTTATAGAGTGAAGATCAGCGAAAATAGTCTTCAATTACGATTAACATAACGGATCGCGTGTGAGGAGCCAAATTGGGTTCTTCCTAGGGTGTGTTGAGCTT
This sequence comes from Pseudoalteromonas sp. SCQQ13, assembly GCF_015864415.1. Taxonomy (NCBI): domain Bacteria; kingdom Pseudomonadati; phylum Pseudomonadota; class Gammaproteobacteria; order Alteromonadales; family Pseudoalteromonadaceae; genus Pseudoalteromonas; species Pseudoalteromonas sp. SCQQ13. The sequence goes on along the minus strand of NZ_JADYXG010000005.1, from coordinate 41,533 downwards.
TCGGGGTTGAGCAATATTAGCTCTGAAACGTCAGCATACATAAATGTCCGTATTCAAACTAAAAGAACTTTTTTAATGGCAGAGCAAAATCTCCTCAGTGAAATTAATAAACGACGTACCTTCGCGATTATTTCGCATCCAGATGCGGGTAAAACCACCATCACCGAAAAAGTACTCTTATTCGGACAGGCTATCCAAAAAGCCGGTACAGTAAAAGGCCGTGGCTCTAACCAGCATGCTAAATCTGACTGGATGGACATGGAAAAAGAGCGTGGTATTTCTGTTACTACCTCAGTAATGCAGTTTCCATATAAAAACGCCTTGGTTAACCTGCTCGACACACCTGGACACGAAGACTTCTCAGAAGATACGTACCGTACCCTAACAGCAGTCGATTCGTGCTTAATGGTTATTGATGCGGCCAAAGGTGTAGAAGACCGTACGCGTAAATTAATGGAAGTAACACGCCTGCGTACTACGCCAATTGTTACTTTTATGAATAAATGTGACCGTGATATACGCGACCCAATGGAGCTGCTTGACGAAGTTGAAACCGAGCTTAAAATAGCGTGTGCGCCTATTACTTGGCCGATTGGGAGTGGTAAAGGCTTTAAAGGCGTTTATCATATCCATAACGATGAAGCGGTTTTATATAAAACTGGCCAAGGTCATAAAATTCAAGACGTGCGCACCATTAAAGGGATAGATAACCCAGAACTGGTTGATGCTATTGGGGACGATCTTGCCGCGCAATTACGCGATGAGCTAGAGCTGGTTATTGGCGCATCAAATGAATTTGATTTAGAGCTGTTTTTAGCCGGCGAACTATCGCCAGTTTATTTTGGTACAGCACTAGGTAACTTTGGTGTTGACCATGTACTTGACGGCTTAACTAAATGGGCGCCAACGCCATTGCCACGTGAAACAGAAGACCGCCAAGTAGTTGCCACTGAAGAGAACTTTACTGGCTTTGTATTTAAAATTCAGGCCAATATGGACCCGAAACACCGCGACCGAATTGCCTTTATGCGCATAGTGTCGGGTAAATACAGCCAAGGCATGAAAATGAATCATGTGCGAATTGGCAAACAAGTAAGTATTTCTGATGCGGTTACGTTTATGGCTGGCGATCGTGAGCGCGCAGGTGATGCATTCGCTGGCGACATTATTGGTTTACATAACCACGGTACGATTCAAATAGGTGATACTTTTACCCAAGGTGAAAAGCTTAAGTTTAGTGGTATTCCTAACTTTGCACCGGAATTATTCCGCCGTATTCGTTTACGTGATCCGCTTAAGCAAAAGCAGTTATTAAAAGGCTTAGTACAACTTTCAGAAGAGGGTGCTGTACAGGTATTTAGACCGCTAATAAACAACGATTTAATTGTAGGCGCAGTAGGTGTACTTCAGTTTGATGTGGTTGTAGCGCGCTTAAAAGCAGAATATAACGTAGATGCAATTTACGAAGGGGTTAACGTAAATACAGCCCGCTGGGTAAGCAGCGACGACGTTAAAAAGTTTGAAGACTTTAAGCGTAAATGTGAAAGCAACCTAGCCTTAGATGGCGGCGATAATTTAACTTACATAGCGCCAAGCCGTGTAAACCTTAATTTATCAGTAGAGCGCTACCCAGAAGTCACCTTTAGCCATACACGCGAAAACTAAAGCCAGCTTAGTAAAATTTTAAAAGCCTGCTTTGGCGGGCTTATTAAGGTAAAAAATATGAACATTCGTACTATTTTAGTAGAAAAAGCCATTGCCGCTATGACAGCTGTAGGCTTACCAGCAGATACTAACCCAGCAGTTACACAAAGTACTCGTCCACAATTTGGTGACTACCAAATTAATGCAGCTATGGGCGCGGCTAAAAAAATGAAAAGCAACCCACGAGAGCTTGCGCAAAAAATTATTGATAACCTAGATGTAAGCGACATTGCCGAAAAAACTGAAATAGCGGGTCCAGGGTTTATTAATATTCATCTAAAGCCAGAATTTTTAGCGCAAAGCGTTAAAGCCGCTAATAGCGATGCCAAGCTTGCCGTAAACGAGCATGCCAACCCACAAAAAGTGGTTGTTGATTACTCATCGCCAAACCTTGCTAAAGAAATGCACGTAGGCCATTTACGCTCAACCATTATTGGTGATGCGATTGTGCGTGCGCTTGAATTTAGAGGCGACAGCGTTGTGCGTCAAAATCACATGGGTGATTGGGGCACACAATTTGGTATGTTGATTGCGCATTTAGAAGATCAAATTAGCCAAGGCGTAGATTTAGATACAGTAGCACTTGCCGATTTAGAAACCTTTTACCGCGACGCTAAAAAACGTTTTGACGATGAAGAAGGCTTTGCCGACAAAGCACGTAATTATGTAGTTAAATTACAAGGCGGCGACGCGCATTGTGAAAAACTGTGGAAGCTTTTTATTGCCACTTCAGTTAAGCACTCTGAAGAAGTATATAAGCGCTTAAATGTAACGCTTACACAAGCTGATATTATGGCTGAAAGCGCATACAACGCTGAGCTAAATGACATTATTAGTTTATTAAAAGATAAAAATATTGCCGTGGAGTCGCAAGGCGCACAGGTTGTATTTTTAGATGAACTAGCAAACAAAGATGGCGAACCATCGGCATTTATTGTACAAAAATCGGGTGGCGGCTTTTTATATGCAACTACAGATTTAGCCGCATGTGATTACCGCTCAAATAAGTTGGGTGCCGATCGTATCTTAATTTTTGTTGATGCGCGCCAAAGCCTGCACTTTAACCAAGTAGAGCTTACAGCACGTAAGGCTGGTTTTTTACGCGATGAAACTAGCTATGAGTTTTGCCCGTTTGGCACCATGATGGGCGCCGACAACAAACCATTTAAAACCCGTACCGGTGGCACAGTTAAACTTGCCGATTTACTCGAAGAGTCGATTAATCGCGCAGCAATAAAATTAGCCGAGCGTGAATCTGATTTATCAGAGCAAGAGCGCAGCGAAATTGCCCGCAAAGTAGGTATTGGCGCAGTTAAATATGCCGACCTTTCTAAGCACCGCACCAGTGATTATATTTTCAACTGGGACAGCATGCTAAGCTTTGAAGGCGCAACAGCACCTTACTTACAATATGCCTATACGCGTATACGCAGTATTTTTCGTAAATCAGGCGTTGATGCAGCTACACTAAATTCAAACGTTACTATCGTAGAGCCGCAAGAAAAAGCGCTAGCGCTTAAGTTACTGCAGCTTGAAGAAGTACTTGATTTAATGATCAGCGAAGCCACACCACACGTACTATGTGGTTACTTATATGAACTAGCAAGCTTATATATGACGTTCTACGAAGCCTGCCCAGTACTTAAAGAAGGCGTAGAGCCAAACGTACGTGATAGCCGTTTAGTGTTATGTAATTTGGTTTCTAAAACGTTAGAGACGGGATTAGACTTACTAGGCATTGAAGTCATGGAGCAAATGTAATCACCTTCTGCTGCGTGTAGTTCGCTTTAGCTGCGTTGGTAAAACTATTTAGCTTAAGATCACATACAAACCGTATGCTCCTTGGCATAAATAGTTTTACCGCCTTGCTAGCACTCCTACACTTGCAGATGTAACGCTTTACACCGAGGTTGGGTTGAGTGAAACGAAACCCAACGATACACCTGATACTCTGTATTTATTGTTATCGCATAAACTTGAGACTCTGTGTTTATTGCTATCGAATATACCTAAAGCTCGATGTTTATTGCTATCGCATACACTAAAAATTTTGTGTTTACCGGTATCGAATATACCTAAAGCTTGATGTTTGTTGTTACTAGCATCACTATTTAAGCTCGTTACTCTAAGCTCTTTTCTAACGCTTTATTTAAAGGATTTATTATGAAACTCGAAGATATCCGTCGTGAATACCTGCAAAACGCGTTAAGCGAAGATAACTTGCTTGATGATCCGTTTAAACAGTTTGAAACCTGGCTTGAGCACGCTGTAGCAAGTAATTTACCTGATCCAACCGCTATGGTAGTGGCGACAGTTGATGATACCGGGCAGCCTTCGCAGCGCATTGTATTGCTTAAGCATTTAGATAATGATGGTTTTGTGTTTTTTACTAATACAGGTTCGCGCAAAGCGCAGGAGCTTAAAGGTAATAATAAAATATCGCTGCACTTTCCTTGGCACCCTATGGAACGCCAAGTAATTGTGTATGGCGAGGCTAAACCTTTACCTACTTCTGCGGTGGCTAAGTACTTTTTATCTCGCCCTAAAGAAAGCCAGCTAGCAGCGTGGGCATCAGCACAAAGTCGCCCAGTTTCATCGCGTAAAGTGTTGATGGAAACCTTTGCCAATATGAAAAACAAGTTTGCTAAAGGTGAAATTCCTTTACCTGACTTTTGGGGTGGCTATTGTGTTGTACCGCAAAAAATTGAGTTTTGGCAAGGTGGGGCACACCGCCTGCACGACCGCTTTATGTATCAGCGCCAAGCAGACAACAGCTGGCAAATTACACGCTTAAACCCTTAATAAATCGATGAGTAAGTAACAATGCAATTTATTGACTCTCATTGCCACCTCGACTTTACAGAGTTTGACTCAAACCGCGAGTCACTCATTAGCGAGTGTGTAGCAAAGGGAGTTGAGCAGTTTGTGGTGCCCGGTATTAGTTTGGCCCAATCGCGTGCATTACTTGAATTTAAAATTAACTTTGCAGGCGTAAAAATAGCTGCAGGACTGCATCCTTACTTTTTAAATCAGCATCAAGAGTCCCATATAGAGCTGCTATTTACATTTGCTACGGCCAATAAAAACCAGCTGGTGGCAATTGGCGAATGCGGTCTAGATCGAAGTATTGAAAACCTCTCCAAACAAACCTTTCTATTTGAACAACAAATAGCATTGGCTAATCAGCTAGGGTTACCGTTAATTGTGCATCATAGGCAAAGCCATGATTTAATAGCGCAGTCGTTTAAGCGTTGTAAGCCTAAGTATGGAGGGGTTATTCATGCGTTTTCGGGATCACTTCAACAAGCTCAATATTATATTAAGCAAGGTTTTAAGCTCGGTGTAGGCGGTGTTATTAGCTACCCGCGAGCGGTTAAAACGCGCGATGTAATTGCCAATATAAATACATCGCACCTAGTGCTTGAAACCGACTCGCCATCAATGCCGCTATGTGGTTATCAAGGGGAGATCAATACGCCGCTGCAAATAGTGCGGGTATTTGATGTATTGTGTGAATTAAAGCCCAAACAACACAAAGAGCAACTAGCTACAGAGCTTTACGACTCATGCTGTGATGTTTTTTGTATATAGCGATTAACCTGCCATATTTTTAAGCCACGGCCAAATTGCCAAGTAAAAATACATGCAATTACCAACATTAATAATACTTGGCGACCTAAGTCATGAAAATGATTGTGGCTAGATGTAACTGCCGCACGGGTTAAATAAGTAATAGATACAAAACCAACAGGTCTGTCGTCGTCACTTACCACGGGCTCTATAAACGGTGTTTTAAGTTTACTAACACCAGGAGTTGATTCAGATAGCTGGCCGCTAACATGCAGCGATTGCCAATTATCGCTACTGGCTATAAGCATGCCTTGCTGGTCGTAAATTGTGGCTGAAAGTACAAATTCATCTTTGCTTATGTTGTTACATAATGCATTAAGTTGCGGTTTGTTTTTTTCAATTAACGGGGTTTTAGCATTTAATGCCATAAATTTGGTGAGCGATTTTGCCGTACTATCGGCACTGTCATAAAGTAATTGGTGGCTTTGAAAACTACTATTAATGCCCACCCAGCTCAGTAATATTAAGCAGGCAGTAGCAAGCAATAAACGCACTAAGCGTTTTTTTTGTGAGGCAGTGATAGGGTTTTTAAGATGGTTATTTTTCATAGTCACCGTATATACTACTGACAGCATTTTGATTTGATGTTACAAATGCTATACCCAAGTTGTTTGGGTATACTATAACCTTAAACCCCACCTGATGGCGAATTTAGCGCAAGTAATATATTTAACATTTTGTAAGTAGCTATCAGGATAACAAAAAAATTCACGGAGAATCCATGTCGCAAACGAACATGGCACAGCCTGGTGCTGAGCAACCATTAACGCAGTTAGTATTAAATAAATGGTTTAGCTATCAGGATGAGGTGTTTTTACCGTTAAAAAACCTACCTAATAAACACCAAGGTTTATTTAGTATTGCCTTTGCTGGCAATTTTAGTATTACCCATATTAAAGCCATAATAGATTTTTTTGCGAAGCATAATCAAACCGTTACAGGGCTTTGCCAGTATCAGCCGGACTTAAGTTTACCAGCGGCACTGTGTTTTTATATTAAGCAAGCAGAGCTGCCGATTAACCCGCTAGTATTACAACAATTTTCCAGCACACTTGATTTTCAGCTAGTGCAAATAGCTTGCCCACCCAACTTGTATGAGCCAGGTTTATTGGTAATGGATATGGATTCAACCGCTATTACTATTGAGTGCATAGATGAAATTGCACGCTTAGCTAACGTATACGATGAGGTTGCTTCGGTAACAGCACTGGCAATGGCTGGTAAGCTTGATTTTAGTGAAAGCCTAAATCAGCGCGTCGCTAAACTTACCGGAATTGAAAAAAGCTTAATAGATGAGTTAAAAAATAATTTACCTTTAATGCCGGGTATTAAAATGCTTTGCCAAATACTTAAACAGCATCAGTGGCACTTAGCCATTGCGTCGGGTGGTTTCGTACCCTTTGCAGAGCAAGTACAAGCGTTAATCAATTTAGATGAAGTACACGCTAACGTGCTTGAATTTAAAGATAATAAGCTCACAGGTAAAGTATTAGGCACAATTGTAGATGCACAGCAAAAAGCCATTATTTTAGAGTCATTACAGCAACAGCTGGGGTTAATAAAGTCGCAAACAGTGGCGATTGGCGATGGGGCTAACGATTTAAAAATGATGGCAACAGCAGGGCTAGGTGTAGCAGTACATGGTAAAGCAAAAGTGGTTGAGCAAGCCCAAGCAGCTATTTGCCAAGGCTCGTTATTACAATTACTGTATATGCTAGCTATACCATTAAATAGTGAGGCTACTGTTTAACGCAGGCGGTTTAGCCAAAGCAGTTTGCGGCGACCCATTTGGTCAACTTGTTGCTGTTCAAGTTTTAAATGGCTTAAGGCTTCTTCGGTGATATCGACAATATCACCGACACCCGCTACAGACCACAATGCCTCTTCTAATTCCCTTGCTTTATGCAGCGCATATTGACTCACATATTTTAGTTCGTTAGATAAATAATCGGTATCTGGGCGTCCAGTACGTGATATATACAAGCGCATAACAAAAATAAGATTCGACTTTAAGCCTTTGCTTATTTGTTCCTGAAAATCATTATAATCCTCACCTGCTATGCAATAACTGGTAATAGACTCTGAAATACTGCCCTTACGGGGATCAAAATTAATCACAAGTGTAAAGGCGCTTGGCGGATCTTGGCGGCTAAGATCTTTTATCTGTGGGGTGATCACATTAACGATTTGCTCATCAGTAATAATGCTCGATAAATCGGTTTTATTACCCAACAAACCAAAGTTTTGTAAAAGCACATGTAGTGGGCTAGGGTATAAGCCAAAGCCAATTGCACCTGCTTTAAAGTGCGCTCCTTCTTTATGTAAATAAAGTGGGAACTGGCAAACGCTTTTAGTTACCATATTTCTAAGTGCTGTAGAGAGCCCTGGCACTTTAGGCGCTTCTTCTGACACTTTTAGTTTATCTTTATTACTGTTAATTAACTGCGTAAAAAACAGCACTCCAGCATGGGGTAAGTCGGCAACTCGGCTGGCTTTTAAATTAATAATAGTGAACGACTTATTTACAGCCATCACTTCGTACTTTAGCTCACTAAGCTGATATGTTTTGGTTATTTTTTGTAAGTCAGGAAACGAGAGTAAAACAATGTCGCCTTTTTTTAAGCTTACTGGTTGTTTGCATTCAAGCTGCAAGCCCATAACCGAAAAGTCGCGAGTAAGGCCATGTACTACCTCATCGTTTACGCTAATCGACACATTCGTTTTATATAAGTAGCGCTTATCAGAGCGAAGATTTACATACTCTAAAGGTACAATATCTAAATAAGGCGCAGACTTACTTTTGCTATGGCCAAAACTCTTCAATTGATTAATCAAAGCTTTATCGTAATTTAATTGCTGATAGTGTTGCTGTTCAGTTTTATTACCAATAGCAGTTAGTACCACCATATATTTTACATTTTTCACTAACCCTTCTACCCGAGGAGAAGGCGGCTTATTGAGCTTTTCAATATTTTTACTTACAGTGTTTGGTAACGATAAAGGAATAAATGAGTCATCTGGATGGCTTGGCATAATTTGTATTTTAAAGCACTGCCAAGTGTCTTTTTGACTGCCAAAACCTAAAAATAAGTTTTTTAGCTGAGGGTTTTGTTCAAGCTCATTACGTGTTGCAGAATAATAATAAATTTTGCCCGCTGAAATATGAGTAAAAGTATATAAATAATCTTCTTTAACTGGAGCCTGTTTTAAAAGTAATGCATTAATGCGTTGCTCATTAAGCACACTGTATAAACAAGGGTTTTGGCGTTCATCGGTAAAGTAACGTTGAATAAAAATGTTGTTTTCGGTGGTTAGACTTAAGCTAGGATAAAGTACATTGTCTTTTTTACTTAAAAACACATATAAAGAGGTGACGCGTGGAATATAGTATTGCTCGTAACCCTTAGAAACCACAGCATCGAGCGTATTATCAAGGTTTACTTTATAGCGACGTTTATTACCGTGGATAAAGCTTTCTAAAAAATTATCAAACGCTTCATTATTTTCAATAAAGGTGCGTTTTAAACGAATATGATTAAACTCTTTAGAAATATTTTCTACGGCGACAACCTCATACTGAATGCCATTTTTTAAACCTAGCTCAAAGTCTTGCTCTAAACCTACCAAACGCAAGGCGATTAAATGTCCTTTTTTTAGTACATAACGAGTGGCTAGCTTTATTTTACAACCACTGAGGGATATATCGGAAGTGCTAGCAGCAATACTTTTTTTGTCTTTGTATTCAACCGTTACTTTAATTGAATAGTTCATTCGCTCTTCAGAGCGGCTTTCATAAGAGGCAAACTTTATAACATTTGTATTAAGGGAGTCATCAATGGCTTGCTCTGCAATTTTTTCTGTGGTTTTGCGTTGTAACACCCGATGATTATTTTCGGTGTTCATCACTGCCTCATAAACGGCAAGGGTATAACCACCGTGTTGTTTTAGCGCAGCTTCAAATACTTCAATCGCTGTTTCATCCATGAAATGTTGTTTGCCATTGTGATCATAAGGCTTTACCTGCCCAGTCACTAAACCACGTAAGTCAATAAAGCGCGCTATCGGCTGAGATAAGCGTGTCATTTCCATTTTCATTAAAAACTGTTCAGGCTTTGTAAGCCCAGCTATTTTAGACTTAAAAATTAAATCAAATTTAGGGTTGCCTAAATAATGTTTTAATTCAGATATAAGATCTTCGTGCTTGAGCAGTATGTCTTCAGCCATTTATAAAACCATCACCGTCTAATTAAAAAAGTAGGTATACTATTAAATCCATTTATTAGAAAACTCAATAAATGTCGTATCGTGTTATTGTTGTTAATATAGGTACGATTATTCGAGTAACTACAGTTTAGCGCTTGTTATTATGTGTTAAATACCAATTTATTGGCAAGTTACTTTAAACTATTATTCAAGCAATAAGTATGCCCTAAAGTATAGTAAAAAAGAAAACAGCATTAATAGATAATAATAGTAGTGCTAAATTATCTTGTTGGTATGACTCATTGTTAGGCGAAAGTTTAAAATGGTAAAATAAGCACTTAACATTAAGTATTTTTAAAATTAAAGAATAGTAGGTAAAGTTATAAATGGCTAAAGCGGCAAAAGTAGAGTTTGTTTGTACCGAATGTGGCATGAACTACCAACGTTGGCAAGGTCAATGCCGCTGTGGTGCATGGAACACATTAGCAGAATTTAAACCGTCAGCAGGGCAAAGTAAAAAAGCATCGGCACGCGTAAGTGTAGGTGGTTATGCTGGGGGGATTGGTGGCGGTTCTAAAAAAATTAATGATATTGCTACCGCAGAAACTGAAAAACAGTTAACTGAAATTGGCGAGCTCGATCGTGTTTTAAGTGGCGGTGTAACAACGGGGTCAGTTAATATAATCTCTGGCGATCCAGGGGCTGGTAAAACAACCTTGTTATCTGATTTAGTGGCACGAATGTCACAACGCATGCCCTCACTTTACTGTACCGCAGAAGAATCTTTATCGCAGTTTAAAAACAGAGTGAATCGTTTAAAGTTAAATTATAACCCTGATGCGCTTTATTTACTTTCCGAAACCAGTGTTGAAACCATCATTGAAGAACTCGATAAAAATAAAATTAAGTTTGCAGTAATAGACTCCATTCAAGCAGTGGTTACCGACACAGCTAACGGTAGCCCAGGCTCGCCTTCGCAAGTAAAAAGTGCCGCGCAAGCACTTACGCAATACTGTAAGCAAAATGATGTCACTATGTTCATTATTGCCCATGTAAATAAAAACAACGAAATAGCTGGTCCGCAAACGCTGGTGCATATAGTTGACGCACTATTGCATATAGATACTAACGATGGGCAAATTCGTACCTTACGAGCAAATAAAAACCGCTTTGGTGATATAGATACAGTCGGTATTTTTAGAATGTGCGAACGCGGTATGCTCAGCGTTGATAACCCCAGCGAAATATTTTTATCAGGCTCAACTACAGATTCACCTGGCTCTGCAATTACGTGTATTCGTAAAGGTAATCGTAATTTATTACTCGAAATTCAATGTTTAACCACTGAGATTGAGGCGGAATTTCCGCAGCGTGTTTGCGTTGGTTTAAACATGAACCGAATAAAAATGCTCACCGGCATACTGCGTAAGCACACAAAAACTAAAATATTTCACGATACGTTTTTTAATATAGTGGGTGGCTTAAAAATTGATGAATCAGAAACCTGTATAGATTTAGCGTTGGTTGCTGCGCTACTTAGCAGCTTAAATGATTTTGTTGTGCCACGTACCACTTGTATTATGGGAGAGCTGAGCTTAAATGGCGACGTACGCCCAATAGACAGTGGCGTACCGCGCGTTAAAGAAGCTGCGCAGCATGGCTTTACGGAAATATTTATTCCATTTCGTAATTACCATAAATCAATGGAAGGGCTGGGCGCTAAGATCACCCCGATAAAAACAGTACATGAGTTACTTAGTTTAATTAATTAGCAAAAACGCTTATCGGTGATGTTCTGCAATGTTACTCTTGAGCTGAAACAATTTATATAAAGACTTAAATAAGGAAATAACATGAAAAAGTTAGTTATAGCTGCAGCAATTGTAGCTGCCGGTGTTGGTGGCGTAAGTTATGCAAATCACGTAGCCACTAAAGAAGTACGTGCAGAAATAGATAAGCAACTAGCACTAGTGAGCGAGCAAACCGGCGCTACATTTAAGTATGCAGACTTATCGGCTAGTGTTATTTCCAATAGTGTAGAAATTAGCAATATGGAAGTCATTAGTTCTGAAGGCGATAATGTTGCCAGTATTCAAAGCATTGAAGTGACAGGCTACGAAACCGATAAAATTTCACCACACACTACATTTGATGTAAAAAGCTTTCAATTTAATAAAGACTTTGTGGCTAAATTACCAGCCGATACAAATACTATGTTAGCGTCGGCCAGTTACGATTTACATTCATCACTTGATTACGATGAAAAATCGGGCGACAGCGATGTGGTAGTTAAGTTAGATGCAAAAGACATTGTTAGCTTTAATATGAATATGGGTCTGGCAAACACACAAGCACTTATGGATGCATCGCTTGCGATCAGTAAAGCGCAGCAAGCAGCGGGCAGCGAACCTTTAACTTATGAGCAAGAATTACAGCAGCAAACGCTAATAATGCAAGCTATGAGTAAGTTAGAGCCGCGCAGTGTTAACTTTGAACTTAATAACCAAGGCGAGCTTAAAGCATTGCTAGAAAGCGAGCTTATTAAGCAAGGTATGAGTGTTGAGCAAATGCAAATGATGGTTGAGCAGCAGCTACAGCAAGCGCCAGTAACCGAAGAAATTGCAGGAGCGATTAGCGGCTTTGTTAAAGGCTTAAATTCATTTAGCGTGTCGGCAAAACTACCTGAAGGCAAAACTATGATGGAAGTTAACCAACAAATAATGATGCTAATAGGCCAGCCTGAAAAGCTTGTAGAGTACATTAATCTAGAAGTTAAAGGCGACTAAAAGTAGCTATAGCAATCGCGATATCAGTTAAAAATGATAGCACGATACACATAATTAAAGCGTGGGTTTAACTCGCGCTTTTTTATGCGTAAATTTTGCGTTTAGACTAGGTGTTAACTCTCAAAATTAACAATTAGTTTACCAGTACTCATTTTATCGTTAGTATTCATTACTATAAAAACTGTTATTTATCATATTAAATAGCCATTAAGGCTCAAACTAATTACTTAAAGTTGAATGGGGTTACAGATGGGAAAAGGTCGATTAGAAGCTTTTAGTGATGGTGTGTTGGCAATTATTATTACCATTATGGTATTGGAGCTAAAAATACCTGAAGGCGCGGGAATTGAAGCACTTGTGCCTATGCTCCCTAACTTTTTTAGCTATGTTTTAAGTTTTGTATACGTAGGGATTTACTGGAATAACCATCATCATTTATTACACGCTGCTGGCAGTGTTTCGGGTGGGGTATTGTGGTCAAATTTAAATTTACTTTTTTGGTTATCATTATTCCCGTTTTCGACCAGTTGGATGGGAGGTAATCACTTTGAGACACTACCTACCGCGACTTATGGTGCCGTGCTGTTTATGGCGGCGATTGCGTATAATATTTTACAACGCAGCATAATGGCGACAGATGGCTGCAGCTCTGTATTGCGCAAAGCAATCGGTGCAGACTGGAAAGGCAAAGTGTCTATGGCGCTTTACTTATCGGCAGTAGGCGTAGCATTTGTAGCACCATGGTTAGCACAAGTAATATATGTGGCAGTGGCGCTGTTATGGTTAGTGCCAGATAAAAGAATAGAGCAGGCCGTTAATCAAAATTAAATTTATTACTCTTTTAATTAGTTTTACCGCTAAGTAGGACAATAAAAAAGCCGCGTTTGTTATAAAGCAAACGCGGCTTAAAATTTTCTAAAACTTAAATTAGTTAGTGCAGAATACGTGCTCTTATCGTGCCTTCAACAGCGCTTAGCTCTTTAAGGGCAACTTCTGAGTGGTCGGTATCTACATCAATAACTACATAACCAATTGACTCATCCGTTTGTAGGTACTGCGCGGCAATGTTAATACCGTGCTGCGCAAACGCTTGGTTTATTTGTGTTAATACGCCAGGACGGTTGTGATGTACATGCAGTAAGCGACTACGATTAGCAAGCTCTGGTAGTGAAACCTCAGGGAAGTTAACAGCAGTAATAGTTGAGCCGTTATCTGAGTATTTAGCTAGTTTTCCAGCTACTTCAATACCAATGTTTTCTTGTGCTTCTTGAGTTGAACCACCAATGTGCGGCGTTAAAATAACATTGTCGAAATTACGCAGTGGCGATACAAACTCTTCATCGTTAGATTTAGGCTCAACCGGGAATACATCGATTGCTGCGCCGCTGAGTTTTTTGTCGGTAAGCGCTTCTGCCAATGCATCAATATCAACTACAGTGCCGCGAGACGCATTAATTAAAATAGCGCCCTGTTTCATAACCGCAAGTTCGGCAGTACCAATAAGGTTCTTAGTTTGTGGGGTTTCAGGTACATGCAACGTAATAATATCAGAGCGTTGTAATAGCTGAGTTAAATTATGTACTTGCTTAGCGTTGCCAAGTGATAACTTATCTTCAATATCGTAAAACTCAACATGCATACCAATATTTTCGGCCATAATACCTAACTGGGTACCAATGTGGCCATAGCCAATAATACCCAATGTTTTACCACGAGCTTCAAACGAGCCGTTTGCGGTTTTTAACCAGCCGCCACGATGTGCAGCAGCATTACGCTGTGGAATACCGCGTAATAGCAACAGTATTTCACCAAGTACAAGCTCTGCAACCGAGCGGGTGTTAGAAAATGGTGCGTTAAATACAGCAATACCACGTTCGCGCGCCGCATTTAAGTCAACCTGGTTGGTGCCAATACAAAAACAGCCAACCGCAACGAGCTTTTCAGCTGCTTCTAACACAGCTTGGTTAATATGAGTACGAGAACGAAGCCCCACAAAGTGTACGTCTTTAATACGTTCTTTTAGCTCGTCCTCAGGTAAGGATGTTTTAACATAGTCGATGTTGCTATAACCGTTACGTTTTAGCGTTTCAACAGCGCTTTGGTGAACACCTTCAAGCAAAAGAATTTTAATTTTGTCTTTTGCCAACGATACCTTACTCATAACCTCATCCTATTTAATTTGTGGCCCATTTTTAGTGCCGATAATCACTTTATCAGCGCCACGCTCTGCGAATAGGCCGTTGGTAACTACGCCAACAATTTGATTAATTTGTGTTTCAAGTTGTTTAGCTTGGGTAATTTTTAAATTATGTACATCTAAAATAACGTTACCGTTATCGGTAACTACACCTTGGCGATACACAGGATCACCGCCAAGTTTTAATAATTCGCGTGCTACGTAACTGCGTGCCATGGGTATAACTTCAACCGGCAGTGGAAAACCACCCAAGGTTGCTACTAATTTGGTGTCATCTACAATGCACACAAATTGTTTAGCTACCGCTGCTACTATTTTTTCACGAGTAAGGGCTGCACCGCCGCCTTTAATCATTTCGTTATGGGCGTTAATTTCATCAGCGCCGTCAACGTATACATCTAAAACATCAACGTCATTAAGTTCAAATACTTCAATGCCTAGCGCTTTTAAACGAGCTGTTGAGGCTTCTGAACTAGAAACCGCACCTTTAATGGTGTCTTTTATTGAGCCTAGTGCATCAATAAAGTGATTAACCGTTGAGCCTGTACCTACGCCTACAATAGTGTTCTCTTTTACAAACTCTAACGCTGCCCAAGCAGCTGCTTTTTTTAATTCGTCTTGTGTCATTGTTTTATGCTCATTTATGTCAAAAATTTCTGCTGGTATACAAAGTAACGCTTTACCAACAGTATGTTTTATCTGGGGTGATAATTGTTTTAAGTGGCACATCCCATGATTCTATGGGTAAAGCTGTTACTTTTTGGCATTCATGTGCTAAACCAATAAGTTGCGGCTTTTGCCAGTGTTGCTGGTGTAGCCGCGCCAATGTCCGATCGTAAAACCCACCCCCCATTCCTAAGCGATTACCTTGGTTATCAAATGCCACTAATGGCATAAGTAGGTAATCAAGCTCTGGTAACGGGCATATTTGAGTACAATTGAGCTTAGGTTCCAAGATACCATAGCGGTTTGCCTTCATGGGTGAGTTTTTTTCATAACGCTGAAATAGTAAATTAGCCCCGTTAAAGGGGTGAATTACAGGCAGGTAAAGGGTGTGCCCTTTATCCCATAATTCATTAATTAACAATGAGGTATCTAATTCGCCGTCGTTACTAAAATAAATGGCAATATGTTCTTTTTTAGTGTTTTTTTTGCCATTTAAGTATTGAATAAAATTCACTTTTAGCGATTGGGCGGCAATTAATTGTTGGTTACTTGATAAATTATTACGCAGTTCGCGGACAGACGCTCTTATTGTTGCACGTTTATTGCTCACTTTAGGATTTCACCCCGTAATTAAAAAGAGAATAAGTTAGGGACGGTTAAATATATTGCTAATAAAATAAGCAAAGTAACCACAGTTGCTATGAGTGAATATAACAACACATTACTGCGTTTTTGCAGTGGTGTGAGCAACTCATCATCAAGCATAAGATCATCGTCTTGCCACTCTATGTGTTCATCGGTAATTGGTGTGGCTTCAACCTCGGGTAGGCGCTGTTCAAGCTCGTCTAGTTTTTCTTCAAGGCGAATTAAGCTACTGGTAATGTAATCAAGCGCATCAAAAATTCTGTCATCGCGCTGGCTACTCGTTGCACTTGCCAGTTGAGTATTTTGATTAGGGTTGGTAACAGCCTGCAGCTTACTTTTAATACCTAAGCTGGCAAGTAGTTTGGCTTGCTTTAGGGCTTTGTCTTTATTGCTTGGCACAAATAGCGGTTTACCATTAAAAAAAAGCGACACTTTTTCATTTGATGTTTTTAATTTAGTAGCAAGCATGGCAGTAACAGCTTTGCTGTCAACGCCCTCAGCGAGTCCTACAAAGGTAACACGAAAGTTGTCGGCCATTTTTAATTCCCTAAGCTTTTATAGTAAAACGAGTATATACCGAAAGTGCAAAACAATTCGAGAGTGATTTATGTTTCACGGCTTGAATAATAAGCTTTAGATATAAAAACGACCCTTAAAAGGGCCGTTTATATTTTTAATAGTATGTTGGCTTAAAGACCAGCAGCAGCGCGAAGTGCTTCTGCTTTATCAGTACGCTCCCAAGGGAACTCTTCACGACCAAAGTGGCCGTAAGCCGCCGTTGGAAGGTAGATAGGGCGCTCTAAATCAAGCATTTTAATTAAACCGTAAGGGCGCAAGTCAAAGTGCTCACGAATAAGCTCAATTAAACGGCTTTCTTCTAGTTTGCTGGTACCAAAGGTTTCTACGCTTATAGACGTAGGCTCTGCAATACCAATAGCGTACGATACTTGTAGCTCACACTTATCAGCAAGGCCAGCAGCAACAATGTTTTTAGCAACATAACGTGCAGCATAGGCAGCACTACGGTCAACTTTTGATGGATCTTTACCAGAGAAAGCACCGCCACCGTGACGAGCCATGCCGCCGTAGGTATCTACAATGATTTTACGACCGGTTAAGCCACAATCGCCCATTGGTCCGCCAATTACAAAGCGACCTGTTGGGTTAATAAAAAACTTAGTCGCGCTAGTAATTAGCTCAGCAGGAAGTACCGGCTTGATGATAGTTTCCATCACCGCTTCGATTAAATCTTTTTGTGAAATATCTTCGCTGTGCTGCGTAGAAAGTACAACAGCATCAATACCTACTGGCTTGCCGTTTTCGTATGCAAACGTAACTTGTGATTTTGCATCTGGGCGTAACCAGTTAAGCTCGCCGCTTTTACGAACCTGTGCTTGGCGCTGCACTAAACGGTGTGAGTAGGTAATAGGAGCAGGCATTAGTACTTCAGTTTCGTTACATGCGTAACCAAACATTAAGCCTTGATCGCCAGCGCCTTGTTCTTCTGGGCTAGTACGGTCAACACCTTGGTTAATGTCAGGAGACTGTTTACCAATAGTGTTTAAAATTGCACATGAATCTGCATCAAAACCCATATCTGAATTAGTGTAGCCAATGTCGCGAATTGTTTTACGTGTAATTTCTTCGATATCAACCCATGCGCTAGTAGTGATTTCACCACCAACCATAACCATACCGGTTTTTACGTAAGTTTCACACGCAACTCGGGCATGAGAATCTTGCTCAAGGATAGCATCAAGTACCGCATCAGAGATTTGATCGGCGATTTTATCCGGATGACCTTCAGAAACAGATTCAGAAGTAAATAAATGTTTTGCCATTGTATTTCTGCTCACAAATATTGCGCTTCACAAACGTCGGTATTAGCGCTTAAAAATTAAGGGGCGTATTTTATCGAAAACAAAACATCTTGCATAGTGTTTTTACGCCTAGACGTCTAAATAAAATATTTAATAACTTTTCGGTCTCAAAAAATATTCATAATGACCTATTATTATGGGTTTTTAATTGCACACCGCCCCTACAATAAGTAAGAATGGACTATACACTAGTCGCCAAGTTATACGGCGGCATAATCGAATACATAAATACCCGCGCAAAAATATATTAAGGTAGGAGAATTCATGCCATCTCGCAAAGAACTTGCAAATGCTATTCGTGTCTTGTCAATGGACGCAGTACAAAAGGCCAAATCTGGTCATCCTGGAGCCCCTATGGGCATGGCAGATATCGCAGAAGTATTATGGCGCGATTATCTAAAACATAACCCAACAAACCCAGAGTGGGCTGACCGAGATCGCTTTATATTATCGAACGGCCACGGTTCAATGCTTATTTATTCTTTATTACATTTAACGGGTTATGATTTACCGTTAGACGAAATTAAAAACTTCCGTCAAATGCATTCAAAAACACCTGGTCACCCAGAGTACGGTTATGCACCAGGAATCGAAACTACTACCGGCCCGTTAGGTCAAGGGATCACTAACGCAGTAGGTATGGCAATTGCCGAAAAAGCGCTAGCTGCACAGTTTAACCGTGAAGGTCACGATATTGTTGATCACTTTACCTATGCATTTATGGGCGACGGCTGCTTAATGGAAGGTATTTCTCATGAAGCTGGTTCACTTGCAGGCACATTAGGTCTGGGTAAACTTGTTGCATTTTGGGATGACAACGGCATTTCAATCGATGGCGAAGTAGAAGGTTGGTTTACCGATGATACGCCAGCTCGCTTTAAAGCATACGGTTGGCATGTAATTAGCGGTGTTGATGGCCACGACAGCGATGCTATAAGTGCTGCAATCGCAGAAGCTAAAAGTGTTACCGATAAGCCATCACTAATTTGTTGTAAAACAATTATTGGTTACGGCTCACCTAATAAGTCGGGTAGCCACGACTGCCATGGTGCACCACTTGGTGAGGACGAAATTAAAGCGTCTCGCGAATTTTTAGGTTGGACTGGCGATGCATTCGAAATCCCTGCAGACATTTATGCACAATGGGATAGCAAAGAAAAAGGTCAACAGCTTGAATCAAGCTGGGATGAAAAATTTGCAGCATACGCAAAAGCATACCCAGAGCTAGCGTCAGAATACAAGCGTCGTATTAACAACGAACTGCCTGGCGATTGGGCTGAAAAATCTCAAGCGTACATTGAAGAGCTGCAAGCAAACCCTGCAAACCCTGCATCGCGTAAAGCGTCGCAAAATGCATTAAATGCATTTGGCCCGTTATTACCAGAATTTATGGGTGGCTCAGCCGATTTAGCTGGCTCAAACTTAACAATTTGGGATGGCTCTAAAGGCTTAACACGCGACGATGCAAGCGGTAACTACATTTACTACGGTGTACGTGAGTTTGGTATGTCGGCAATTATGAATGGTATTGCGCTGCATAAAGGCTTTATTCCTTACGGTGCTACGTTCTTAATGTTTGTTGAATATGCAAAAAATGCCGTACGTATGGCTGCATTAATGAAGCAACCAAGCATTTTTGTATACACGCACGATTCAATTGGTTTAGGTGAAGATGGTCCAACTCACCAACCAGTAGAGCAAATTGCTAGCATGCGTTTAACGCCTAACTTATACAACTGGCGCCCATGTGACCAAGTGGAGTCGGCAATTGCATGGCAACAAGCTATTGAGCGTAAAGACGGTCCTACATCACTAATCTTTACTCGCCAAGGTTTAGAGCAACAAGCACGTAACGCACAGCAACTGAGCGACGTTAAAAAGGGTGGTTACATCCTTAGCTGCGACGGCAATCCAGAGCTTATTTTCATTGCAACGGGTTCTGAAGTGCAACTAGCACAAGATTCTGCAAGCGAACTACGCAAGCAAGGTAAAAAGGTACGTGTTGTATCTATGCCGTGTACTGATGCTTTTGAAACGCAAAGCGCAGCATACAAAGAAAGTGTATTGCCAGCATCTGTTTCACGCCGCGTAGCAGTAGAAGCAGGTATTGCTGATTACTGGTACAAGTACGTTGGCCTAAATGGCGCAGTAGTAGGTATGACTACCTTTGGTGAGTCAGCGCCTGCAGGTGAGCTGTTTGAGCACTTTGGCTTTACTGTTGAGAACATAGTAAACAAAGCAAACGAACTTTTTTAATCGCCTTTGATTAAATAAAGTAAGCAATTGAAAAACCCGCATATGTTGCGGGTTTTTTTATGCCCGAATATGAAACAACTTCACTTAAAGCAATACTGCTTTCCTTGCAAGAAAGTAAGCTATCAGGCAAGGTAGTGCGATAAAATTTATAAATAAAAATCTTAAATTATTAGCAGGAGCTAAATATGTCAAAGTTCGAAAATGTTAGTGTAATTAAAAAAGCCAATGTGTATTTTGATGGCAAAGTGTCAAGCCGAACCGTTTTATTAGGCAGTGGTGAAGCAAAAACATTAGGCTTTATGCAACCAGGTGAGTTTGTGTTCGACACTAACCAAAAAGAATGTATGGAATTATTAGCAGGGCAGTGGGATATTTTATTGCCAGGTGAAAGCGAGTGGAAAACATTTAATGCGGGCGAATCATTTAATGTTGATGCAAACGTAAGCTTTAAGGTAAAAGTAAGCGATTTTGCTGATTATTGCTGTTCATACACAGATTAATAGCACAAATACAACGCGGTTAGTATGTTATTTAACCGCTTAAAGAGCCCGTATAATGCGGGCTTTTGCATGTTTAATGCTCAGTGAGTGATCTAAATCAGCTTTACTAACAAATATTTGCTTAAATAGTTACATTTCTCCTTGTGTTAATTCATATTGCCCCCAATACTAACTATGAAGTAACACATAAAAGGATATAAAATGAAAATTAATCTTACAGGTCACCATGTTGACGTTACTGATTCAATTAGAGAACACGTAAACGAAAAGTTTTCAAAAATAGCGAATCACTTTCCATCTTTGATCGCGCTCGACATTATTCTTTCTAAAGTTCACAACAAGCTTCAAGCGGAAATTAGCACTATTTACGAAGGTGCACGTATATCGGTTAAGGGCGAAAACGAAGTGCTGTATCCAGCAATTAGTAGTGCCGCAAAAAAACTAGATACGTCACTAAAACATCGCAAAGGGCAAATTAAAGCTAATTTGCATGAAAAACCAGAAATAACAACCCCAGAAATTGCACACGAAATCATCCAAGAGATGGATCTTCGTTAACGTTTTTAGAGTTTAGGCCCTAACTTTTAGGGCCTAAAACCATTATTTATTAGCTTCGTTTTACCCCCTCATTTATTAATACTTTTCAGCTTTCATTTTGCGTTAAAACTCTGTAATTTATTCATTATTATAAATAAACAGTAAGTACACACATGCGCTCTGTAGTATCAAATTGGCAAACTCGCTTAAATGCATTGGGGCCGGGAATTCTAATGGCAACCGCTGCAATTGGTGGTTCACATTTAGTGGCATCAACCCAAGCGGGAGCCATATTTGGCTGGCAATTATTTTGGCTTATTTTAGTAGTAAACGTTTTAAAGTACCCATTTTTTCGCTTTGGCATGGAGTACACACTCGCTACCAAAAATAGCCTAGTAGAGGGTTATAAAAGCAAAGGGCCATTTTATTTTTACAGCTTCATTGTTCTTAATGTTGTTGCCGCTATCGTTAATACCGCAGGCGTATTATTACTCACCGCAAGCTTGTTGCATTACGCACTACCTATCACAATAGAAATAACACTGCTGTGTTGGATTTTACTTGGCGTGTGCTTAACCATACTTTTGCTAGGGCACTTTAAAGCGCTAGATAACGTGGCAAAAGGCATTATGGGGCTACTTACATTAGCAACATTAATAGCACTCGCTATTGCCTTTAGTAATGGCCCAATGGCACCTGCTGACTATGTAGGCCCTTCGCCGTATGAGTTAGCCATGCTTAGCTTTATGGTGGCACTAATGGGCTGGATGCCCGCCCCCATTGAAATATCCGCACTTAGCTCACTGTGGTTAAAAGAAAAACAAACACAACAAACAATATCTAAACGCGAAGGCTTATTCGACTTTAACGTGGGTTACTGGTTAACCGCAGGCTTAGCGCTGGTGTTTTTTAGCTTAGGTGTATTAGTGCAATACGGGCAAAGCAGTAATATAGAACTCGGTGGGGTCGCTTTTGCCAAACAGCTTATTGATATGTACGCACTTACCATTGGTGAGTGGGCAAGGCCGCTAGTATCAGCCATTGCTTTTTTATGTATGTTTGGCACCACATTAACGGTACTAGATGGTTATGCGCGTACTTTAAACGAATCGCATAAATTACTTGGTTTTAAGCAATCAAAACACAGCTTAAATACATGGCTAATACTGCAAGCACTTGCTGGTATGGCGGTTATTTTATTTTTTGAATCAGCCTTAGGTCCTATGCTTACCTTTGCCATGACACTGTCATTTGTAACCACCCCTATATTTGCTTGGCTAAACTTTAGCCTTGTGCGCTCCGAGCCCAGCATTAAACACGGCGTACTACTTAAAAGTTTAAGCTGGGTAGGGCTACTGTACTTAGTCGGTTTTTCTGTGGCATTTGTTGTGTGGATGATGATGTAAGTAAAAAAATTCAATAAAGCAATAAATTAGCGTACATTGCATTTGTACGCTAATTACCTATATAGCTATCTATAGTAAAAACGAAGTAACCGATTTAACAGCAGGTCAGAAAAAGCAATTGAAATAATTCTTAGAGGTGTGGCGCAATGAGCAAACGTGATTTGTTTTCAGAATTAACTACAGCGCTTGTTGATGCTAAAGCGCATTCACAAGATAAGCTTACATTGCGTACTCATACAGTAAATGATATCAACGATCTTGCTATCTCACCCGATGAAATAGTGAATATTCGAGAAAAATTTACTATGGCGTGCGATGTATTTGCAAACATTCTACATACCTCAGCAAGAACGCTCGAAAACTGGGAGCAAGGACGTAGCGCGCCTAATGGGCAAGCAATTACTTTATTAAAGCTTGTGCAGCGTCATCCTGAGACATTGAATCATATAGCTGAGTTGTAGAGTTTTATAAGCCTTATCAAAATGAATGAGGCATTTAGGTAAACCCGCTTATTTATCTTAAAAGTCAAAAAAAAGACCTGACCTTAATGTGATTTTTTGATCTCAATGTAGTGTTTGATACCTATTTTCTCGCTACACTTAAACAAGCTAAAAATACGAGTGAGGGTTTCCTTCACTTAGCTGCTGGGCAAACAAAAAAATATACTGTTAAAAGTATTACCAAACTCGAGTAACCAAAAGGGATTAGTTTATATGGCAATGTTTCGTTAAAAAAGTTTCTTTTTAAAGATAAGCTATCTAATTTTGTATAAATTTGCTCTGACAAGTAGTCATTGGATTTCAAAATATTGTTTATTATCTGACACCTTTCATTTTCAACTTGTTGGAATGTTGTCGTGATTCCGCTGTAATAATCAGCTAACGATTTCATTTTTTGATGAACTTGCCTTGCCATAGGGAGTACAACAACTAATTCAGGCTGGTTATCTCCGTAAAATTCTTTTAATTGTTGTAATTTATATTCAACGTCGTCTAAATTACTTTGATTTATTTTCCCTCCTAGCTTTAAGCGCTTATGCATCTCTTGAAAGGTTATTGCAATTGTAGTTAGCGAATTGAAGTAGTGCTCATATGTATCACTTAGATTTTCATAGCTAGATGGAATGGTATTTTTAAAGTTATTGTTCTTTGTAAACTTTTCAAGTGTTGCCAACTCTGCTTTGAGACTTTCTTCACGCCAATCTTCTGGTATTAAGCGATCTATTTTGTAAAAAGCATCATTACTCTCTTCACGTGCAGCAATAGCCTTCGAATTATTTACTGCTAAAGAAGATGAAGGGATAAAATCAAAGGTATCACTAATATTTTGTTTTTTAATAGGACTTGATGACTTACCACTTTTGATGCACCAACTGTTGATTGATTCTTGTAATGTTAACCAGTAAACAAACACATAGTAAGCAATTATAAAACATAGTGCCCCAGCTAATGTAAGAGAAGATACTCCTGGATCAATCTTTATTCCTAAAAAAGAAGTAATTTCTCGACCTTTGAGGAATAGTAACAAAAAGTATGCCAGCGATGAGTATGCTAGTAACTGAATTTTATACTTTCTACACTCATCATTTATTGGATGATCTTTCGCTTCAAACAAATAAAGTTTGACCGTGTGTGCTATGTTTTCATTATCTGATTTATCCATACTTCTTAGGTCCATAATCTACTTGTAGTCAGTTACATGTCATTAAACACTCACAAAAGTAATAGAGAATGGAGTCGCGTCTGCCTTTACTACTTTTTGAGTGACATTTACTTGTACTGAGCTGACATTAATAGCAATATCAACTCAGCTCTTTTATCGCTCTACTTATTCCATCTAAACTCAGCGCATACATGCGGTTGTTCATCAGCTCTTTAATAAAACCTATTGATTGATAGTACGGCCAGTGTTCAACGGGTTGTGGGTTGAGCCAAGCCACTTTATCAAAGTGATTTGTGACACGTTGTAACCATACACTGCCGGGCTCTTCGTTGTAGTGCTCTACCGAGCCGCCGGGGTAGGCTATTTCGTACGGGCCCATAGTGGCATCGCCTACAAATATTACTTTGTAGTCGCTGGTAAACTTATTAATTAGCGTCATGGTGTCTATTACGTTTGAGTGGCGGCGTTGGTTGTCTTGCCACACGTGCTCATATAGGCAGTTATGAAAGTAGTAAAACTCTAAATGTTTAAATTCGCCATGGGCGGCGCTAAATAATTCTTCGCAGGTATGAATGTAGTCATCCATTGAGCCGCCAATATCAAATAGCATGAGTACTTTTACTGCATTGTGGCGCTCTGGTGCCATTTTTACGTCAAGCATACCGCCTTGTTTTGCGGTAGCGCGAATGGTCTCGTTTAAATCTAGCGTGTCGCTGGCGCCAGTGCGGGCAAATTTACGTAGCTTTTTAAGGGCAAGTTTAATAGTACGCGAGCCAATTTCACGGTCGGAGTCTAAATTGCGATATTCGCGTTTATCCCACACTTTTACTGCTTGGCGGTTACGGTTGCCGTCTTGGCCTATGCGCACACCTTCGGGGTTATAGCCATAAGCACCAAAAGGTGAGGTGCCGCCAGTGCCAACCCATTTATTACCGCCTGCGTGGCGTTTTTGTTGCTCTTCTAAGCGCTCTTTTAGGGTTTTCATTAGCTCGTCGAGGCCGCCCATGGTTTTAAGTTGGGCTTTTTCTTCATCGCTAAGGTTTTTTTCAAACTCTTTACGCAGCCAATCTTCTGGTAAGTTGTGCTGTTGCTTTAAGCTCTCGAGCAAATCAAGGTCGGCAATACCACTAAAGTAGTCGCTAAAGGCTTTGTCGAATCGGTCAAAGTGCGTTTCGTCTTTTACCATTATAGTGCGTGCTAAATGGTAAAAAGCGTCTACGTCGGCAAATATAACACCCTTTTTTAAGGCGTTAATTAAATCAAGCAACTCGCGCAGGCTTACCGGTAAACGGTATTTACGCAGCGTGAAAAAAAACTGTACTAACATGTTAGGGCCTGTTTATCTTTCGAGGTTAAATTTGCAGCAGTGTGTTTGGTATTTAGGCAAGGCAGAGCCTATGTAGTGTGGTTATTCCCCATAAATAGGCGATAACGCAGCATAAATACCAAACACGCGCTGCCTGAAGGTTCGTCCTAGGGACGATTAACTCTTTGTTGCTCGGCTTTTACTTAGCCCACTAGGTTACAAACCTCGCGCCACGATTAAATCGTCCTTAGTTAGAACAAATTTTAATCCTGAAAGGTCAACAGGCCCTAGCGGCTCATAAACGCGAGTTTTTCGATTAGGCTTATGTCTTGCTCATTTTTAAGTAATGCGCCAAACATTGGCATTAAACCGCCTTTTTTAGCTTTGTCGTGGAGTGTTTTTGCGTCTATATCTTCTGCCATAAGTAGCTTTAACCAGTCGAGTAATTCGCTGGTAGATGGCTTCTTTTTAAGACCGTTTGCTTCGCGTAGGTTAAAAAACACTTCGAGTGCTTGGCGTACTAAATCTTGCTTAACGTTAGGGTAGTGCACGTCAATAATTTGCTGCATTTCATCGGCAGATGGAAAATCAATGTAATGAAAAAAGCAGCGGCGTAAAAATGCGTCGGGCAGCTCTTTTTCGTTATTAGAGGTGATGATCACAATAGGGCGCTCTTTTGCTACTACTCGCTCGCTGGTTTCGTAAACATGAAATTCCATTTTATCGAGCTCTAACAGTAGATCGTTTGGAAACTCAATATCGGCTTTGTCTATTTCATCTATTAATAATACAGGGCGTTTACCGTGTTGGTCGGCGTAAGTAAATGCTTGCCACAGTTTGCCTTTGACTATGTAGTTACTAATATTGTGTACGCGCTCGTCGCCCAGCTGGCTGTCGCGCAGGCGCGAAACCGCATCGTATTCATACAAACCTTGCTGCGCTTTGGTGGTCGATTTAATGTGCCACTGAATAAGTTCGGTATCTAAGCTTTTTGCCAGCTCTTCAGCTAGCATGGTTTTACCTGTACCCGGCTCACCTTTAATTAAAAGTGGTTTTTCGAGCATAATAGCCGCGTTTACAGCTTGCTTAAGCGCAGAGCTGGCGATGTAATTGTCGGTTGAATTAAATTGCACTTTATTACCTTCTTTTCGTCACAGGTCAGATGAGTTTTTATAATCCTATCATGCCATAGTTAACCGGCTTCACCAAGGTAGCTAAACCGAGGAATAGTTTTGCCATCTTTTTCAACTGTTTCGCTAAACATTTCTAAAGGGCGTGCCCATATACCAAACTCACCGTATAGCGCTTGGTAAATTACCAGTTGCTCACTGGTTTCGCTGTGAGTGGCTACATAAAGCACTTTGTACTGTGCCCCTTTGTAGTGTTGGTATATGCCTGATTTGAGGGAAATTGGTTTTATTGCTGTAGTCATGTTTTGATCTCTTGTATAATTTGTTTCTGCACTTTTAATGCTAACTAATTTGCCAATACTATGAACTATATTACGCTAGATGATTACAAAAAAGCATGGGTTTTTCGCCATAAAGACATGCCTGTTTCAGCCGACGATGCTGCAAACATTAAACCTATGAGCCTTGAGCGCGCAGCTGTACTGTGGACAACTATGGTGAGCCGTGAGTTTGATCACCCTGATTTTTTTGATAAAACAGATTGGTGTGGTCAAGATGAAAGTTATAGCCAAGAAGTAAACTGGGAAAGCGCATGGGAAAACGGCGATGAACAACTTCCCGAAGCTATTTTAGCGCACTTAGATTGGCAAGCTAATACCACTGTTTATTTTTGCATGGCACGCGACAATATTATTGAAACCACCTTTGATGTGTTTAAACGCAACTGGCAAAACTTTATGTTTTTAGCCGACGGCAGTTTATTCATAGGTAAAAAACGCAATACTGTAGTGCAGTTTTTAGAGTCGGGCATGGCTAAATTAGGTGAAAAGCCAAGCGCTTAATTTAGCACTCGGCGCTTAAAAATTATGCAGTACTGTGTTATAAAACATTTACCTAAGTGTTTTTGAGTACGGCAATTGGCAGCAAAAAATGAGCCTGTTGGCGCGCCACAACAAGTTGAAATGTGGCAAGCCGATGCAAAAAAAGTGTTATATGCACAATTGTGTAATGCATTTTATCAACGTGAGGTTCAGCGTTTAGTCGCTGAGCCTAATAGCGATAGGCTGCGTCGCCAATTAAAAAGTCTACCTTATTACATTGAACGTGCTGCCACATTAGTTGCTAATACAAGCTCGCCTTTTAAACTAGATTCGCAAAATGGCTCTTGGCTTGCAAAGCAAAAACCGACCCCACCAGAGATTAACATTCAAGCAAATGAACTTTTTTATCAACATAATGCCAAAGTCGGATTAATAATTCCTATTTTAGTACGTAGTGATGAGCAAATTCGCGTTAGAATAGACAGCCTAGACCAAGTAAGCGACAATAAAGTGCATTGTAATGAGCTAGGTTGGTTTGCGTTTTCGGGGCAGGGACTTGAGCTGCCAAACGCGCAATTATTAACGCCGAGTAAAGTGTCATTAACCGCGGCGTGTTGCGGGCACCAATGGCAGTTTTCAAAGCGTTGTTTGCCACGGGTTTTATCGCTGCGCGAAATGCTACTGGCAGGAAGTATAAATTGGCGCAATGTAAAACGATTACAAACGTAACTTGGTTAATTAAATAAGTTTATTTGAATTTAAAATAAGGAGTGTTAAATGCGGTTTTTTCAGGTTGGCTTGTTATGTTTAGCACTGTTTGTGCAGTATAGATTGTGGTTTGGCCATAATGGCGTACAAGACTACACACGCTTAAAAAGTGCGGTTGCATCTCATTTACAAACTAACGAAAAATTGATTAAACGCAATAAAGTATTAACCGCCGATATAGAAGATTTAAAGCTTGGCCATGAAGGCATAGAAGAGCGCGCACGTAACGAATTAGGAATGATTAAAGCGGGCGAAACATTTATACGTGTTTTACCAGCTCAACAATAATATGACAAATAAACCAACTATAGCTGCCATTATACCTGCTGCCGGGGTTGGTAGCAGAATGAAACATAATGCACCTAAACAGTATATTAAATTAGCAGGTAAAACTATTTTAGAGCATACGCTCACAAAATTATCTGCTTTAGCGCAGCTTAATACAATTGTTGTAGCCCTAAATGAAAACGATCCTTACTTTGAGCAATTGCCAGTGATTGATGCGCGCATTGTGCGTACTTGTGGCGGTAAAGAGCGTGCAGATTCCGTTTTAAATAGTTTGCTTTTTTTAGCCGCCAACCCGCCTGACTGGGTACTTGTGCACGATGCTGCCCGCCCGCTAGTTACTATTGACGACATAAATACACTTATAAATGAGTGTATAAGCGCCGATGAAGGCGGAATTTTAGCCAGTAAAGTAAAAGACACTATAAAACGTGGCCATATTTATGCTGAGCAAACCGTACCCCGAGATGATTTATGGCAAGCCCTTACTCCGCAGTTTTTTAAATACGAAGATCTTAAAAATGCGCTGCAAAATGCACTGGCAAGCGGCGCAGTTATTACCGACGAAGCAAGCGCCATTGAATGGGCTAACAAGCCAGTAAAATTAATACCAGGGCGTAGCGATAATATTAAAATAACCACTCCTGAGGATTTAGACTTGGCTGGTTTTTTACTTCAAAAACAACAAAACGAGAATGCATTATGATACGAATTGGTCATGGTTTTGACGTGCATAAATTTGGCGGTGTTGGCCCATTAACTATCGGCGGCGAAAAGATTGATTATCCGCAAGGTTTTTTAGCGCACTCCGACGGCGATGTTGCTATTCATGCTCTGTGCGATGCTATTTTAGGCGCGCTTGCAATGGGCGACATTGGTAAACACTTTCCAGATACGGCCAGTGAATATGAAAATATCGACAGCCGAATATTACTGCGTCATGTGGTGAGCTTAGCTAAAGAGCAAGGTTATGTATTGGGCAATGGAGATGTAACTATAGTGGCACAAGCGCCAAAAATGTTGCCTCATATTCAAGCTATGCGTAGCAACCTTGCAAGTGATTTAAACTGCGAACTATCGCAAATAAATGTTAAAGCTACAACCACCGAAAAGCTCGGTTTTGAAGGGCGAAAAGAAGGCATTTCGAGCCATGCAGTGGTAATTATGAACAAAGAGTCAATGAGTAAAACAAACGCATGAGCGATTTAAATTATTTATACGGCGCACCGTTATCAAAAGCTGACTTTAAAACCACAGCCGAAGACTTTATGGTAGATGAAGACTTAGGCATTGAGTTTACCGGTAGCGGCGAGCATGTTTGTTTGCAAGTAGTAAAAAAAGGCGAAAACACCCAGTACGTAGCAAAGTTAATTGCGCAGCGAGCTGGGGTATCACCACGCGATGTAAGTTATGCCGGGATGAAAGATCGCCACGGAGTGTGTTCGCAGTGGTTTAGTGTAAAAGTACCCATTAAAAAACCGATTGATTTTAGTGATTTAAACAGCGAAAGCGTGTTTGTTGTATCGCAGCAACGCCACGAACGTAAACTGAGAACGGGCTGTCATAAAGGTAATAAATTTACTATTACGCTGCGCAATGTTACCGATCCTCTGGATATTTTGTGCCGTATTAATGCGGTACGCAGTGGCGTGCCTAACTATTTTGGCGAGCAACGCTTTGGCCGTGATGGTCATAACCTGGTAATGGCTGAAAAAATGTTTGCAGGTGAGCGTATTCGCGATAAAAAATTACGCGGTATTATTATTTCTGCAGCGCGCTCGCATGTATTTAATCAACTCGTAAGTTTACGAGTAAAGGAGCATGGTTTAGCTAAAACCATGCACCGTGAAGTATTTATGCTCAGCGGCAGTAACGCCTTTTTTGAAGACGCTATTAGCGATGAAAATATTGCCCGCTTAGCCTCTGGCGATATTATGATGTCGGCACCTATGGTAGGTAAAAGCGAAAAAGGGCTCACCGAACAAGAAAAAGTATGGCTTGGGCCTTATCAGTCTTGGTGCGATGGTTTAGGCGAGTTAGGGCTAAAAAATGAGCGCAGAATGCTGCGTTTAATCCCGCAAGATTTTAGCGTAGAAACCATAGATGAAAGCACTTTGAAGTTAAGTTTTGGTTTACCAAAAGGCTGTTTTGCTACGGCATTATTACGTGAGCTGGTGGATTACACAGACGCAAGCCCACGCGAGCGAAAAGAAAAGGACAGCAAAGATGAAGATCCTATTAAGTAACGACGATGGTGTAGGCGCTAAAGGTATTGCGGTGTTATATCAAGCATTAATGCAAATTGCCGAAGTCACTTTAGTTGCCCCCGACCGTAACTGCAGTGGTGCAAGTAACTCGTTAACTTTGCTTAACCCACTGCGTGCTACAAAGCTTGAAAATGGCTTTATATCGGTTAATGGTACACCTACTGACTGTGTGCATTTAGGCGTTAACCAGCTTGTTGATGAAATGCCCGATTTAGTGGTCGCAGGTATAAACCACGGCGCTAATTTAGGTGACGACACTTTGTACTCAGGCACGGTAGCTGCAGCAACAGAAGGACGCCATTTAGGTTTGCCTGCTATTGCGGTGTCTTTGTGTTCGCACCACGGCGAGCATTTTGAAACGGCGGCAGCGGTAACTATAAGTATTATTAAAGGTTTAGCGTCGCATCCGCTACCAAAAGATCAAATTATAAATATTAATGTACCCGACATTCCTCTAAGCGAATTAAAAGGCGTGCAGGTAACGCGTTTGGGTGCGCGCCATAAAGCCGAAACCATGACCAAGCAAACCGATCCTTGGGGTCGAGATATTTACTGGTACGGATCTTTAGGGACAGAAAGTGATGCAGGTGAAGGTACCGATTTTCATGCAATTAATAATGGCTATGCCTCGGTTACCCCACTGAGTGTTGATATGACCGCTAACGAGAGTATTAAAGCGGTAGGGGAGTGGTTAGCTGATTTGGAGATAAACCGTGCTGGCTAATTATACCCGCAGCGCCAAGGCGCTATCAGCGCTATTACAGCGTGAAGGTGTTGAGGATACGCAAGTACTAGATGCGATTGCACAAATACCACGACATATATTTGTGGGTGACGTGCTGCAACATAAAGCGTATCAAAATACTGCGTTACCAATAGGCCAAGGGCAAACTATTTCGCAGCCTTATATTGTGGCGCGTATGACCGAACTGTTGCAATTAGCTGGTGTGCGCGACAAGGTGCTAGAAATAGGCACGGGATCGGGCTATCAAACGGCAATACTGGCTAAAATATTTACCAAGGTTTACTCAGTAGAGCGTATTAAAGCATTACAATGGCAAGCTAAGCGCCGTTTACATCAGCTCGATTTATATAATGTGGCAATGAAACATGGCGATGGCTGGCAAGGTTGGGAGTCGCAAGCGCCGTTTAACGGCATTATAGTCACCGCAGCCGCGGCTAAAATCCCGCAAGATCTATTAGCTCAATTAGCAGATGGTGGTGTGTTACTTGCCCCAATTGGCGAGCAAGAGCAAAAATTAACTATGGTTATTCGCAATGGCAATAACTACACAGAACACGTAATTGCGCCGGTTAGATTTGTACCGCTAGTCGCTGGTGATATTGAATAGGAATTCATTTTGAAGTTGTTTACTAAGTTATACGATATGGCTCTAGTGTGGGCTAAGCACCGTCATGCTGAGCGTTATTTAGCTGCAATGAGCTTTGCAGAGTCTGTGTTTTTTCCTGTCCCTCCTGATGTAATGCTGGCACCAATGTCGCTTGCTCAGCCTAAAAAAGCATGGCGGTTTGCAAGTTTTGCCACTATAGCGTCTGTTGTTGGTGGCATAGTAGGTTATTTACTCGGGTTTTGGTTATTTGAACCGGTTGTTGAGCCACTTATAGTACAAATGCACTGGCAAGATAAATTTGATATTGCACTTGATTGGTTTAAAAACTATGGCGTGTGGGTGGTATTTATAGCCGGTTTTTCGCCTATTCCTTATAAAGTATTTACTATAGGCGCAGGGGTATTACAAATGGCATTTTTGCCGTTTTTAATTGCGTCTGCAGTAGGGCGAGGCGCTCGGTTCTTTTTAGTTGCTGCACTGATGAAGTGGGGCGGTGTTAAAATGGAGCAAAAATTACGTCAATACATTGAAGTGCTTGGATGGGCAGTTGTGCTTTTAATTGCAGTTGCATACATTTTATTACGTTAAGCACTATAAAATAATGTTATTAACATAAGGAGCTAAATACAGTGAATAAACAAATAAAATGTTATGTTGCTTTATTTATTAGTATTTTGCTCTTTGCTTGCTCGTCTAGCCATGTTCCGGCGCCTGTCAGTAGTTTAAATAATGATGTTAATAATTACGGCAGAAAAATTAACATTAATGGCGATAAATATACTGTTCAAAAAGGCGATACACTTTATTCAATTGCATTTAGTGCAGGCCAAGATGTTAGAACCTTAGCAAAAAATAATTCAATACCAGCACCTTACACAATATTCCCCGGGCAGAGTATTTCCTTTTCTGCCATAGCAAAAAAAGACAAAAAGACAAAAAAATACACTCCTCCTATTAAAAAATTCGCAAAAACTTCACAAAAAAATAACAATAAATCAAAGAAAGAGCTTGATAAGCCTAAACAACGAGGGTATGTTCAGAAACAAGCCAATAAAAAAATTAGTAACTCTAAGCATTTGTCGAGTAGTAAAGTGCAGTGGTTTTGGCCAGCAAAAGGCAAAATAACACAACGCTTTTCGAACAAGGAAAATGGCTACAAAGGTTTACAGATTGCTAATAAAAAAGGGGCTGCCGTTTTAGCCGCCGCACAAGGAACAGTGGTTTATGCGGGTAATGCGCTTCGAGGTTATGGTAGTTTAATTATTTTAAAACATAATGACGACTACTTGAGTGCTTATGCACACAACTCGAAACTACTTGTTAAAGAAAAACAGGAAGTTAAGGCTGGACAAAAAATAGCAGAGATAGGAAATACAGAATCTGCGGTAACGGCACTTCGTTTTGAAATTCGCTACCGAGGGCAAGCTGTAAATCCTGCTAAGTACCTTCCCTAATTTTTAAAGATATTGATAACTTGCTCAGGAGAAGTCTTATGGCTGATGCAGCAAAAGTTGATAAAAACACCCTCGTAGATAATAAATTAGATGAAACTGCTGTTGATGATGATTCAACACCGCTGCTTGAAGCTGTGGATGATGACGTTTTTGTCAAAGAAGAAGTCACTAAAAATTTAGATGCTACTCAGCTTTATTTAGGTGAAATTGGTTTTTCTCCGTTGTTAAGCGCTGAGGAAGAGGTGTTTTTTTCTCGTAAATCTTTAAAAGGGTGCGAAGCGTCTCGCAAGCGCATGATTGAAAGTAACTTGCGCCTTGTAGTAAAAATTGCTCGTCGTTATAACAACCGAGGTTTAGCGTTACTTGATTTAATTGAAGAGGGTAACTTAGGCTTAATTCGCGCCGTAGAGAAGTTTGATCCTGAGCGTGGCTTTCGATTTTCTACTTATGCAACATGGTGGATACGCCAAACGATAGAACGCGCCATTATGAATCAAACGCGCACTATTCGCTTGCCAATACATGTAGTAAAAGAACTTAACGTATATTTACGTACCGCGCGCGAGCTAACTCAAAAATTAGATCATGAACCAACCGCCGAAGAAATAGCAGCTTGTTTAGATAAGCCGGTTGAAGATGTCACCAAAATGCTGCGCTTGAATGAAAAAATAGCCTCGGTTGATATGCCGATCGGCGGCGAAAACGATACCGCTTTGCTCGATATTATTGCCGATGACAACAATGTTGGTCCTGAGGGCGAAGT
This sequence comes from Pseudoalteromonas sp. SCQQ13, assembly GCF_015864415.1. Classification (NCBI taxonomy): domain Bacteria; kingdom Pseudomonadati; phylum Pseudomonadota; class Gammaproteobacteria; order Alteromonadales; family Pseudoalteromonadaceae; genus Pseudoalteromonas; species Pseudoalteromonas sp. SCQQ13. The sequence goes on along the minus strand of NZ_JADYXG010000005.1, from coordinate 7,315 downwards.
ACAAAATAACGATATGAATAAACACATTGTTGACTGGTTAGGAGAGCTAAACCCAAAGCAGCGTGAGGTGTTAGCCCGTCGCTTTGGTTTATTAGGCTATGAGCCATCAACGCTTGAAGATGTTGGCCGTGAAATAGGATTAACCCGTGAACGCGTTAGACAAATTCAGGTAGAAGCATTACGTCGTTTAAAAGATATTTTGCAACAAGAAGGCTTAAGCACAGAGAGTTTATTTGAGCACTTTGCGTAAGTTTTAATAAAGTACCATGTTATGTGTAAAAAAGCTGAAGGTTTTATTCTTCAGCTTTTTTTTGTTTGTAAATTAAAGAAGTGCTTTTAATTTATAGAGTAAATCGTGAGCTTGTCGCGGTGATAGATTATCAGGATCGATAGCCGTTAACTGCAATTCTACTTCAGAAGGGCTAATTTGTTGGGCTTGATTATTAAAGGTAAATGCTTGCTGCTCAATATTAGGCGCGGTGACACTTTGGTGATTTTCGAGTAGTTTAAGCTTTTGTTTTGCCTGATTTATTACAGACTTGGGTACGCCAGCAAGTGCAGCAACTTGTAAGCCAAAGCTTTTACTTGCTGCGCCATCAAGTACCGTGTGCATAAAGGCAATAGTGTCGTTATGCTCTATGGCATCAAGGTGCACATTTACCAGCCCAGGCGTTTGCTCTGCAAGCTCGGTTAACTCAAAGTAGTGGGTGGCAAACAAGGTTTTTGCTGATATTTTTGACGCTAAATGATCGGCAGTAGCATACGCAAGCGAAAGCCCATCGTAAGTGCTTGTTCCGCGGCCAATTTCATCCATTAATACCAAAGATTGCGCTGTGGCATTATTTAAAATCGTGGCGGTTTCGGTCATTTCTACCATAAAGGTAGAACGCCCTGAGGCGAGATCGTCACTTGCGCCAATGCGAGTAAATATACGGTCAATATTGCCTATTTTAGCGCTGTCTGCGGGTACGTAACTGCCAATATGAGCCATTAGCACTATAAGTGCAGTTTGGCGCATATAGGTTGATTTACCACCCATGTTTGGACCGGTAATTATTAACATTTTACGTTGTGCATTTAGCTCTACTGGGTTGGCAATAAAGGGTTCTTTCATTACTTGCTCAACCACAGGATGACGACCTTGTTTAATGCTTATGTTGTCGTTATCGCAAAGTATCGGCTTAGCGTAGTTAAGTGTAAGTGCACGCTCTGCTAAGTTATTTAGCACATCTAAGTCGGCAAGGGCGGCTGCCATTATTTGTAATTGCTCAATATGCGGCGCAATAAATCTAAATAGCTCTTCGTAAAGCTGCTTTTCGAGCGCTAATGCTTTTGACTGGCTGCCAAGTACTTTGTCTTCGTGCTCTTTTAGCTCAGGAATAATATAGCGTTCATTATTTTTAAGTGTTTGGCGGCGAATATAATCGGCAGGCACTAAATGCGCATTGGCGCGACTAACTTCAATAAAAAAGCCGTGTACTCGGTTATAACCAATTTTAAGGGTACTGATCCCTGTACGTGCACGCTCTCGTAACTCTAACTGATCAAGCACATCGGTTGCGCCTTTGCTTAAGTTACGCCATTCATCAAGCTCGCTGTTATAACCAGGGGCAATTACACCACCGTCGCGAATAAGTACCGGCGGGTTTTCGATTACTGCACGCTCTAATAGCGCTTGTAAATCAGGTAGCTCAGGCGATTGCTTAATAATGCTGGCAATGCGCGGATCGCTGGCATCGTTTAATAAAGTATGCAGCGGTGCAAGTGCTTGTAAGGCGCTGCGCAAACGAGTTAAATCGCGAGGACGAGCAGTGCACAAAGCAAGGCGGGCAATAACACGTTCTACGTCGCCAATTTCTCTTAATGATTCGTGTAGCTCACCACAAAGCTGTACATCTAAAATTGCGCTAATAGCGTTTAACCGCGAGTTTAGCTCGTCTTTATTACGCACCGGGGTATGAATACGGCGCTTAAGTAAACGAGATCCCATAGGGGTTGCTGTTTTATCAAGTACTTGCGCTAGCGTGTTTTCAAATCCACCTGATAAATTAACGGTCAGCTCTAAATTTTTACGAGTAGCAGCATCTAAAATAACGGCATGCTCGTTGTGTTCAAGAGTAATGGCACGAATATGGGGTAATGCAATACGTTGAGTGTCTTTAACGTATTGCATTAAACAACCTGCGGCAACTAAGGCGCAGTGGGCTTTATCAACGCCAAAACCGACTAAATCTTTTGTACCAAATTGCTCACACAATAAATGCTGGGCGGTGTCTAAATCAAACTCCCACTCAGGGCGGCGACGCGCGCCTTTAATGTGCTCAATTAAATGAACATTTTCGAAGCTTTCGCTATACAGTAATTCTGCAGGGGCGAGGCGTTGTATAGTTGAAGTAAATGCCTCGTCGGTACTAACTTCTACAACGTTAAAACGACCCGAGTTAATATCAAGATAAGCAATGCCATAAGTACCATTTTTACTCTGCCATACGCTGGTAAGTAAGTTGTCTTGGCGCTCTTGCAGTAGGGCTTCATCAGAAATAGTACCTGGGGTGACAATACGCACCACTTTGCGATCAACAGGCCCTTTACTGGTAGCCGGATCGCCTACTTGTTCGCAAATAGCAACAGATTCGCCCATTTGCACTAAACGGGCTAAATAGTTTTCTACGGCATGATAAGGTACACCGGCCATAGGAATAGGATCGCCACCGGCTTTACCGCGCTGAGTTTGCGAAATATCGAGTAATTGAGCGGCGCGTTTTGCGTCATCAAAAAAGAGTTCATAAAAATCCCCCATCCGATAAAACAATAAAATATCGCGATGCTCTGATTTTATTTTTAGATACTGCTGCATCATAGGGGTTTGTTGTTTTATAGTGTGTGGAGCATAAAGATCAAACGACATGTATTTACCCAAAGGCTGAATATGGAATTACATCAAGAGATTAAAACACTTGCTGCGCAATTAGGCGCTATTTTAACGGATAAATGCTTATGGATCACTACTGCTGAGTCATGTACTGGTGGCGGGGTAAGTTATGCACTTACCGACACCCCTGGAAGCTCTGCCTATATTGACCGTGCATTTGTAACTTACAGTAACCAAGCAAAGCAAGATTTACTAAATGTAAGTGCCGCCACATTAACGCAATATGGGGCGGTAAGCGAGCAAACGGTGCGTGAGATGGCTTTAGGCGCAATTGCAGCAACTAATGCCGATATTGCAATTACTGTATCGGGTATTGCAGGCCCAGGAGGAGCAACCCCAGATAAGCCGGTAGGCTTAGTATGGTTTGGACTACACATTAACGACAAGCAGCTGGTATTTAAACAAGTATTTACCGGCGATAGAGCACAGGTTAGACTGCAAGCTATTGTATTTTCTTTAAAAACTATAATAGAGCAGATAAAATAATAAAATTAACTTGATACTGTGATTTCATACAGTATACTTGTCGCATTAGCTGGATTTGGAGAGTAAAATGAACGATAACAAACAAAAAGCGTTGGACGCGGCTTTATCACAAATTGAACGTCAATTTGGTAAAGGCTCAATTATGAAATTGGGTGATAACAAAGCGTTAAACATTGAATCTGTATCTACAGGCTCATTAGGTATCGATATTGCCTTAGGTATAGGTGGCTTACCTATGGGGCGTATTGTAGAAGTATATGGTCCTGAGTCGTCTGGTAAAACAACGCTTACTTTGCAAGTTATCGCTGAAGCACAAAAAGAAGGCAAAACATGTGCCTTTATTGATGCTGAGCATGCTCTTGATCCAGTTTATGCACAAAAGCTTGGTGTAAACATAGATGAGCTTTTTGTATCGCAACCAGATACTGGCGAACAAGCACTCGAAATTTGTGACATGCTAGTACGCTCAAGCGCGGTTGACGTAGTTATTATTGACTCGGTTGCAGCACTTACACCAAAAGCTGAAATTGAAGGCGACATGGGCGACTCGCACATGGGCTTACAAGCACGTTTAATGTCGCAAGCATTACGTAAGCTAACAGGTAATATTAAACGCTCGAACACCTTATGTATTTTCATTAACCAAATCCGTATGAAGATTGGTGTAATGTTTGGTAACCCAGAAACAACAACGGGTGGTAACGCACTTAAGTTTTACGCATCGGTACGTATTGATATTCGTCGTATTGGTTCGGTAAAAGAAGGCGATGAGGTTGTTGGTAACGAAACCCGGGTTAAAATTGTTAAAAACAAAGTAGCACCGCCATTTAAGCAAGCCGAATTTATCATTATGTATGGTGAAGGTATTTCTAAACAAGGCGAGCTAATTGACTTAGGTGTGAAGCACAAAATTGTTGAAAAAGCAGGTGCTTGGTACAGTTACTGTGGTAATAAAGTTGGCCAAGGTAAGTCTAATTCAATTAAGTTTTTAAAAGAAAACCCAGAAATCGCAGACGAAATTGAAGGCAAGTTACGCGAAATGCTTTTACTTAAAGCAACTATTGAACCAGACGATGGTGAAGATAAGTTAGGCGATGAAGCTGACCTTTAAGCAGTATTAAATATTTAAGCTTGATTTGACCCGAGCTTTAAAGCAGCGCTAACCAGTGATGGTTAGCGCTTTTTTTTGGTTTAAATTTACAACTGCCAATTTACAGATAGAGCGTAGTTACGCGGTGCACCATAGTAACCTTGAGCCCAATATAGGCTGTGTAAGTATTTTTCACCTGTGGTGTTATTAATATTAAAAGTAACGCCTATATTTTCACTCAATTTATAAGTTGCCATTAAATCAAGTAATCCGTAGGCATCTTGCTTTGTAGTCACGCTTGCGATTTTGTTAGTATCTCTGACTTGGACTCGGCTTGTTGAATCTTGCCAGCGATAATTTGCACCAAACGATAAACCATCAATGAAAGGAGCTTGATAGATTGCTGCCACCTTGAGTTGATTTTCTGGGGTGTAATCTTTTACTGTGTCATCGCCATCAATGCTTAAATTACTAAAGCTAATGCTTGCACTCAAGTCATCTGTAAACTTACCGCTTAGCTCTACTTCAAAACCATTACTGTTAATACCATCCGCTGCGTAGTAACGAGTATCGTCGGGTAATGAGTTAGGTATAGCGATAGCAAGGCCATCTTGTTTTGTATCAAAGTAAGCAAGTGTTACAAAAACTTGCTCGTCTAAAAGCTGGGCTTTAACACCTAGTTCGCTACTTTTACCTGTAATAGGTGCAAGTTGGTTGGCATTTATATCAAGCTCCTTTTGCGGCACAAATGTTTCTGTGTAGCTTGCATAAGCCGATAAAGACTCGTTAAAGTCATACACAGTGCCAATGTAGGGTATTAGCTGTGAGTCACTTTGTGTTTGCGCAACGCCATAAGCTGTGCCTGTTGTTTTCCAATCAGTGTAACGCACACCAGCTAGTAGACTTAAAGGTTCGCTTAATTTGATACGAGTAGAAATATAAGCAGATTTTTGCTCATTAGTTATATTGCTACCATTTACACTATCTGTAAGTGTTGCTTGTGGTATTACGCCATCCCACGTTTTAAGTGACGGCATTGCCGGAAAACCATTCCCTGTGGTGTAATCGTAAAGAGATTGCTCGGTGTAATCCATTTTTGCTTGGCTAACACCCAATGACAAGTCGTGCTCTTGGCCAAATAAATCAAATTTACCACTCGCATATAGATCAAATAAATCGTGCTTATCGCTATAATCATAACGGCTTGCGTAACCGATTAAGCCAAGTTCGGTGTCTTTATCAGGGGTACCGTATACATAAAATAATTCAGAGTCTTGCTCGTTTTCAACATGAGCGTAACGCGCTTTAGCCACCCATGTTGCTGATAAATTTTGTTCAAGCGTTACATATACTTGCTCGGCACTGTTATCCCAGTAAGACCAGTCAGCCGCAGTGCTAGTTGATTCGTCATAGTCTGTTGGTGTGCCATCGGTATAATAAAGTGGTAGTGCACCCCAAAGTGGGCTATCGGCATCTTTTTGTTGATTAACGTAGTTAACACTTAGCAGGGTGTTATCGGTTAACTTTCCCTCGTAGGCTAAATAAATAACGGTTTTATCTGTTTCGTAGCGATCTAGATATGAGTCGGCTTTTTGTTTGGTAAATACAGCTCTAACAGCATGCTCTTCATTAATAGGCGTTGATACATCTAAATCTAAGCGTTTTTTATTCCATGAGCCGTACGAAACAGATGCATTAGCTTGGGTTGTGTAAGTTGGTTTTTTTAGCACCATATTTACAGTAGCAGAAGGGTTACCTGTACCTGTCATTAAACCGTTCGCGCCACGAACTATTTCTACACGGTCGTAAATTGAGGTATCAAGGCTGCCTTGAATTGATCCCGAGCTTTGTGGAATACCTAAACCATTAACTTGAAAATTTGTAATATCAAAGCCACGGGCTTTAAAATAAGTACGATCGGTTTCTATTTGCTCTACCGTTACACCCGGCGTGCTTTCTAGCACTGCGTTTATATCATCGAGTGAAAAATCATCCATTAAAGCGCGAGAAACAACTGAAATAGACTGCGGAGTTTCTTTTATGGTTAAACCTAGTTTGGTTGCCGATTGTGCTTCTTCGGTAATATAGTTTTTATGATGTTGACCATACACAGCAATCTTTTCAATTTGCTGCTCGCTTTTATCGTTTTTTGCAAATGCATGCCCAGATAAAATTAAAGAGGTAATAAGGCTTAGTTTAGATAAACGCAAAACTTTAGAGGACGACATGGTGTTTTCCAAAAGGTTCAAAAATAAAGCGTTTAACTTAATCTAAATGATATTGATTTGCAATTGCGTTATTGGTTTTTATCGGAATAGTTAGCCCTGCTCTTGAATGTATTTTCGAATTGTATCAGCAGCCGCATTTCCAACAGAGCAAACAAAATATCCGTCAGACCAAAATGTTTTTTTAACCCAGAATTGCTTTTTAAACCATTTAAATCTCGACCATAGACTTTGCATTGTAGATTGTTTAATTCTCCTAACGTAACTCGCAACGCTAATATTGGGAGAGATCGTTAGCAATATGTGTATATGATCTTTGTCCACCTCGATCTCTTCGATATTAAATTCTGAGCGCTCTGCAATTTCAGTGATTTTTTGTTTTACAAAATCACCTACATCACCTTTTAACAATTGTTTTCTATATTTAACCACAAGTATTAAATGTAGCGCTATTAAATAGTTACAGTGAGATTTAGTTTCATATTCCATCTTGACAACTTATTTTCATACAGTAGTCTATACAGTATATGAAAAAGACGCTTAGATACAACTACAGGCTAAATCCTACGCCAGAGCAAGAAG